>CAYXIS010000018.1:0-24917 GCA_964465545.1 uncultured Bifidobacterium sp. | reverse complement strand
GACGAGTTCCGGTAAGAGTGGAGACTAGATGAGGATCATCAGCCGAAAGTGCTTCCTCCATCTGGGCAAGGAGCTTGCGCTCGTGCTCTGAAAGCGCCATTTCACCCTCCCTTGCTCATGATCTACTCGTTATTAGCCCACAATAGAACATCTACCCGTGCATTGCACACTGAAATTTTCGGCATGGAAGTGTCCTATTTCTCACTATCTCGTCGCATCAAACGAGCAGGTCGGACACTTCCAGGGCCAAAACGGGCCTGAGCCCGGTCTATAGCCCCCTCAGCCTCCCTCCAACCACGCTCGCGAGAACCCAGAACCAACTGCTCGCAAGCCTGTGACTCGAGGTTCTCGAGGGCGACCCCAACTAAGCGCAATCGCGCTCGGTCGAGATGGAGGGCCAGAAAAAGTTTCTTCACCACTTCATAGGTTTCATGCGTGCTGTCGATAGCCAGCGACAAAGTCTTCGAACGGTTAATCGTTGTGAAATCTGCGTAACGCACTTTTATCGAGATCGTCTTTGCAAAAAGATTTCTTTCTCGCAATCGATGGGTCGCTTTCTCGCTAAGACGGAGGAACTCTCGCAAAATTATTTCTTGATCATCTATGTCACGAGCAAAAGTTTCTGCCGCACTAATGCTCTTATCAGGTTCGTCCGTTACGACATCTCGATAGTCACGTCCCCATGCCAATTCGTAAAGGGAGAACCCGCTGGCTTCTCCCAACGCTCGAATCAATGTTGCTCGGGGCGTATGCGCGACTTCTTCAACGGTGCGCAATCCCAAACGCTCTAGTGCCTCAGTTGTTTTTGGCCCCACTCCCCATATGGCAGAGACGGGCAATGGGTGGAGGAAACTAAGTATGCGATCTGCGGGAATTTCGAGCATGCCATCTGGTTTGCAACGACCTGATGCCAGCTTGGCAATGAACTTTGAAGGTGCAATCCCTACCGAGCACGTGATGCCTTCTTGCGCTTCCACTTTGGCGCGAATCGCTGTCGCGATCTGACGACCGGTTCCGAGTAGGCGCCTTGACCCTGTGACATCAAGAAATGCCTCATCCAACGAGAGGGGTTCGACGTGCGGTGTATAGGAATGAAAGATCTCCATCACATGCTCGGAGACTTCGCTATAGCGCCCATGATCTGGTGTGATAAAAATTGCGTGCGGTGCCATGCGCTGAGCTCTTCCTACTGGCATTGCAGCATGAATTCCAAAAGTTCGCGCAAGGTAGTTTGCAGAAAGCACGACGCCACGTACTCCTGCCCCGACAACCACCGCCTTTCCTTTGAGTGAAGGATCATCGCGCTCGGCAACCGAGGCATAGAAAGCATCCATGTCGACATGGAGAATGGTTGCCGTGCTCATATTGCGAGCGTACTTCTACTTTGCAGATGTTTTTCGTAAGCAGCGCGGAGATCCCATGCCCCAGTTGCGCGCAACGAGACACCTCTTGGACCAGTGCGACGGACTTCTCCGCGCACTAAAAATAGCCACGAACCAAAGAGGACGTCTGCGTAATTGCGCTGGGCATCATCGAAGAAAGTCGCGTCATTGCAGCCATACCCATCATCGATGGTAAGAAAAATGACGCGCTTACCCGAGCGCACCGGAGGACTCTGCCGAGCGACCTTCACGCCGGCAACCAACACTGAAGCCCCTGATCTTTGGGCAAGGAGGTCTGTAGAACGCACGGCTCCTATCTCATTGAGAAAATCTGCATAGAACTCGAGAAGGTGGCGGGAGACGTCCATCCCCAGATGATTAATTTCATGACGTACCCTTTCGCCGGCATCCAAATCCGGAAGACCGCTCGGAATAAGCGCGGGCGGGGTGAAACCGAAGTTGAGTTGTGAGCTTCCCAATGATTGGGCTGAGGATCGATGGAGATCGCTTAAATGCAGAAGCAGGTCCCGACGATTGATCTCTCCTTGATCAATTTTGTGGATCTCATCGAATGCCCCAACCAAGATCAATTTTTCGCTCGTCGGAAAAGACGCACCTGATCTGGAATGAAAGTCAGACAAGTCCAGATAGGGCTGTCCAGCGATGATCGACTCAACCTCATCGCTGCTGATTCCCGACAAATCCGCTAGTGATACCCGGATCGCAGAGCCTCGCGCGTCGGGCAAGGCAAGAGCGCGCCCCGTGCTCTTGCCGTCAAAAGCTACTGCAGGCACTCGCGCCATACTCGGATCGATTTGCTCGACATGATAGGAAGCCCCCGAGCGATTGACATCTATCGGGGCAACCACAACACCCAATTGACGCGCATCATCAAGGATCAAGCGCTTGGGATACATACCGGGGTCATGCGTCAGAACCCCAGCTATAAAAGCAGCGGGATAGTGGGTTTTAAGCCAGGCCGATTGGTAGGTCGGGAGCGCAAATGCCGCCGCGTGTGCTTTGCAGAAACCGAAGGATGCGAAGGCACGCAAAATATCCCATACGGCATCCACTGTGTGAATTTCATACCCGCGAGCCAGTGCTGTGGGATAAAACCAATCACAGACTTCCTGCTGACCTTCCCTATCTACCAGTGCTCGTCTCTTCTCATCTGCCTGTGCAAGAGAGACTCCGGTGAGGATAGAAATAATCTGGATCACCTGTTCGTGGAAAACGACGACGCCTTCAGTTTCGTGCAAGACGTCATAGAGATCAGGATGGATGATCTGGGCCGGGCTCCACCCATGCCGAGCGCGCAGAAATGGTGAAATCATGTCGCTTTTCACTGGCCCTGGTCTAAAAAGAGAGATGTCGATAATCAGATCGGTGAAAGTTTGAGGCGCAAGTTTGCCGACAAGTTCGCGCTGGCCCGGGCTCTCCACTTGGAAAATTCCGAGTGTACGGGTCGAGGCAATGAGATCGAAGGTCGCCTTGTCGTCTAACGCGATGGAATCGATATCGACGCTCTCACCCGTTCGACTGATTTCAGAGATCGCATAGGCGATAGCGGATTGCATACGGACGCCAAGGATGTCGAGCTTAAGCAGACCGACTGCCTCAACATCGTCTTTGTCGAACTCCACCATCGGATACCCGCCCGCATTGATTCGCAAGGGCGCACGATCAAGAAAAGCACCATCAGATAAAACAACAGCACAAGGATGCATCGCCAAATGTCGTGGAAGACCGTCGAGTCGCTCTGCTAAAGAGATAGTCATCGCTGTCAACGGGCTCTTGAGGTTGATCCCCCGCAACTCGGGAAGGCTTGACAACGCCTGTGAAATATTTCGAGCGCGGATATGCGGCAGAGACTTTGCTATCAGATCAATTTCGGCGTAAGGAAGCCCGAGAGCGGCACCCGTGTCTCTAATTGCATGCCGAGCACGATACGTATCGACCATCGCGACGGTTGCACAACGAGAAGTGTTGCCAGGAGTGCTCCAATTGGAATCTCCGTAGCGCTTGAAGACCAGATCATAGATTTCCAACCGGCGGGCGGATTCAACGTCGATATCAATGTCAGGAAGGGCCCGGCGCAGAGGCGAACAGAAACGTTCCATGAGAAGTCCATGTCGTAGCGGATCGACCCCGGATATCCCGAGAAGATGGCAGATAAGCGAGCCCGCACCACTGCCACGCGCCGCCACACGAATGCCGCGCTCCCGTGCCATGTCCGTGATATCCGCAACCGTGAGGAAGTAAGACTCGTATCCCAGTGTTGCAACTGTTACGAGTTCATCGTCTAAACGTTGACGTGCTTGCTCAATCATCGTGCTATCGCTGTAGCGCCAATACAGACCAGCCTCGGACCGGGCACGCAATATGGATTGCATCTGCAACGAAGAATCAGCTCCGACGATATGGGGCTCAGGTAAATGAATGCCACCTAGGCCGATATCGCGAGTTGGAGAGAGGATGGCGCGCTCTGCCCATTCGCGTGTTGCCGCAAGAAGTTCGCGTGCGTTGCGCTCGCCAGCTGCCCGCGAGATTTCCTCGGCAAGGGCAATCATCTCGGCGCTTGATTTGAGGAAGGCTTCAGCATTTTTTCGTTCGACATGACGAGTGTGCAAAGGAACTAATTGGCGCGCAGAATCTAAAATGTCGGCGATAGGGCCGTCCTCGCGCTCGCGCATACGGACCGCGTTGGTGATGACGGCGGTAATTTTATGATCACGAGCAAAAATCAATGATCGTGCAGCGTGCGCGGTGGATCGAGGTCCAGCCCCTGCAACCAAGTGCGACACACATTCGATGGCGTTGTCAGCAAAGAAGTCGCGCACCTGCCCAAAACATTCAAGAGCCAGATCGCTGCGATGCAATGCGATTGCAGCGCCAACCGGTGAATCAGGGCCATGCAGCGCCAAAAGATTCCCGCTGTACTCGCTAAATCGCTGGAGAAAATCCAAAGTAAGAACAGGAGCACGACTTGGTTCGAGTGTCTTATACGTGTTCAAAGAAGTCAGCAATCGCGTAAGCGAACGCCAACCGCCGCCGGCATGTGCCAAAAGAGTGATGCGAGGAAGATTCTTTGTACCTCTAGAAAGAGCGCGAGGAGTTTCGATTGCAAGATCGATCCCGATAATTGGAGCAACTCCGTAGTCGACGCAACTCTGAGCAAAGCGAATCGCACCGGCCAAGCCATCGCGGTCAGTAAGTGCGAGCGCTGGCATCTCATACTCATGTGCACGGGCAACGAGATCGTGTGGCTGGGTGGTGCCGTATTTAAGAGAGTAGGCGCTGCATGCGCGCAGATGGACGAATGTGCTCATTAGAGAACCGTGATGCGCCAGGTGCCAGTAATCTCATCGCGTTCGATCTCAAAGGTAGTAAGGGCTCCGATGGGAGCCGCCTCGACCCTCCAGAGTGCGCGGGCCCCATCATCAGGGCGATAGATGCCATCGCTGATGCGATTCCACCACCCCCCTGCTTCGCACCATCGTGAGAGGACACTATGAATACGAAAACGCCTGCCACGGAAGGTGAACTCCACAGGGGTCGATCCATCGGCTAAAACTTCGTGGGGGCCAACTTGGCTAATTTGGGCACGTCTTATGACGGGAGCCTCGGGTGACATGGGTTCCTGGGCTGGGCTGGAGTTTTCGAACATATGTTCGAAAAATAGCCCCAAGCCCTGACAGGAGCAAGTCCCTACCTACTGCTGAGGCAAGATCTCCTGGATCAAGGCGCGGACTAGGGATTCAATCTCGTCTCGAATTGGGCGAATCTGCTCAAGACTGCCTCCTGCCGGATCGGCCAGCTTCCAGTCAAGGTACCTCTTGCCGGGGAAATACGGGCAGGCATCCCCGCACCCCATGGTGATGACGACATCGCTATCTTGCACCGCTTCAGTCGTGAGGACTTTAGGGATCGCTCCGAAGAGATCGATCCCTTTCTCTTTCATCGCTTCCACGACAACAGGATTGACCGCATTGGCTGGTTGTGTTCCAGCCGAGCGAACCTCAATTGCGCCCTGTGAGAGATGCGAAAGAAAAGCCGCCGCCATCTGAGAGCGACCGGCGTTGTGAATGCATACGAAAAGCACAGTGGGTTTCTTCATCGTGAATACCTCTTTCGGAGCCAGAGCGAAATATAGACAAGTGCGACCAACGCTGGAACTTCAATCAACGGACCAATAACACCGACCATCGCCTGACCTGATGTGATTCCCCATACCCCGATACTCACGGCAATCGCAAGTTCAAAATTGTTTCCAGCAGCGGTGAAGGCCAATGTCGTCGCCTTCTCATACGGCAAACCGACCGCCTTACCGAAAATATAGGAAACCCCCCACATAACCAAGAAGTAAATCAATAAGGGCACGGCCACTTGAACAACAACCCCAGGTGAATCAATGATTGCCTGGCCCTGCAACGCAAACATCAAAACTATTGTAAACAGCAGGCCATACAGGGCAAATGGAGCAATCCTCGGAATAAGTCTCTGTTCATACCAATTAGTACCCTTCTTGCGGACGCCCACTTTTCTCGTGAAATAGCCGGCGATAAGCGGGGCTCCCAAGAAAATCAAAACAGCTCTGGTTATATCCCACGTGGAGAACGAAACAGAAAAAGAATCAAGCCCCAGCCATGTGGGCAGGATTTTGAGATAGAAAGTTCCCAAAAGCGCGTAAGCGGCAATTTGGAACAACGAATTAATGGCCACCAAGAGCGCCGCAGCTTCCCGACTACCGCAGGCAAGATCGTTCCAAATCAGAACCATCGCGATACATCGCGCCAAGCCGATAATAATGAGGCCAGTTCGGTATTCAGGTTTGTCGCCTAAGAAGATCCACGCCAATGAGAACATCAAAGCTGGCCCGATCAGCCAATTAAGAATCAAAGACGAAGTTAGAAGCTTCTTGTCCGATCGCAAATGTCCCATTTCCTCGTAGCGGACATTGGCCAACACCGGGTACATCATGACAAAGAGTCCCAAAGCTATTGGCAGGGAGGTCTGCTGAATTTGAATTGCAGTGAGTACCTTGCTGATCCCCGGAATCGTCTTGCCTAGCAGGAGCCCTGCGGCCATAGAGGCAAGAATCCAGAGAGGTAGGAAACGATTGATTTTTGAGAGTTGGGAGAGCGGATTTTCTGTGGCGCTTTTCTTGAATTGACTCACCGGGTCCTCAAATAGATAGATTTCGATATGAGAACCTTATCGTCATATCGATCGATGTCAATGTAAGATCGACGTGTGGCACAAACAATCGCGCTCACCCGGTCGCCGAAGGATGTTGCGAAATTGGCGGAGCAATTCAAGGCTCTTGGTGACGGTACCCGCCTCTCGTTGATGATGGCGGTTGCTGCGGGCGAAAACGCGGAAGCCTGTGTCGTCGATCTGACCCCAGAGACGGGATTGGCACAGAGCACCGTAAGCCACCACCTCAAATTGCTTGTGGATGCAGGATTGCTTACTCGCACGCAACGAGGCAAGTGGGCCTTCTACGCACTGACAAAGGATGCGCAGAAACTGCTCAAGTAATTAAGTGGCAGTCGGCGAACTACCCCAGCGGTTTTTTAAGAGATGACGTATCAAATAACAACAGGTGGGCATATCCAAAATTCCTTGTTTGCCCCATGCCTGAACTTGCCGAAGCGCTTCCCGGAAGAGCGGAGACGAAGATCGTCGCAATCGAAATGAGCAGCATGATCAGGATCTTGTGAGGGGCGGTAACTTTCCGAGCTGGAATGTGATCTAACGTCGGTTCAAGCGATTTGATCATGGTGCCTTCCTTTTACGTTGACGGGTGCAACCTCTCGTCAGTAAGCAAATGAGACGAGTCCGCCAAATAACTGAAGCAAAGAAGAGAAATGAATTCTTAATGAACTGGCGTGGCGTGGCGACACTTAGTTGAAAATTCAATTATTTTCATTTACGATGAGAATGCGCAACCAAGAGTTGTCACATACCCCACATATTGAAGGAGCCACATGAACGCCGTTTTGTTAATCGGACGCATACTTTTTGCAATCCTCTTCGTACGCTCTGGGATTATGCACCTCACCAAACTTGAGGCGATGACCGGTTATGCTAAATACAAAAAGGTTCCCACAGCGAAGTTCTTCGTGGCACTTACTGGTGTAGCAATCATCCTCGGCGGTCTCTGGGTCGCCCTTGGCATTTACGCCGACCTCGGAGCCCTTATCCTCGCGATTTTTGCTCTGGCCGCGGCTTTCCAGATGCACAACTACTGGGCGGAAACCACACCGGAGGGAAAGATGACTGAGTCTGTAGCCTTTTTCAAGGACCTAAGTCTTGCTGGCGCCGCCCTCATGCTCTTCGTACTGATTGGTCGCCATGCCGATATTGGATGGCACATCACTTCTCCGTTTTTCAATTTCAAGTAAGCAATTAAGCGAGGGGCAGCCCTCAATCGGAGACTCTCTTTGCTTCAGGCGTACGTGTACGGTGCAGAGGTGAATCTGAGCCTCATTAGCAAAGCTGGTAATTCTTCTAGACAACAACGGGCAATTCCTGGCAAATGGCTCGCCATCTCTGCAGTGACTAGCGCCGTGGCTGTCTACATCCTCATCATCTACGGCAGCCACGTGCGTGTGACAGATTCGGGAATGGGTTGTCCCGACTGGCCTCTCTGCAAGGGCAGCATTGGTCCATTCCAGGGCTTTCACGCATTTATGGAACAGACTCACAGGTATCTTGCTGGAATCGTCTCCATCTTGGTTATCGCCACTTGGTATCTTGCATCACGGATTCGAATTCGGCTTGCAGCCATCAAACCAGCGCTCTTCACCGTAGGAATTGTCCTTGTTCAAATCATCCTCGGCGCTATCACTGTCTTCGAGAGCAACGGCGCCCCCACTGTGGCTGGTCATCTTCTAGCAGGGCTAGCACTTCTCGGCGGGGCAACCGTCACTGCGGTTGCATCATTGGTCGACAAACGCGAATCTTTCTCCCTTCGGCTTGGCTCCCTTGGATGGAGTGCGATTGGATCGGCTGCACTTCTTTATCTATCGGGTTCACTCGTAGTCAACGCTGAAGCAGAGAAAGCATGCGCAAGTTTTCCTTTCTGTCCTTCAACTCAACCCTTGCATTTAGTGGTCCTGCACCTGCTTCACCGAAGCGTTGCGCTCTTTGCGCTCATCGCACTAATTGCCTTCGCAGTTCACGCATGGAGAGATTGGCTAAATGTCCCAGCTGCACGTCCACTCGCAGCCACAATCATCGGATTACTCATTGCTACGGCGACATTAGGAATCTTCAGCGCACTTCTTAAAGCGCCCGCAGACTTGCAGGATCTGCATCTTGCTGGAGCAGCAGCCGTTCTCGCAGTCTCGATGGCTCTTGCCAGCGTTGGCTGGCTAACCGCGGCTGATAGTGCCAAGAATGAAACAGATGTAGATTTGACGTAGATAAATCAAAGGCCTCTCCAGGAGGTGAGCCATGATTTTTCACGATCGCATTACTGCTGGGCAGATGTTGGCCCAGAGACTGGGTTATCTCAAAAACAAAGAGGTAGTTGTTCTTGGCCTACCCAGGGGCGGTGTCCCCGTAGCTTTTGAAGTCGCTCGGGAGCTGAATGCTCCACTTGATGTGATCGTTGTACGCAAATTAGGAGTGCCCTTTCAGCCGGAATTGGCGATGGGCGCAGTCGGCGAAGGCGGAGTTGTCATAAGAAATGAAGAAGTCATTCGCATGGCCAACATTGGCGAAGAGGATTTCGCCAGAGCGAGGGCTCGGGAGAATGAGGAAGTAGCAAACCGATCAAAGAAATTCCGCGAGGGCCGGTCCCCTGTCTCCCTCAAATCACAGCTAGCCCTCATAGTCGACGATGGCATTGCAACAGGTTCCACTGCACGAGCAGCATGCGACGTTGCTCGTGCTCTGGGCGCAGAGAAAGTGATTCTCGCCGTACCCGTTGGTTCAAGGGAGGCCGTTTCCGCATTGGCTTCCAAAGCCGATGAGGTCATCTGCCTTGATATCCCAGACAACTTTTTTGCAGTTGGCGAGTGGTACGAGGATTTCTCTCCCGTGAGCGACGAAGAAGTGGTCGAATTATTAAGGAAGGGTCACAAATGAACACGAATCTGGCCACGATAGATAAGGAAATCGACGTTGTCGCTGGCTCCCTCATTCTCGCCGGTCATCTCATTGTTCCTGCCTCTGCCAAAGGAGTAGTCATCTTTGCCCATGGCAGCGGCAGCAGTCGCAAGAGTCCTAGGAATATTTCCGTCGCACACGAATTGAACAAGGTTGGACTTGGGACTTTGCTCTTTGATCTGTTAACAAAAGAAGAAGAGCAAGATCGAAACAACGTCTTCGATATTGAACTTTTGGCGAAGCGACTACTGGACGCCACGGTGTGGTTGCGGAAGCAGGAAGGTTTCTCAAGCATGCCTATTGGATACTTCGGTGCAAGTACGGGGGCGGCAGCGGCACTCTGGGCGGCAGCAGATCCCGACTCACATGTAATGGCTGTCGTGTCACGTGGCGGCCGCGCAGACATGGCGGGACTAAGACTTGCAAAAGTACCCGCTCCAACCCTTCTCATCGTCGGCGGCTTCGACGACGTCGTTATTGAATTAAATCAACAAGCTCAGGCGCAATTGACGTGCACGAATGAATTGGTCATCGTTCCTGGTGCTACCCATCTTTTCGAAGAGCCAGGAACTCTCGAAAGAGTCGCAGAACTCGCCAGTAACTGGTTCCTGAAATATCTAGTGAGGATTTAGTACTTCACCAGATCAGTCTGGACGAGATCGGCAGTCACGATGTAGCGCTTTGGGGCATTCCCGATGTATCGAAACGGGTAGCAAGTACTCAGTGTGAGCACTGGCGAAGTAGTTGGCACAATCACAGTTCGATCATCAGCCATCACAATTCTAAAATTCGTGACCATGTACGTGAACTCGCCTGCCGTCGTACGCACGACAATCGGATCACCGAGGGCCAGTTTTCCAAGTTCTGAGAAAACAGAATCTCTATGTCCGGCCAATACGGAATTATCCGAAATGCCCGGAAGGACACTTCTGACATAGTGCCCTACTCCACGTTTGAGTTCGGACTCGTCGGTACCTTCGATGATTGGAAGCCTCTGTTTTAAACTCGGAAGATAAATGGTTCCGATGACGTCGCCGACTTTTGGATAAGGCGAATAGACGACGGAGCGAGTCACGGAATCACCACTTGATTGCGGACTCGGTGAGTGCTCCAAAGGCGCTAGCGCCGGCAACACCTGATTGTCGACGCTAGTCCTCATTTGGTAAATCTGGACTCCTGCATATCCAATCCCCGCAATCCCCAGCAAAACCATAATTCCAAAGATCGCAGAGAGGGTGCGAGTCCTTCTTATCACGAGACTACTTAAATGCCTTGTGAGTTTTAAAACCAATACTCCCTAGGAGTACCAGCCCAAAACTGACTGCCAACAAGTTGTACCAAGGCGATGAAGTCGCAGGCAATTGGCCTCCAGTTTGCGTAGGTGTAACTACAGGTGTCGGAGCCGGAGTTGCCGTTGGTTGGACAACAGCGGCGCCTGCCGCAGGCCAGTCGTTCTCTGTCCTCGTTATCGTCACTTCATCACCCGCGGCGAGAGTGACAAAACCATTAACGATATTGGTTCCTGAATAGCTTCCGTAGTATGTGACATACCCGTTAACGATTGGCACGT
Source organism: uncultured Bifidobacterium sp. (assembly GCA_964465545.1). GTDB lineage: Bacteria > Actinomycetota > Actinomycetes > Nanopelagicales > Nanopelagicaceae > QYPT01. The sequence continues at coordinate 13,847 of CAYXIS010000018.1, read as the reverse complement.
CATCCTCCGTGATCAAGTAACTTCCCGGGGCGAGTATGAACGTAGTTGAAGTGTCGACGCCCCCTTGAAATGGACTTCCCGTGACTTCATTCATCAGATAACGAACATGCATAGTGAAATCACTTGGCACCGCGGTGCCGCCGTCATCATTGATGACTTTCACAATGACATGCAATGTCGCAGTCGTATCTGCTGCCGTAGAGGACGCTGGCGCCATGACCAGAAGAGCCAATGCGGCGACGCCGACTAATGACACCTTTTTGAGGATATTGAATTGCTTCATGATTGTTCGATTCTGTTTGATGTTGCATTGGTTGGTCTAACGGACATCCCTCCGCATCCTCAAATTACGCGCAGCAGATTTGATTCACAACGCGTGAGAATGTGAGATGGACGTGCACGCCTAAATATGAGGGCTGTCTCTATATGTTTCGCTCGTAATTTCCTCACTATTTGCCAAAGTGATAGCGTTAATGAATTCGTATTTACAACCCGAGCGTCCGTGATTTCGTACCATGACTCCGAATTTTCGCTCGCCTCGTCGTTGCGATTGAGCGAACGCGGCCCAAGTTGGGTTAGGTATGCGTACAATCGCCCGGTGGAACAGGTTCTTAAAAGCGTCTCCGTCCAACGCGCGGTAGCAGCCATGGAATCTGCTGGAGTGAAGCCGGAAATCAAGATTCTCTCCGATAGCGCTCGGAGCGCGAAGGAAGCCGCCGACGCCCTTGGGATTGAAGTTGGCCAAATTGCATCTTCAATTGTTTTCCGCTTGCCAAATGACAAACCGCTTCTGGTCATCACCAGCGGAAGACACCGTGTGGACACCGAACTCGTGGCTCGAAATCTCAACGTCGAAAAACTTCACCGAGCCGATGCCGACTTTGTTCGCCTATGGTCTGGTTACGCAATCGGTGGCGTTAGCCCAGTCGGATGGATCTCCAATGAAGCAGTCGTCCTAATAGATACAGCACTTGATGAATATGAAATCGTATGGGCTGCCGCTGGGCATCCGCACGCAGTTTTTCCGACAACCTTTGCCGATTTAAGATCACTCACCAATGGCGAGCCGATGGTCGTTGGTGAATAGTCAAGTTCTCTTGACAGTCAAGTTCTCTTGACATAGCCTATGTTTCATGAAGCCAACACCAAAACAGAATTTGATCGAAAGATCTATTAACTGGATTATTGATGCCCGCGGAGACAGTTACGGAGATGAGCGTGAACGCATTCGCTACTATGAAGCGCATTCGGCAATGCTGACGGTGCAGACGTATCTGCTGCCTTTGGTTGCGGCCGCTGTTATTGCAGTCGCTGGTAAGAGCTCCATCGCTCCCGTAATCGTGCTCACATTCGTCCCGCTTTTTCTGGCGTCCATGGGTCTTGCTTATTTGAAACGGCAAAATGTGTCGCTTGCCACTAATACTTTCCGCAAGCCGTTGCGATCCGTCGTCTACCTCTTGTCATACATGACGCTCCCACTTGCCATTTTTTATCAGGAATCGACTTCCCCGTCGGTCTTTATTGGAATGGCTACTGGGCTAGTAATGTCTGCCTTCATATTGATTCGTAGGGCACGGAGAGAAGCCAAATCGTGAAACGCGCCGGCGGATCGGTGCAGTCGGACAAAGAAGGTTATGGCCCGCAAATACGGGACAAACGACTCTCGCAGGAAATCACACAGCAGGAACTCTCGGAACGCGTGGGCGTTAGCCGGCAGACCATCATTGCGATGGAAAGTGGCTCTTACGCCCCCTCAGTATTCCTGGCACTCCGAGTAGCAGAGGTACTGGGCTCTACCGTCGAGCGATTATGGGGGAAACCTTCGAGCTCCAGCCGACGGGTTCCTACTCCTAAATCTTCACGGAAGGCGTTGCAATAAGTACAGGAGGCGTTAGCCCAGTCGGATGGATCTCCAATGAAGCAGTCGTCCTAATAGATACAGCACTTGATGAATATGAAATCGTATGGGCTGCCGCTGGGCATCCGCACGCAGTTTTTCCGACGACTTTTAAGCATTTGGTTAATGCCACGGGAGGGCAGCCAATGCACGTCGGCGAATAGGCGATTCCTAGACGCATAATTGATCTCAATGCCATACTGTCCGAATGGTTGATTCCTCAGGACACACTGAAAAGATGGCAAATCTTTTCGACAAACTATCTGACACTTATGACGAAGTTGGCGTTGACTTCTTTCAACCGATAGCTGCAACACTTCTCGCCCTGATGCCACCTGCAGAAGGCGAACGTTGGCTTGATATCGGTTGCGGCCGCGGTGCGGTGCTCCTTCCTGTGGCGGAGGCAATCGGTCCCCACGGCTTGGCGGTTGGAATCGACATTTCCATCGGAATGATCGAACACGCCCGCCGGCTCGCACTGCACGCAGGTCTTAGAAATGTTGAGTGTGAAGTCGACGATGCCCAGTCTCCAGCCACAGTACACGGACCATTCGATACCATCTCATCTTCGCTCGTCCTGTTCTTCCTTGCTGATCCGCTGAGCGCACTACGCAACTGGCTGCCACTTTTGAAACCTGGCGGAAGAATCGGAGCAACGACATTTGGTGCGGTCGATCCTCGATGGGAGGAAGTCGACGCCGTGTTCCAACCTCACCTCCCGCCTCAAATGAGGGACGCTCGAACATCTGGCAAAGAAGGGGCTTTTGCTAGCGATGAAGGAGTGGAGAGCCTCTTCCGAGAGGCTGGATTTACCAATGTTAGAACTGAATCCAGGACCATTGATGTGCGCTTTGAAGATTCGCAGCATTGGTATGACTTCACATGGTCTGTCGGGCAGCGCATGATGTGGTTGGCAATCCCCGAGCACTTTCGCGCAGATGTGAGAAGAGAAGCCGAATACAGACTCGCCAAGTTTGCCGAAGTCGACGGTTCAATCGTGTTCACTCAAGAGATTCGGAACACCCTCGGTATCAGACCACGTGATTGAATGACATGATCCTTCATTCCACTCTCCGTGCGCATTTATCCGGAAACCAGGCAATTCTTCTTATTCATGGAATGGGGTCTGCCTCCTCAGCCTGGCTGCCGATTATCGAGGAACTTGAGTCTGCATTCACCGTGGTTACGGTCGATCTACCCGGTCATGGCCTCACCCCGATGGACGAGTCCCAACCGATGGATCCAAAGGCCCTTGCTCAATCGGTCTTTGCAACAATGGACTCGCTTGGAATAGCGAAATTCCACGTCGTTGGAAATTCGTTGGGCGGTTGGATCGCACTCGAAATGGCTGCAATGAATCCTCAGGCAATCGCCTCCGTCACTGGTCTTGCACCCGCAGGATTGTGGCTCAAACCATTTATTGCCCGCTACCCCGGAACGGCCATCGCAAGAATCATGGCAAGCAGTCTTAGAGTCGTGTCCCCAGTTCTCCTCCACTATGAGTGGGCACGCAAAATTGGATTTGAAAATGTAAGCCCCCGGTGGCGTGAATTTTCGTATGACCTCTGCCTTGATGCCACCAACGCGATGGCGACGGCTGCAGGCTACTACCCTGCTTGGGATGCGCTACTTCGAAAGAGATTCGACCAACAAGTACCAGATTTCATTCCTGTGACAGTGATCTTTGGCGATTCAGATCGAACCTTGCCCGCTGCGACGTGCCAGGAGAGATCCCTTGTGCCCGCACACTCCAAATGGATGATTCTGTCTGAGTGCGGGCATGCTCCGATGTGGGATCATCCTTCAGAGGTCGTCGAAGAAATCTTTCTCACGACAGGAGTACACAACTGACTCCCATCAATTTCAGAACGCCCCTAATTCGTTGAGATAGGGCAGACTAAGGACGTGTCCTTACGTCATTTCACCCCTCGCAGAAACAGTCGACGTGGAATATCCTCCAATGCGCAGAAGATCCTAGGCATCGCGCTTGCTATCGCCATCATTTTTCAATTGCTCTACCCCTTCGCTGATGGGCGAGTGCTCCAGTTCATCACCATCACAGCCATATATGCGGGCGCTTTGGCGATGCTATTTCACGCCTACTTCTCATTTGGTCTTAGGTACACAATCACCTACTTGGTGTTAACGCTCGCATTCGCAATACTCATCGAACAAATTGGCATAAGTACGGGCTGGCCCTTCGGTGAACATTCATTTGATCCTAGCCTGGGCGTGAAAATCTACGACGTCCCTCTTGTGATTCCCTTTGCCTGGGTCATGCTTGCTCATCCGATCTTGATAGCTTCAAGACGTGTTACACGGCATTGGATATTTCTCTACGGTGGCGCAGTCATGATGGCATGGCATCTTTTTATTGATCCGCAGATGTCTAGTGCACATCGCGTCACATGGTTTTTTTCCGGGAGTCACGTACCCTTTGTGAAAGAATTGCCCTTTTCCAATCCCGCTGGCTGGTTATTCGTTGGAATGCTGCTCATCGCAATACTTCACGTTGCTCTTCCAAAGGAACGTCGAAAACAAGGAGCCGAATTCGTGGCAGTTGATATATTTCTAGGCTGGACACTTCTTTCAGGCGTCAGTGACAATCTCTTCTTTTTCAAACGTCCCGATATCGCTCTCTTCGCAGGTGCGATATACGCAATAGTCCTTGCACCCTATTTCTTTTCACGCTGGCTTGGGAAGCCAGAGGATTAGAAAACGTCTGGCCTATTTCTCAATCCCTAGGTTTAGATATATCTCTCGGGTGGCCGATGAACTGTTCATCGTGTAAAAATGCAATCCAGGAGCACCAGCATCAAGGAGTTCTCGACACATCTTCGTGGCAATTTCTATTCCCAAGGCTTTTACCGATTCAGGGTCTCCTTCGATCTTCGCAAAACTTTCTCGAATCGAAGGAGGAATCGGAGTTCCTCCTAACTCGGCCATCCGCTCGAGTTGCTTCACATTCGTCACCGGCAGTATTCCCGGAATAATCGGCATTTTGGAACCGCGCACGGCCATCTTCTCTACCAGCGACGTCCACTTCGAGACTTCAAAAAAGAATTGAGTTGTGGCGAAAGTTGCACCCAGGTGCTCCTTTCGCAAGAGCACGTCAATGTCTTGCTCCAGATTGCCGTGCGAAGCAGGGTGCCCATCGGGAAATGCCGCGACACCAATAGTGAAATCCCCTCGAGAAGCTGCTAGGGCAACGAGTTCGTCAGCATGAGTGAATCCGCCTGGAGTAGAAGTCCACGGCGCGGTCGGTCCTCCGACTGGATCACCGCGAAGAGCAAGGATGCTCTTGATCCCCGCATTGTGGTAGTGGTCGAGGATCTCACTGAGTTCATCTCTGGTGGAGCCGACGCAAGTTAAGTGAGCAACTGTCGGAATATGCGTGCGGCTGGTTATCTCTTCAGTGATTCGTATAGTCCGCTCTCGCGTTGACCCGCCAGCACCATAGGTCACTGAGACGAAATCCGGAGCAAGCGGTTCCAGGGCAGTCATGGCCGCCCAGAGGCGATCCTCTCCAGCAGGGTCCTTTGGAGGGAAAAACTCAAAGGAATACGTTTTCGCCATGGCCTTCCTTTCGCTCTTAATCAATAGTGACGGTACCGTTGCCACGTGAGCCTTGAACCGCAGTTCGCCTTGGCGGACATACGAATACGTGTGCAACGTGACCTTACAGATTTCCTGGCGGAACAGACACTTTATTTGGGCGAGATCGGCACTGAACTCATTCCTGCTGCCGAGGCGATCAATGCTTTTCTCCTCGACGGCGGAAAGCGCTTGCGCCCACTCTTTGCCTATTGCGGATATGTGAGCGCAGGTGGCAAAAACGACAATGCAATTATACGTGCTATTTCCAGCCTTGAACTCCTTCAAGGATGCGCCCTCATCCACGATGACCTCATGGATGCCTCCGACACACGTAGGGGAAGACCATCGATTCACCGCCTATTTGAAGGTATCCACACGAATGAAGAACTATCGGGATCTGCCGCAAATTACGGTGCATCCGCGGCGATCCTGCTCGGGGATCTCGCTCTGGTCTGGGCCGACCAAATGCTTCACAATTCCGGAATTACTGATTCGCAACTCGTTCGCACTCTCGCCATATACGACGAGATGAGAGTCGAGATCATGGCAGGCCAATTCCTTGACATTCACGAGCAAGCACTAGCCACACAGAGCGTTGCTCGCTCGCTTAAGATCGCTCGTTATAAATCTGGTAAATACACTGTGGAGCGCCCATTGCACTTTGGCGTCAGCCTTGCTCTTGCACCAGGAGAAAGACGCGACAACTTCTTTGCGATGTTCTCCGAGTTCGGATTGCCTCTCGGGGAAGCATTCCAACTTCGGGATGACCTTTTGGGCGTTTTCGGCGATCCGGCCTTGACGGGCAAACCAGCTGGTGATGATCTGCGCGAGGGAAAACGCACAGTACTGATGGCGATGACTCAGGATCGGGCCAATGCCAAGCAGGAGGCGGTAATCGCCCAATACTTCGGAAACCGCCACCTAGATCCCGAGGGAGTAGAAGCCCTTCGAGCCATCATTTCCGAAACGGGGGCACGAGATCACGTCGAGGATCTCGTAGAGAAATTGACCCTCACCGCCATTGATGCGCTGAATCGAGATGAGATCCCGCAAGCAGCACATGCACTGCTCAGCGAACTCGCTTCGATTGCTATGGGAAAGAACTCTTGAGGACTGCGCCAACCCTGCGACGCCGATGAAACTTGTCCCCATCATTGAAGATCTCCTCTCAGAACCAGCACGTTGTGGCAGTACCCACGTCATCGCAATTGATGGACGAGCAGGTGCAGGAAAAACAACTCTTGCGAATGAACTCGCCCTCGCGTTGAGCTTGCACCGAGAAGTCAAAGTGATCCATCTAGATGAAATCTATGCCGGGTGGGATTTGGCGCTAACCCAAACCCTTACTGATTCACTTTCGTACATAATGAAATCGATCTCCGCCGAACGGGTCGCAATGGTGCCAGTGTACGACTGGCACTTTGGAGAATTCGATTCTATCCGCGAAATCTCTCCGTGCGACCTCATCATCATCGAAGGCGTGGGGAGTGCCCAACGAGTTGTCCGCGAAATGGCCACAGCCACAATATGGATTGATGTCGATCGGAAGATTGGCCTTGAAAGAGTTCTCGATCGCGATGGACTCGCGATTGAAGAGGAGATGAATCTCTGGCAGATAAGAGAAGAGGAGCACTTTCTTTCCGACGCAACCCGCGAGAACGCCGACTTCATACTTTCAACCCCCTAGAAGGCAGCGCGTCTAGCCAACCATAACCGTCGGGGTTGCTTAAGATTTTGATGTGTCGGATCTATCTGGTGAACTCATCGATGGTCGGTATGAACTCCTGCACCAAATAGCCACGGGAGGCATGGCAACCATCTACGTGGCCCTTGACACGAGACTTGATCGAAAAGTCGCGGTCAAAATCATGCATCCACATCTTGCAAACGACGAGAAATTCATCAACCGATTCATTCGCGAAGCCAAGGCTGCCGCGGCACTTTCACATCCAAACATCGTTGCCGTGCAAGACCAAGGCTGGAATCAGGGTGGAACGCCGGCCGTTTTTCTCGTCATGGAGTTCGTTGAGGGTCACACACTGAGGGACTATCTCTTTGAGCAAGGAGCGCTCTCTCCTGCCGAGGTCGTGCAGTATCTGATACCAGTCCTCAGCGCCCTGGACGCCGCACACAAGATTGGAATAGTGCATCGCGATCTCAAGCCTGAGAATATTCTCATCTCAACGACGGGGCGGGTAAAGGTTGCCGATTTTGGCCTGGCCCACGGGGAACTGATTGGACACACTCTGACAGGTGAGTCAAGCGTGATCCTTGGAAGCGTTTCATACCTCTCCCCCGAACAAGTACAACGCGGTGTGGCGGATTCTCGAAGTGACGTCTATTCAATCGGAATAGTTGCATTTGAATTGCTCACGGGAGAAAAACCCTTTTCGGGGGATTCACCAATCAACATCGCCTACAGACATGTCAATGATCGAGTCCCTGCCCCCTCCACATTGGTGCCGGGCATCCCCGAATCTCTAGATGCTCTCGTGCTTCGCTCAACAAGCATAAATCCTGATGAACGCCCGAGAGATGCCGGAGAGTTCCTTGAACAGTTGCGTGCAATTCAGGTAGAACTAGATCCCAGGCGGAGCCAGCTCAGTCTTGAATTGGACCTTCCGCCGATTGCATTCCGAGAGAAATCTCGCAATGCAAAGCGAGTTTCGCCTCCGCAAAAATCCACCCCATCTGGCACAGTGTTGCCCATGAAATCGGATAAGAGCGAAAAAACCGCCCGAGAGAATTCCGCTCAGACTGCTCGTAGCACTAAGCGCAGAGCAAGTGCCCGGGTACGCAGGAATCGGTGGATCGCCGCCCTGGTGGCCGGGGCAGTAGTTGGGGGCATCTGGTATGCCTTCGCCGGAACGGGAAAGAAGGTCCTGGTTCAGTCCGTCGTTGGACAGACCGTTGCGCAAGCAAATTCTATTCTGGAGCCCCTCGGACTTCATTCCACGGTCGCAGAGCAAGTATTCAGTGAAATCGTTGACCAAGGGAAGATTATCTCCTCGGATCCAAGCGGCGGCGGACGCATAAAGATTGGCGGGACCGTCTCCCTTGTTGTATCGAAAGGACCCGAGCGTTTCTCAGTACCTGTGCTTAAAGGCTTAACCCGCGATGCAGCCACATCGCTGTTACAAAAGAACTCCCTTGCCATTGGCAGCCTCACCGAAAACTACAACGCCACCGTTGCCGAAGGGTCTGTGATCGGTTCAGACCCGACCGTGGGGACCATCGTGAAACGCGACACTCCAGTCAATCTTGTGATTAGCAAGGGACCAGAGCTTCTTGTGTTGAATTCATATGTTGGCAAGAGCGGAGACCAGGCGCTGACTGAACTCACCAACGCAGGTTTTGAAGCATCGACGACATACGCGTATAGCGACACCGTGGCGATTGGCGCAGTGATGAGTCAGAATCCCGATGGAACTGGGGGAACCGCCCCCAAGGGAACCAAGATCGCCCTGGTTGTTTCGCAGGGCAGTGAATCGGTCTTCGTCCCGAATGTCTATTCGTTTACGCAGGCTAGGGCCACGGCAATGCTGCAGGATCTTGATCTTGTCGTAAGCGTGAAGAAGATCGGCACGCGAACTGTCAAGACGGTCACGGATATCTCTCCAAAAGTTGGAAGCCTCGTGAAACGTGGCAGCACCGTCACCATCACAGTAGGGTGAGCAAATGTCACACCCCCGCATTGGCGCACATGTACCCACTAGTGGAGGCATGGCGAAGCGTTCGATCGCCTACGCCCAAACAATCAAGGCTGAGGCGATCCAGGTCTTCGCATCAAACCCCCGAGGTTGGGCGATGCCAGAGGCAAACCGGCAAGCCGACGACGCCTTTCGGTCCAAGGCCAAAGAAATAGATCTTGCGACCTATGTTCACGCTCCGTACCTCATTAACCTCGGGTCTCCAACAGCCTCGACGTATGAGAACTCACTTGCATCGACCAAGTATTCGTTGCAACGTGGGGCAGATATCGGCGCCCTTGGCGTGGTGATCCACACCGGATCTGCCGTGGATGCAGATCATGTTGCAAATGCCTGGAAGCAGATTCATGACGGCATGATGCCGATTCTGGAAGCATTGCCCGATGACTCACCGACATTGCTTCTTGAACCGACGGCGGGGCAAGGTCAATCTCTCGTAAAAAGACTTGAAGATCTGGTGAATTATCTTGACGCACTTGAACATCATCCTAAAGTTGGAATCTGTCTTGACACGTGCCATGTTTTTGCTGCGGGCCACGACATCAAAAAGAAGGGCGGAATGACAGAGACGCTAGACCTCCTGGTCTCAATCGTCGGATTGGAGCGCTTTCAATTGATCCACGCAAACGACTCGATGGACGTATGCGGGGCGCTGAAGGATCGTCATCAAAATATCGGCGAGGGAGAGATAGGGGTGGATCCGTTTAAGGAACTCCTAGCGCACCCTTCGGTTGCGAATACTCCCCTCATTCTTGAGACCCCAGGCCAAGAGCCAGAACATGGCAAGGAAGTTGCACTTCTGAAGAAATTCCGCGGATAACTATGCGATTGCGGTTGGCCCCCTTTGCCCTGCTCTCAGTTGCCGCAATGTGGGGCGCGGCCTTCGTGTTGATGAAGGATGCGATCAAGCGTCAGGACGTCAACAGTTTTCTCTTCACACGTTTCGCAGTTGCTGCCGTTGTGATGATCCTTCTCAGGCCACGAGTGGTGAAACTCTTCACAAAAGATCTGCTAACCAAGGGATTCATCGCAGGCGCCTTTCTTGGCACGGGGTATATCCTCCAGACTTTGGGGTTGGCACGAACTACCGCCGCCATTACTGGGTTCGTTACGGGCATGTACGTCATAGCCACCCCTCTCATCGCAGCGGTGGTCCTTCATCAGAGGATCTCAAGACGAACGTGGACCTACGTGCTTATTGCCACCGCCGGCTTGGCTCTACTTTCTCTTCATGGATGGTCTGTTGGCGTCGGAGAACTCCTTGTTCTCTGCAGTGCCATAGCCTTCGCTTCCCACATCATCACCTTGGGTCAATGGAGCAGCGGGCGCGATGCCTATGCGCTCACAGTTATTCAACTAGCTACCTGCGCGGCGCTTGCGGGCCTAGCCTCACTAAAAGCTGGCTACCACGCCCCGCCCGATCGAGGCGTATGGGGAGTTGTCGTCTTCACGGCTATTTTCGCAACAGCGATAGCCTTCATTATCCAAACTTGGTCTCAGGCTCATATGACATCGACCAAAGTTGCCGTGATCTTGACGATGGAGGTCGTCTTTGCGGCTATTTTCGCCGTGATTTTCGGAGGCGAAACCCTCACCCTGCAAATCGCGATCGGCGGTGCGCTCGTCGTAGGCGCCATGTACATGATTGTCTTGCAAGAAGCATGAGATGATAATTCCATGCGCGTAGATCTTCGTTCCGACACAGTCACAGTCCCAACAAACGCAATGCGCGAGGTTATGGCGCATGCTCCGGTCGGAGATGATGTTTACGGCGAAGACGTCACTATGAACTCCCTCGAAGAAAGGGTCGCCGCGCTCTTCGGCAAGGACGCCGGTGTCTTCACTCCATCAGGCTCGCTCTCCAACCAACTTGCCATACGAATGCTTGTCTCTCCTGGCGAAGAACTTATCGCAGAAACAAATTCACATATTGTTAGGGCCGAACTCGGCGCAGCCGCGACGTTCAGTGGGATCACAACTCGCACATGGCCCGCCCAACGCGGATTACTCAATGCTGATGATCCGATGGAAATTGCACGCCCATCGTCTGGTCCATATCTGGTCTCTACGACAGCGATAGCAGTGGAGAACACTCACAACTTTGGTGGAGGCACTGTTCAGCCGATCGACGAGATTGCAAAACTGCACCGAGAAGCGAAAAGAGTCGGTATTGCTCTTCATCTCGACGGCGCAAGGATATGGAACGCACATACGGCCACTGGCGTCGCGCTGCCGGAGTACGCGAAGTACTTCGACACGGTCAGCGTTTGTTTTTCGAAGGGGCTCGGCGCGCCGGTTGGCTCAATGATGCTTTCAACAAGGGAAAACGTGGCTAAAGCGCGAGTATGGCGAAAACGTTACGGAGCAGGAATGCGTCAGGTGGGCATGCTTGCGGCCGCGGTTCACTATGCACTTGACACAAACCTCCCATTGCTCGAGCAGGATCACCGACGGGCCAAGTTCATCGCAGAGAAGTGCCATGAAATTGCACCTTCAGTTGTAAATCCATCTCACGTTGATACAAACATCGTGAGCCTTGATCTTTCGCAGGTTCCATTAACGGCAGTTGAATTTTCTCAGATGGTGAAAGATGAAGGAGTGCTCATCAGCGCTTTAGGACCCAAGTTCGCGCGACTAGTCACTCATCTGGATATCGACGACACCGCCATGAAATACGCCGCGGAAGTTATTGCAGCATCGCTAAAGCGCGCCCTCGTGTCGCAGTAGCCACTCTTTAGCATTCAGTCCATACGCATAATTTCCTAGAGCGCCGCCGGTTTTCACAACCCGGTGACACGGAACCACAACCACGATCGCATTCTTCGCGCACGCTGTTCCTGCTGCCCTGACTGCCGCAGGCGAACCCGCACGTTGGGCCAAGTCGGCATATGAGAGAACTTTCCCGGCTTTGATTTTGCGCATTGCCTTCCATGCGGCTTGAGAAAAATGCGCACCCGGTTGCCTCACAGCGATCGCGTTGATGGCTTCTACATCGCCGTCAAAATAGTCTTCGACAAGATCGGAGATAACTGGAATTCGCTTGACTCGATCTATGCCTCTTTGTGCATCAGCATCATCGAGTGTGCTCACCAAGGCATCGAATGTGCCGAAACTGGCGCCCAGCAATACATGCTCGTCTGCCATCAGATGTATCGTGCCGATTGGAGTCCTGCTCGATGTGTATAGCAAAGTCACTGAGCCAGATTAGCGATCGCGAAGCATCTCCGCTACGAGAAAGGCAAGCTCAAGGGACTGGGCATGGTTGAGGCGAGGATCGCACGCCGTTTCATAGCGCATGGCGAGGTCATCATGGGAGATTTGCTCTCCCCCTCCAACGCATTCAGTCACATCATCGCCAGTAAGTTCGATGTGAATCCCACCAGGATGGGTTCCCAAAGACTTGTGAACCTCGAAGAAACCCTTAACTTCGTCGAGTACATCATCAAAACGACGTGTCTTGTAACCGCTTGGAGCCTCATAAGTGTTCCCGTGCATTGGATCGCAGACCCACAAAACTTGCGCACCCGACTTGGTTACCCCGTCAATGAGTGCTGGCAGCGCCTCTCGGATTTTTCCGGCGCCCATGCGGGTAATGAATGTCAGGCGTCCAGGCTCGCGATCTGGGTCCAATTTATCAATGAGCGCTAGAGCATCTTCGACCGTGGACTTTGGCCCGAGCTTTACGCCTATCGGATTGCGAATCTTGGAGGCAAAATCGACGTGGGCGCCATCCAGCTGACGAGTACGTTCGCCTATCCAGACAAAATGGGCGGAGACATCGTATGGCAGCTGTGTTCGCGAATCGATCCTGGTGAGCGCCTTCTCATACTCCATGATCAATGCCTCGTGACTGGCAAAGAATTCAACGGTTTTAAATGCTGCGGGATCGACTCCAGCTGAGCGCATAAACGCCAATGCTCGGCCTATCTCGTTTGCCATCTCTTCATAGCGCATCCCTACAGAGGAATCTCGAATGAAACCCTTATTCCATTCGTGAACCTGGCGAAGGTCTGCAAAGCCACCCTGTGTAAAGGCGCGCACAAGGTTGAGAGTCGCTGCGGAGGTGTTGTAAACCTTCAACAGCCTCTGAGGGTCAGGGGTTCTAGCCGCAGGCGTGAATTCCAAATCATTGACTGCATCACCGCGATAGGCAGGAAGGGTGACATCTCCTCGTGTTTCAAGGTCATTGGAACGAGGCTTGGCAAACTGCCCTGCCATTCGTCCAACTTTTATCACCGGCAGGCTCGAGTAATACTGGAGAACTGCTGCCATCTGCAGAATTGTCTTGATTCGATTTCGAATCGAATCTGCAGTAGCCGCGGCAAAAGTCTCTGCGCAGTCCCCACCTTGGAGCCAGAATGCCTTACCCGCAGCTGCATCCGCTATGCGCGCCTTGAGGTTGTCGCATTCGCCTGCGAAAACCAAAGGAGGATAGGACTTGAGTTCAGCTAGCGCGGCCTTTACGGCAGGACCTTCAGTGCCACCTGGCCATGTTGGTTGCTGAGCTGCAACAAGGCCAGGGGCAAAGAGAGAATCCAAAGTGGTCATGGTTTCCTAGCGTAGAGAATGAATAGGTGATCGCGTGGTGCGATTATCCGAAGAAGACCTCTGCCTCCTTGTAGAGAGAAGGATCGACAAGCTTC
>CAYXIS010000017.1:0-28251 GCA_964465545.1 uncultured Bifidobacterium sp. | reverse complement strand
TATGTGACCCTTTGGGCCAGACAGAGACCCTGAAGTCACGCGGGGACTTACTGTCGGGAACTTGATCTTCGCAGCCTGTTCGGGAGTGATCCACTACGCGCCGAGCATTCCATTGATCACATACGCAAAACGATCTCGAAGTCGCTTTTCATTTGCAGCAGAGTACGAAGGGTCGTAAAAGCCAGGCGAGCGCAGAATACTTGCAATGACCGCTGCTTGGGCTAGCGTCAGTTGGTTCACGTCTCGATTGAAATACTGCTGAGAGGCCGTCTCCACCCCATAGGAACCGCGACCAAAATAGATCGTGTTGAGGTAGTTCTCCAGGATTTGATCCTTAGAGAGTTGTTGCTCGAGTTTTATCGCAATTACCAACTCTTTAACCTTGCGTTGGATCTTACGATCAGGAGTGAGAAAGGCAGTCTTGGCATATTGTTGCGTAATTGTTGATCCGCCCTGCAAAGCTCCTCCGCGGAGATTGTTAAGTACCGCCCGCGCGATGCCGGTGACGCTAAAGGCATGCTCTGAATAGAAGTTTCTGTCTTCAGCGGCAAGTACGGCTCTTCGCACGTTGAGCGGAATATTCGCCAACGGAACAATTGTGCGGTTCTGGGCGCCAAGTCGACCGATCTCCACGCCATTTGAATATTCGATGATGGTGGATTGGCTATTCACATACGCCTTGGGATTAGGAATATCCACCGTGAAATACGCATAAATGAACAAGCTCCCAACGGCGATAAAGCCGAGGCCAGCTATGAAAACGGCCGATCTGACGAGAATTTTGCGTATCACGCGTGAAGGTTACCGCTTAACCCAATCTTCATCTTCTAAAGTCCGCGTTCGCCTCGGGGCCTTTCTTGTGACGCCATCGCCTAGAACAAAGGAGGCGCACAGGTGGTTCCAAGAGCATTCTCGGCACACTTCAACCACATATACCCGGAATTCACCAAACTCCTTCTCCATCTCAAGGAGTTCCTGTCGAGATTTGATGCGCCCTGAATACTGTCCAAGTTGGTCCCCAAAGGTGTATTGGAGTTCGACCAACGACTTCCTCTTGCACACTGGGCAGGCCCGATCCGTTGGGGATCCGTGAAACTTGGCAGCTTTCAATAGGTATGGGTCTGCATCGCAAGCATCAACTTTTCCGCGGTAGAGCGCCATCAACGTTGCACGCTTATCCAACGTGTAATCAACGTATGCTCTCTGCGAATTCATAGCGATAAGAGTAACGAGACTAATGAAGTTAAAGAAACTAGTCTTGCAATATGCAATCTCTGAGTTTTCTGGGACTTATTCGACACCCCAGACTCTCAAGGCTCTTCGCCTTGCGCTGGACAGGGCAGGCCACAGATGGCATATTCCAAAGCGCCCTTGCCTCATTTGTCCTCTTTTCCCCCGAGCGTCAGGCAAGTGCTCTTAGTGCCGCCCTCGCTTTCGCGGTGGTACTTCTACCGTATTCGCTCATCGGCCCTTTTGTAGGAACGGTTCTTGATCGCATATCACGACAACGCGCATTGCTTGCAGCAAATCTTCTCCGGGCAATCGACTTGATAGTGATAGCTTTCCTCGTCTTTCATGGACGAACCGGCGTGGAGCTCACCATCGCGGTTTTAGCCGCCTTCGGTATCAACAGATTGATACTCGCGGGTTTGTCAGCCGGTTTGCCTCTGGTGATCGAATCAAAATCGTTGATCGCTGCCAACGCGTTGGCCGTAACTGGTGGATCTCTCTTGGTGGTACTTGGTGGAGGAGTGGGCCTTGCGCTTCGGAAAATTCTTGACTCAATGCATGACGCGAACCACTCGGACGCATCGCTAATCCTTGTCGCGGCTCTCGGCTACTTTGTAGCGGCAGCTCTAACTCTTCGCCTTCGACGCAAGGAGATCGGACCTCAAGATCACGAGAAGGCACAAGCCAGTTTCGTCGAGGGATTGATTGAGATGCGTCAGGGTTTTACTTACTTGTTGCAGCATGCAGATGCTGCGCGTGGAATAGTAACGACAGCCATTCAACGTGGAGGACTCACAGCCCTTGTGTTAATCGCACTTCTACTCGAGCGAAACACCTTTCATCTTTCCTCAAAGCCAGAAGCGGGACTTTCAGGACTTGCAATTGCCCTCTCCATTGCTGGCGCCGGGATCACTTTCGGCGCTCTAGTCGCACCCTCAGGAGTTGCCCGAGTCGGAAGACACGCATGGATCCGCTACATGATGGCGGGGAGTGCAATATCACCACTTTTCCTCGCCATATCGGCCTCCCCTAGTTCCCTGTACGTCGCTGCTTTCCTTACAAGTTTCTTCGGACAAAGTCTCAAGGTCACCAATGACGCCCTAGTGCAGGCGAAGATCGAAGATATATATCGAGGAAGGGTTTTCGCCGTCTACGACGTAGTGGTCAACGGCGCCATCGTTTCCGGCGCGGTCCTCGCAGCCCTCGCTCTTCCAGTGTCAGGAGACTCGCCGCTCGTGCCCGCATTGATATCACTTGTATACCTGGTGTCGCTCCTGACCATTCTGCGACCGTCGAAATTTAGGGCTGACTTTCCCACCATTTCATAAGTTGCTCGGTGGCACGCTCTTCACCTAAAGGGCCATTCTCCAGGCGGAGTTCGAGAAGGAAATTAAGGGCTTTGCCCACCGTCGCGGATGGTTTGATGTTGAGCAACTTCATCACTTGTGCTCCATCAAGATCCGGGCGAATCTTTGACAGTTCCTCCTTCTGCATCAACTCATCTATTCGCTCTTCTAGGCTCTTATAGACCGCAGCAAGCGCATCGGCTTTTCGCTTATTGCGCGTGGTGCAGTCTGCCCGCGTCAATACGTGCAAATGGACGAGGAGATCACCCGCGTCCCTCACGTATCTCCGCACCGCAGAATCAGTCCACTCTCCTTGACCGTACCCATGAAAGCGCAGATGGAGGGCGATCAATTTCTCGACTGCTTCAACTGTGTCGCCATCAAATCGGAGTTTCCTCAGGCGCTCTCTTGCAAGGCGCGCGCCGACTACCTCGTGGTGGTGAAAAGACACGCCTCCTCCAGGGATGAGACTTCGTGTTTTCGGTTTGCCGATGTCATGCAGTAATGCCGCTAAGCGAATGACCAAATTAGGTCCGTTCAACCGATCCTCTGAAGCAATTGCCTGCTCAAGGACTGTCAGGGAGTGTTCGTACACGTCCTTGTGATGATGGTGCTCGTCAATCTCCAGTTTCAATTTTGGTATCTCGGGCAGAACGATGTCTGCTAAACCAACATCCACCAACATCGATATTCCAGTGCGTGGGTTGGCAGACATGAGAATTTTTACAAACTCGTCGCGAATTCTTTCAGCTGAAATTATGGATATTCGTCCAGCCATATCCCGCATCGCCCGAAGTGCGTGGTCATCGACACTAAATTCAAGTTGGCTCGCAAATCTTGCAGCGCGCATCATTCTTAGTGGGTCGTCCGAGAACGATTGTTCAGCTTTGCTAGGGGTCCTTAGAACGCGATTGCTTAAATCCTTCAAACCATTATGTGGATCAATAAAAATGGGTGTCCCCTGCGTCAACTCAAGTGCCATGGCGTTAACAGTGAAATCGCGTCTCGACAGATCCCCCTCTAGCGATTCTCCGTATTCAACTTCTGGCTTGCGACTGTCAAGGTCGTAACTATCACTTCGGTAGGTCGTCACCTCAACGGTGGTGTCTCCGCGCTTACCGACGACAGTTCCAAATGCGATTCCCGTGTCCCAGACATTCTCAGCCCACTTGCTAAGAATCTTCTTTGAGACTTCTGGAATGGCATCGGTGGTGAAATCTAGATCGTTGCCAAGTCGCCCCAAGATCGCATCTCGAACTGAGCCGCCCACGAGGGCTAGGCGAAATCCGGCAACCTTGTATGCGTCTGCCAGCGAGCTGGCCAAGGGCGCGCGGTCAATTAGGGATCTGATGGCAAGTTCTCCTGCGGCACCTAACGCTCTCTTCATAATGGATAAGGCTAGGGCAGTACGCTTCCTCTATGACCCCTGCACCTGGTGCGGGCAGCGAAAGTACGAAAAAGAGGAGGCGGCGCAAACGCTCCGCCAATCGCGCCCCCCAATCTCAAGATTTGAAGACTGAAACACCCCCCTCGCGTAAGCCTGGCCTAAAAAACGATCGAACCGTTTTCGCAAAAAGAGTGGACGAAGTCAGTGCTGGAGGGCTGGTCATCGATTTCAGCGGAACTCAGGGCCTTCTTATTGGTCGTATTGACCAGAAAGACAGCGCTCGAACTCGTCTGCTCTGGTCCTTGCCTAAAGGACACATAGAAATAGGTGAAACTCCCGAAGAGGCGGCCTTGCGCGAAGTAATGGAGGAGACGGGAATTGAAAGCCAGATCTCCAGGTCCTTGGGCATTATCGATTTCTGGTTTATGGCGGGTGGGAAAAGAATCCACAAGACGGTGCACCACTATCTCTTCCATGAGGTCGGAGGACTTCTCGCGCCACAGGTGACCGAAGTGGATGAAGTGGCATGGTTTCCACTTCACGAAATAATCGATCGGCTCGCGTATCCAGATGAGAAAAAGCTCATCGCCCGCAGCGGAGACCTTCAACTATGAAAAGGCGGATATCTGCTTTAGTTCTTGCTCTCTTCGTCGGCATCATTACCCTCGGAATTACGCCGACGGGCGCGCAGGCCGTCACTTCAAAAATATATTTAATGGATACCCCACATACCGATCTACTCGGCACAGCACTTGACAATGAATTGAGTGCCTCATTATTGCCGGCGGGACGTCTCGGCCAGATGGTCTTCACGCCAGCAGACAAGCCTCGCACATGGTTCATGGACGCCGCACTTGTTGATGAGGTGAATGCGCTTGCTCTGAAGGACCCCGTTGCTCAAAATTGGCTCACCCAATTGAAGATTATGAGCTTCGATGACACTGTCGTCGCCATTCCGTATGGACATCCAGAACTTTCTTTAACCAGACGTCTTGCGCCAAGCGAACTCACCTATTACTACGAATCTAGCAGGACGAGACTTCAAGATGTATTCGGTCGAGAGGTTCTTATACAGCGCGGTGCACGGTGGGCAACCAAGGCAACCACGGTCATCCCTGATGCTGTGCATTCATACACAATCAATCGCCGTGCTCTTGCACTCCTCACCACCGTGATACCTGCCCAACAATTGGACGATTTGCGCTCAAAAATGGCTTTCTTACTCTCATCGGGTTCTACGAAGACAGAACAGATATATTTCGCGCACAATGCAGACTTGGCAATAGCTGCCGCTAACCACAAATTGCGGATTGTCCCCGGGAAATATCGATTGACATCGGAGCACGAGAAGGTGCCAATCACTCTTGTCAACGATTTTGCTACCCCCGTGAGAGTCACACTTCAATTGACTCCGCTTAACTCCCGCATTAAAGCCGGTGGACCAGAAACTGTCTTGCTTGCAGCAAATTCAAAAACTCAGCTTTCGATTCCGTTTACTGTCATAGCACCGGGTTCCACAGCTGTTCTTGCCGAATTTCGAAATTCCGCCGGTAAACCGTTAGGTGACTCGGTAATTTTGGCCCTTAACCTTTCTGTTATCAGTCCAGCAGTTGCTTGGTTCACGGCAGGAGCCGCGATACTTCTTTTTATGGCGGCAATCACCCAAAGTGTGCGAAGGGTCAAGAGGTCTCGTAAATGAAACCAAACGAACTTCTTCACGCCTCCAGCATTATGGCGCTTGGCACAATTATCTCCCGCATCACTGGATTTATCCGAAATATATTAGCGGTGGCAGTTCTTGGAACTGCTCTCTTGGCAGACGCCTACAACGTCGCCAACACGATGCCAAATATCCTCTACAACCTATTGGTTGGCGGGGCACTGACAGCGATCTTCGTTCCTCAATTGATCCGATCCTTTAGCGACGCCGATGGCGGACATGCGTTTGCGTCAAAGTTAGTGACCACGGTTAGCACGGTTCTCTTAGGACTTGTTGTAATAGGTGTGATTTTCGCTCCCGTTCTTGTACGTATCTACGCTCCAGAATTTGCCAGTAAGGGATTTGAAGATGAATTTCATTTAGCTGTTGCGTTTACCCGTTACTGCCTGCCTCAAATCTTCTTCCTTGGCTTATTCACAATGCTGGGCCAAGTTGCAAATGCTCGAGGCTCCTTCGCGCCCCTGATGTGGGCGCCGATCGTCAACAACCTTATTGTCATAGTTGTATTCATTGCGGTCTTGATAAACGCACCTCATCTTTCAACTGGGAACATCACGTCCTCTCAAACCCAGTTTCTAGGCTGGGGCACGACTCTCGGAGTCGTCATACAGGCTTTAATCCTTATCCCCGTTGTGAAGCGAACAGGGATCAGCTTACGTCCGAAATTCGGCCTGGGGGGGCTCGGCAAATCATTCTCGCTTGCCGGTTGGACTCTCATCTACGTTCTCATCTCTCAACTCGGCTATCTGGTGACGGTCAACGTTTCTACAAGCGCAGCGGTTCGAACGGCAAAAGAAGGAATTAAGACGGGGGTTGGTTTCACTCCTTTCGGAAATGCATACCTGATCATGATGCTGCCATACTCCATCGTCACCATTTCGATCGTGACAGCACTGCTTCCTCATCTTTCGAAGTTGGCAATCGAGAAGAAACGTGAAGATGTTCGCGATCAGTTGATAAGAGCAATAAAGATGGTGGGCGTTCTGACAATTCCGGCTGCGGTGGCCTTCATGCTGTTTGGACCGTTGATCACTCGTGTTCTGTACGTCGGAATCAGCAAGGCCGATGCCATTTATGTCGGTCAAGTCCTCGCTGCATTTGGACTTGGTTTAGTTGCATTTAGCATCAACATTATCTTGATTCGCGGATTCAACGCTTTTGAAGACACCAAGACACAAGTGCCTTCCATACTTCTTATCAATATCATCGCTGTCGCATTGTCATATACAGCGCTTGCTCTTCTTCCAAGTCGATGGGTCACAGTTGGGCTTGGGGTTGCATTCTCCATTAGTTACATAATTGGGCTGTTCTATACGCTGGCCTTACTGGATCGACATACTGGTCGGATTCGCGTTCGCGATTTTCTTGGACAACACACCCGATTATTCATTGCCTCGTTGCTTGCCATGTTGCCCTTGTTTGCCACCTCTCAATATTTCTCTTGGGCCAACGCCGACTCTGGCGCCTTTGCCAGATTGAGTGAACTCGTACTGGTTATGATTCTCGGCTTCACCGGCTACTTCTTTGTCGCACGCCTTATCGGTGTTTCAGAAATCTCGGTTTCTAGCGAGTTGATTAGGACGCAGTTCACCCGTGTTTGGAATTCCCGCCGCAACCCAGGAGGCGGGGAATAAACCGCATTGGAGTTGGGTTATGGTGAAGCCATGATTTCTACAGAAAAAATACACGATTTAGTGATTGTCGGCTCGGGGCCGGCAGGCTACACAGCCGCGATTTACGCTGCGCGCGCGCAACTCTCGCCGATTGTTTACGAAGGCTCGGTTACTGCAGGTGGTGCGCTGATGAATACCACCGAGGTGGAAAATTTTCCTGGATTTACCAGCGGGGTTATGGGCCCAGATTTGATGGATTCCATGCGCAAGCAAGCGGAGCGCTTTGGGGCAACCTTGGTCACCGATGACGTAGTCGAAATGGATCTCTCTGACCCGATCAAGACTTTAAAAGACGGCGCAGGAAATACAGTCCAATCTCGTGCAGTCATCCTAGCGATGGGTTCCGCATTCCGTGAGATTGGAATACCCAACGAGAAGCGTCTTTCAGGCAAGGGTGTCTCATGGTGCGCCACTTGTGATGGGTTCTTCTTCCGTGATCAAGTGATTGCCGTTGTTGGTGGAGGTGATTCCGCGATCGAAGAGGCAACGTTCTTAACTCGTTTTGCCAGCAAAGTAGTTCTGATCCATCGCCGTGATTCTTTGCGTGCTTCAAAGATCATGGCCGAACGCGCTTTCGCTAATCCAAAAATTGAGTTCCTCTGGAATCACGAAGTGACTGACGTTTTGGGGGAAAGCAAAGTAGAGGCACTTCAATTAAGGAACACCGTCACTGGCGAAGAATCGGTCCGCGAGTTCTCGGGATTATTCGTTGCCATCGGGCACGATCCCCGAAGCGAACTTGTGCGCGATCAAGTGAACGTGGACTCAGAAGGGTATGTACAAGTGGTTGGACGTTCGACTCTGACCAACCTTAAGGGAGTCTTTGCCTGCGGTGACCTAGTCGACCATGTGTACCGTCAAGCAATCACAGCCGCGGGTTCAGGCTGCCAAGCGGCCCTAGACGCGGAAAGGTTTTTATCGCACCACTAGTTCAAAAGATTGGGCCTAGTGGCATCAATGACGCAGTTGGCGGATTTTAGACAGTATTGTTGGAGATCGGAAAACGTGAGTAGGGGTAGAAAATGAGCGCATCACAGCCAGTGACAACATCAACTTTCGATGAGGTCGTTTTGAAAAGCACCAAACCGGTGTTGGTAGATTTTTGGGCCGAATGGTGCGGACCATGCCGCGCTGTTGCGCCAATTCTCGACGAAATTGCAAAAGAACACGGGGATAAATTGACCATCGTCAAACTCAACACTGATGAAGAGTCTGCGATTGCCATTAAGTATGGAATCACATCGATCCCAACTCTCAATGTTTTTGTCAATGGACAAGTGGTCAAGACGATCATCGGTGCGAAGCCAAAACCAGCACTTCTGCGAGAGCTTGAAGCCTTTATCTAAACTCGTAATGGAAGAAATCTCTGTTGGTAAAGGCGCTGGCGGAGATGTCGCGACCCACATTATTAACATTCTCAATCGGTTAGGGCTACTAGTTTCACATCCGGGTGTAATCGATGACAGTGTCCTAAACGCCATTAGAACCTTTCAGCAGATGCGGGGTCTGAGCGTCACTGGCGTTGTTAACTCCGTGACCCTTCGCGCACTTGAAGAGGCCCAATGGAAGTTGGGTGATCGCTCCTTGTATCTGCAGCCAGCTCCACTTCTTCGGGGCGATGATGTGGCAACACTGCAATCTCGACTCACGGAGATGGGTTTTGATTGTGGTCGTGTGGACGGTGTCTTCGGACCCAGGACAGAGAGTGCTGTACGCGATTTCCAAAAATCCGTCGGTGTGAATGCGGATGGCAAATGCGGACCAGCAACGATTACCGCTCTTATAAGACTCACCCGGACGGTTTCCGGAGGCGCGCCATCGATTCTTCGTGAGAGCGCAACACAAAGAGATCGCGGACCATCTCTGGCCAACAAGATAATCGTTTTGGATCCCAGTTGTGGGGGCGATGATCATGGAATCTGCGCGCACGGCGTTGAGGAATCGGAGATCGTCTACGACATCGCCCAACGCCTCGAGGGACGCTTGTTGGCATTGGGTGTCAGCGTCTTTCTCACTCGTGGCGCCAACAATTCGCCAGCTGAAACTGAGCGTATTGCGTTCTCAAATGGAACCAATGCCGATCTGATCGTTTCCTTCCATGTCGACCAATACAAGAACGAGAAGGCCCACGGAGTCGCCACTTATTATTACGGTGCGCAGGCACACGGAATTCACTCCGTGGTCGGCGAGCGCTTTGCCTCTCTCGTCCAAAGGGAAATCTGTGCGCGAACCGATCTTCTCAATTGTCGAACCCACCCAAAAACATGGGATCTCCTACGCCTGACAAAATCGCCAACGGTACGCATAGATATTGGCTATCTGACCAACCAGGGCGACGCCGAACGACTGGCCAGGCCGGATTTTCGAGACGTTATTGCCGAGGCTGTGGTCATTGCAATCCAAAGGCTCTATTTGGCTTCCGAAGATGACGCGAAAACAGGAACACTCCGGATCTCAGATCTCCAGAAAGCCGGCCTTCGAAGATAGGTCCTCATCGAGGCTTTGAGGTGTGGGAGACTTCGACAATGTCCAACGTGATCGCGCGCCATCAGACCGGAGAACCTCAGAACCTAGAGGAGCGCTTCGCGGCGCGCGCGGCCGGAATGCAAGCCAGTGAAATCCGCTCGCTTTTCGCCGTGGCATCGCGTCCGGAGATCGTCTCCCTCGCTGGGGGTATGCCCAACCTTTCAGCCTTGCCTATGGAGATGATGGCCTCAGTAGTCAATCAGCTCATCCTCACCAACGGCGCGGAGGCTCTTCAGTACGGAAGCGGACAAGGCCACCCAAAGCTTCGCGAGCAGATCTGTGAAGTTATGGCCCTCGAGGGCATCCGGGCCAATCCAGACGATGTCGTAGTAACGACTGGGTCGCAGCAAGCCCTGGATCTGATCTCTCGAATCTTTATTGATCCTGGCGATGTCGTACTCGTTGAAGCCCCTTCTTATGTCGGAGCCCTAGGAACTTTCAAGCAGTACGAGGCGCAAGTTGTTCACGTAGCACTCGATGATCTGGGACTTGTACCGGATGCACTCAGGGAAGCGATTGCATCTGTGCGGGCAACGGGAAGAAGAATAAAGTTCTTGTACTTGATTCCTAATTATCAAAATCCAACGGGTGTACTTCTGCCAGCAGATCGCCGTACCGAAATCTTAGATATTTGTCGCGAAGAAAGTATTTTCGTGGTGGAAGACAATCCATATGGCTTACTTGGTTTTGACCGACCATCCCCAAACGCCATGCGCGCGGAAGATAGCGAAAACGTCATCTATCTTGGCTCCTTCTCGAAAACTATCGCCGCTGGTTTGCGCGTCGGCTGGGCACTAGTTCCTCCTTCGCTCAAAGAGAAGATTGTTATTGCCAGCGAGTCATCCATTCTTTGCCCCTCTAATTTCACTCAACTAACGATTTCCAACTATCTGGCAGACCAACCGTGGAGAGATCAAATTGCCTCTTTTGTAGAGTTGTACAAAGTTCGCCGCGATGCGATGCTGGAATCTCTCGAACAGTATTTCCCAGCATCTGCTACATGGACAAAACCCGGCGGCGGGTTTTATGTGTGGGTAAACTTGCCTCCCGAAATCGACACGAAACTTATGGTTCCAAAAGCTATCGTCGCCAAGGTGGCCTACGTTCCTGGTACGGCTTTCTACGCTGATGGTTTTGGTAGTTGGGCCATGCGTTTGTCTTATTGCCACCCAACGCCCGATCGAATTCGTGAAGGAGTTAAGGCTTTAGGTGGTGTTGTGAAGCAAGAAATCGCGCGTCGCAGCAGCGGATTCGAGATAGCAGAGTAATTCTATTTTTCAAGCAGCGTTAATAGCCGCTCTAGATCCTCTATTCCCGAAAACTCGATGACAATTTTCCCTTTCGATTTTCCAGATTGCACTTGAACTCTGGTGTCGTAATAATCAGAAAGTCTCTCAGCGATCTCGCTCATCTGTGGGGCATGGCGTGGGCCGGATGTGCGCTGTTTCCTGGCATTTGGCATGCCGGCCGCGACAATTTCTTCGATTGCACGAACGCTTAATCCCTCGGCAACGATGCGATTAGCAAGATGCTCTATATCACTCTCATCAGTCAGCCCTAAAAGGGCTCGAGCGTGTCCAGCAGATAGAACACCAGCAGCAACTTTTCTCTGAACGGAAGCTGGAAGATTCAACAATCGTATCGTGTTGGAAATATGCGGCCGTGACTTTCCGAGTTTCTGCGCCAACTCGTCATGCGTGCAATTGAAATCGTTAAGAAGTTCAGTGTAAGCCGCAGCTTCTTCTAATGCGTTAAGTTGACTTCGATGAATGTTCTCTATCAATGCGTCGCGAAGTAAGTCGTTGTCGCTTGTTTGGCGAATAATTACAGGAATGGATCTGAGGCCTGCAGCTTTGGCAGCTCGAAAACGTCGCTCTCCCATAATCAATTCGTAACGACCTAGAGAAGTTTCGCGTACTACGGGAGGTTGCAACAGACCAACCTCTTTAATTGATGCGGTCAATTCACGGAGTGCGTCTTCATCAAATACCGTACGGGGCTGTCTCGGGTTCGGAGAAATTGAATCAACCGATACCTCATTTTGTTGCGCAACTTCCTTGCCTTCAAGAGTCAAAGACGTAGGGATAAGAGCATCGAGATTGGTCCCGAGTCCTCCGCGCTTGACGCTCATGCACTCTCTCCCTTTTTGTAATTAATACTTACGACGTTTGAATCAAAAGGTTTTCCACGTTCGGATATCTCTCGGGCAATCTGCATATATGCAACTGCGCCGGGTGAAACTGGATCGTAGGTCATCACTGTTTGCCCGTACGAGGGTGCTTCTGAGACTCTCACAGCTCGTGGGATTGGAATATCGATCAATTCATTCGGAAAATGCGAGCGGACACTGGCCGCGACATCATTTGCCAGACGCGTTCTCCCATCAAACATCGTTAACACAATTGTGGAGAGTTTGAGTTCTGCATTCAGTCTTTTCCGAACGATTGAATAGGTTTCCAGTAGTTGTGTTAAGCCTTCAAGGGCGTAGTACTCGCATTGAATTGGGATGAGCAGTTCCTGCGCAGCAGCCAGGGCGTTGACGGTTAATAGCCCTAAACTGGGGGGGCAATCGATGAGGATGTAGTCGTACCCGATTCCTGCGTCTTCGCGAGCCGCCACTAGCTCGCTTATCGCTTCTTTAAGCCTGAGTTCGCGAGCAACCATGGACACCAAATTGATCTCGGCTTGGGCCAAAGCAGTGTTGGATGAGATGCACTCAAGATGGGGAAATCCAGCCACTTTCTGCACGACGGATTCGATGGGAGTAATACCCATTAATACCTCGTAAATACCCTGATTTGATTGGTGTTCTACCCCAAGGGCTGTGCTTGCATTGCCCTGCGGATCAAGGTCGATAACGAGGGTGCGAAGGCCTCCCATTGCCAAGGAAGCCGCGATATTTACGGCTGTGGTGGTTTTACCAACGCCACCCTTCTGGTTGGAGACGGAAAATATCCGCAACTTTGATGGTTTTGCCATCGCTTCTTTGAGGCGCCGAACACCTATGACGCTTCTGCTCTGGGTGGGTGTTTCACGTGAATCCATCACAGGTGCAAGTTAACCAGTCTTTTGAAGCGAAATGACCCGTCCGACCGGTAGTCCCTCGAGTTCAATTTCATAAAGATGGGCCCTAGGAACTGTTTTGGCCTCAGCTGCGGCGCCCTCCCCTTTGATGGCCAAGAGTGAGCCACCCTTCTTGACCAGATGCCACCCCATACTTTTGAGTTTCTCCAAAGGTGCAACGGCGCGAGCAGTGACGTAATCAGCCTTGATCTTGAAATCTTGGGCCCTGCCTCGCAATACAGCGATATCCAGGCCTTCTGCCGCCTCAGCAAGGAAATCGACCCTACGTTGCAATGGCTCGATTAGGGTCACTTTCAAGTCTGGCCGAGCTAGCGCGATGGGAATTCCCGGTAGGCCAGCTCCTGAACCGATATCAATAACCGTAGATCCTTGCGGTATCAATGAAATGACGGGGAGGGAGTTGAAAATATGACGCTCCCAGATCTTCTCCCCTTCACGGGGTCCGATCAATCCGCGCTCAATCCCAGCTGTTCTTAAGAACTCGGCAAAGCGCTCTATCTCGGCTCTCTTCGTTGGGAAATAGAGCTCGATAAGGGTTTCACGTGAAACCGGAAGGAATGTCAAGGCTAGATGGAAGATTAGTTAGGGAAAATCACTACACAGCGATCTGGATCTTCGCCCTCAGATTCGCTGGTCAACCCAAGATCTTGAATGGTGTCATGAATAATCTTCCGCTCAAAGGCGTTCATAGGTGCAAGTTTGAGGGAGCTTTTTGTGGAGGTAACCTCATCTGCACTCTCTTTTGCCAACTTTCGCAATTCATCCTTGCGGCCAGCCCGGTATCCATCGATATCGAGCATGAGACGGCTTCGATCGCCCGTGGAAGTCTGCACAGCAAGGCGCGTTAGTTCCTGGATCGCATCAAGTACTTCACCCTGCTTGCCCACAAGATGTCCGAGTTTTCCGCCGACTATGGCAAGGGAGGCGCGATCGTTTTCCACATCGATGTCGATGTCACCATCGAGATCGGTGATATCCAACAAACCTTCTAAGTAGTCAGCAGCGATATCGCCCTCTTCCTCCAGTTTGGCCACGAGAGAGGTGGTGGGTTCTTCAGCCTTCTTTGCTTCGGTCATTCCTTAACTCCTTAAACTTCGATCTCGACCCTTTTGTCGGGTTTATATGTTTTTAAACCTTTTGTCCTACTTTGATTTCTTTTTCGGTTTCTTTTTTGGTTGTTGGCGCTGGCCTTTGATCTCCACCTCGGGAGGGGAATCCGGAGCACCAGAATCCAATGTGGGTCCTCCTATTTTGCGGGCTTTCTTTGCCTGCAACTCAATATAGGCCGGTGAGCCTGGAGTGGGGTTCCGTTTAATTACATAGAACTGCTGGCCCCACGTCCAAAGGTTGGTCGTGGACCAATAGATCAGAACGCCGATTGGAAAGTTCACACCAGAAATGGCGAAAATTACTGGAAAGGCGTAGAGCATTATTTTCTGCTGCTGCAACATCATATTGTTGCTTGAATCCATCTTTGGCATACCTTTGACCATCAACTGACGTTGAGTTGTGAAGGTTGTTGCCGACATGAACACGATCAAAATAACAGTAACAAGCTTTACTGCTCCACTAGTCGACCCTAGGAAAGTGGCAGAGATCGGTGCGCCAAATATCGTCGCGTGTGCCGCGTTAACGACATCAGCTTGAGTTAAAACCCCATGAGCTGTCGGTGGTTTTTTCCCAATACCGTTTAAAACTGTGAAGAGTGCAAAAAAGATCGGAGCTTGGGCCAGTATTGGAAAGCATGATGCCAGCGGGTTTGTCTTGTGCTCTTTGTACAACTTCATCATCTCTTCGGACTGCTTTTGTCGATCGTCTTTGTGTTTCTTTTGAATATCTTTTAGATGTGGTTGAAGCGCCGTGAGAGCGCGCTGACTTTTGATCTGTTTTACAAAAAGAGGAATGAGGAGAATTCGAATAAGTATTACAAGTCCGATTATGGATAGGGCCCATGAAATTCCGCTATCGGCTCCAAGCATTGGAGAGACCAATTTATGGATCGATACAATTACCCAAGAAACAGCGATATATAAGGGATTTAAGATAGAACTCATTGAGCAACGCCCCCACTTACATGTGATTCATCTATTGGTTGTGAATTAGATTTCATAGGTTTTTCTGGAACGTAATCGACTCCGCCGTACGACCAAGGATTACACCGTACCAATCGCCATAAAGCCATGCCGAAACCTTTGAACCCATACCTGGAGATCGCAGTTGCCGCATACGACGAACAAGATGGGTAGTACTTGCATCTTGGTGGAAACATCGGTGAAATCCACTTTTGATAGACCTTGATGAGTTGAATGGCCAAGAATCTCATTTCGTCGCCATTGCCTTCTCTAAAACTTTTGGGATAAGTAGGTTGAGATCTCTTCCTAGGTTCTGTCCAGCCGAACCGGGAAGGGCTCGAACCACAATATGAGCGCCAGTTGGCAGAAGCTCTAACAAGTCTTTCAGTGTATGCCGAAGTTGGCGGGCCACCCTGTGACGAACAACCGATCCCCCAACACCCTTGCTGATGATCAAACCCGCTTGGGCAGGCGTGTTCGTCATGGTCGGGTGGAGATACACAACAAGAAATTTGCTCGACACTCGAAAACCACTTTTTGTTGTTCGCGCGAAATCATTCGGCGAAGTGAGCCGTGCATGACGTGGAAGCACGAGGAGTAATTACGCGGACAGGCGTGCGCGACCCTTTGCGCGGCGAGCTCCGAGAATTGCTCGACCTGCTCGAGTGGCCATACGAGCGCGGAAACCGTGCTTCTTCGCTCGCCGACGTACGTTCGGCTGGTAGGTGCGCTTGGTCGACATGAGAGGACTCCTTGAAAATTCTTGTATTTCGATAAATTAGAATGAGGAGGTAACGGTAGAGGTCTGGGGATAAGAGGGTCAAACTGGGCTTTTTGGATGAGGTGTCACCCCTTCCTTGGCCTCGAGTTGTGGATAACTACTTGCTTTTATTGAGCAACCCCTCTATTTTTTCATCCTCCCTACAGGGCGCTTGAGCCTCAACCTTTGGTTTAGACCACAGCCTGTGGATAACTTTGTGGATTAATCTCGAGAGGTGCGGTTCATGACCCTAGTTGAGAACGACCTCGCCGAACTTTGGGCCCGGGTTATCACGGACGTGAATATCGACACCCCCCAGCACCGAGCATTTCTCTCTCTTACCAAACCTTTAGGCCTCCTCAAAGGCAACGGGATCACCAACCTCCTGGTAGCAGCCCCTAATGCCTTCGCTAAGGATGTTTTAGAGACGCGGCTTCGAAATGTAGTCAGTGAGGTGTTGTCCCGCGAGCTTGGGGAGAAGACGAATATCGCGGTCACTATTGATGAAGGTCTTGAATTGCCAAGCCCGCCGCCCCCTGAGATTGAAATTGAGTTTATCGCGCCAAAGGTTGGGACTGGTCGGGACGACCGAGCCTCTCATAAAGGCAGTGAGGTCTCTCAATTGAATCCTCGCTACGTTTTTGAGACATTTGTTATCGGTGCCTCAAATCGTTTCGCTCACGCGGCAGCTGTAGCGGTGGCAGAGGCACCCGCAAAGGCTTACAACCCATTATTTATTTATGGAGAATCTGGTTTAGGAAAAACACACCTTCTTCATGCAATCGGCGCGTACGCCAAAGAGCTTTATAGTGGAGTGCGTGTTCGATACGTTTCCAGTGAAGAATTCACGAACGATTTTATTAACTCGATCCGCGACGACAAAGCCTCTGTCTTCCAAAGACGTTACCGGGATCTCGACGTTTTATTAGTTGATGACATTCAGTTTTTGGAGAATAAAGAGCGTACCCAGGAAGAGTTTTTTCACACTTTTAACACGCTATATAACGCTAATAAGCAAATTGTTATTTCTAGCGACCGGCCGCCTAAACAACTCACCACACTTGAAGATCGCCTTCGCTCCCGTTTTGAGTGGGGCCTTATCACTGACATCCAGCCTCCTGAACTCGAAACCCGAATCGCCATCCTTCGTAAGAAAGCCGCTCAAGATAAATTAAATGCCCCTGATGATGTTCTTGAATATATCGCTAGCAAGATCTCCACGAATATTCGCGAATTAGAAGGCGCACTTATCCGTGTAACCGCATTCGCTAGCTTGAACCGTCAAGGCGTGGATCTGGGGTTGGCGGAAATAGTTCTTAAAGACTTAATCCCAAATGAGTCATCATTGGAGATCACCAGCGCCACGATCATGGCTCAAACAGCGGCATATTTCAGTTTGACCTTGGATGATCTTTGTGGAACCTCCCGATCCAGAGTTCTCGTTAACGCCCGCCAAATCGCAATGTATTTGTGTCGCGAGTTGACCGAGCTCTCCCTTCCTAAAATCGGGCAACTTTTTGGTGGGCGCGACCACACCACCGTCATGCACGCCGACCGCAAAATCCGCCAGTTGATGGCCGAGCGCCGCTCCATTTATAACCAGGTAACCGAACTGACCAACCGAATCAAACAACAGGCTAAAAATGGGTGATTTAGTCTCAATGTCCTTTTTGCGGGTATTTACCCCCAGGTTGTGTAAAAGTTGTGGATAACTGTGGATGAAAGAGCCCTTACTTGTGGGTTTAACGGGGTTAAAACGAGGTTCAGCAGGATCTCGCGCTTTTTTGAGAAGAGCTGTGTGGCGGTTATCCCAAGGAAAGGGATGGTTATTAACAGGTTAAAGAAGAAGAAACACCGAATCGATGAGGGTTTTTACCTTCTTCCCACAGGTGGGAGACCTGGTTACTACGACTATATATAACTATTTAAAGGTTGAGGGTGGAGAACTTTATGAAAGACTTGAAAGCACGGGCACCTCAAGTAGAGGTTAGCGACGAACTACATGTGACGAGAGGTGCGGCGTGAAATTTACCGTCGAGCAACAAACCCTGGCCGATGCCGTTAATTGGGTTTCTAGAAGTTTGTCCAACAGGCCAATCATGACTGCCTTGCTGGGTATTGTGATTAATGTAGAGAGGGACGAGGTTTTCCTCTCTGGGTCAGATTTAGAGACCTCCAGTAAAGTGCATTTTCCTGCAGAGGTGATTCAAACTGGGAAAGTGCTCGTGCCCGGGAAACTCCTAGCTGAGATTTCACGAGCTCTACCTAATAAACCAGTAACAGTTCAACTTGATGGATCACGCGTTCTTGTGACATCAGGAACTGCGAAGTTCACACTTCCAACCCTTTCACTAAATGACTACCCATCTCTTCCTGAAATTCCGGAAACGACAGGAATAATTTCTAGCGATGTTTTTGCAACTGCAGTAGCGCAAGTTGCTGTGGCGGCAGGTAGAGACGATTCTCTTCCAACCCTCACAGGTATCCATGTGGAGATAAATCACGACACAATTACATTAGCCGCAACCGATAGATATCGATTGGCGGTACGTGAGGTTCAATGGCAGGCAACACAACCCGATTTGGAAACATCCGCACTTCTCCGTGCGAGAACTTTGGCCGAGGCAACAAAATCTCTAACAGGAATAAAGGACCTTTCAATATCTCTCACGCCCACTACCTCACATGACCGACTTGTAGGCTTTATAAGCGATGGAAAGTCGATGACTTCAAGAATGTTGGATGGCACCTTCCCCCCATATCGCCACCTTCTACCGCAAAGCATCACAACTACAGCGGTTGTGGAGGTTGCTCTGTTCTTAGATTCTGTTCGTCGAGTCGCATTAGTAACGGATAAAACGGTTCCATTAAGACTTTCATTTAACGAATCAACTTTAGAACTGGAAGCAGGAGCCGGCGAAGAGGCGCAAGCAACAGAGATTCTAGATATCACATTAACTGGTGAACCGATATCAATCGCCTTCAATCCAACATTCCTAGCTGATGGCCTTCAAGCAGTTGGTGCACCATATGTGCAAATATCCTTCACAGGTTCGAACAAACCTGCAATTCTCACTGGCAAGCAAGAAAAAGACAGCGAGCCAATTGAGAACTACCGCTATCTCTTAATGCCGATGCGCTATGCCTCGTAAATGAATGCGTATAAATCATCTTTCGCTTACTAATTTTAGGTCTTACCCGCAGTTAGACCTAACTTTCCAACCTGGAGCAACAACCTTTATCGGCGACAATGGGTCCGGTAAAACAAATATTGCTGAAGCCATTATTTATCTTTCATTTCTTGCATCCCACCGTGTTTCACAGAATCAACCACTAATTACATTAGGTGCCGATCAAGCGGTAATTCGAGCGGAGATCACAAGAGAGGACCGAACCCTTAAAGTTGATTTAGAAATCAATTCAAATAAAGCCAACAGGGCTCGTCTCAACCAAAATCCTGTTAGAAGCCAGAAAGAGATTCTGGGTGCCTGCCAAAGCGTTTATTTTTCACCAGAGGATTTGGATCTTGTTCGAGGCGAACCAACTACACGCCGAGATTTTCTAGACAAACTTCTCATCACAAGAGCACCAAGACTTGCTGGTGTAATGAGCGATTACGAGAGAATCCTTAAACAACGGAACGCATTGCTAAAAACACGTGCACCCCAAAGTTCATTAATCCCATGGAATGAGCAGTTGGTCTCGGTTGGATCCATACTCACCACTGAGCGCATAAAACTCTGTGAAGCCTTACACCCATGGTCCACTGAAAACTACGCAAACCTGAATGAAGTCAGGGTGATGGAGATCTCCTATAAATCTTCAACAAAAAATCTAACAAATAACCTTGAAGAAAACAGACTCATTCTCGAGAAGAGGGTAGATGAAGTTCAATACCAAGAAGTGGAACGAGGTGTAACTCTGGTCGGCCCACACCGAGATGATTTACATCTACAACTAGGGCAATTCCCTGCCAAAGGGTATGCAAGCCACGGCGAATCCTGGTCGGTCGCGATTTCCTTGAGACTGGGAGCGTTCAATCTTTTAAAAAGTGAAGGGGCAGAACCAATACTTATTCTGGATGACATCTTCTCAGAATTGGATACCTATCGGCGGCTGCAATTGATGAAGGCGACACAGATGGCTGAGCAGACGATTATTACGGCTGCGGTCGAAAGCGACCTTCCTCCAGGATTGGAGACGCAGCGTCGTTATGTTCAACCAGGTCGAGTTTCGACTGCGAGGCAGTGATGGCGAAACGAGATTTGGCTCTGGATCTTTTCCACTCATTCCAAAATGGAAAGAAGAACAGAAAAAGGTCGACACATAACAACACTCCTGCATCAAGTGGTTCAAATGATTCACACGATCCCCAACTTCTAAAAGATGTTCTTGCCCAGATCATCCATGAGAGGGATTGGAAAGGTGGAATCGCCGAAGGAACTCTTTTTTCGACATGGGCAGATGTTGTTGGACCCGAGATTTCCCTCCATGCCACACCGATTTCCCTCCTTGACGGAGTCCTAACGATCCAGACCTCATCGACGGCTTGGGCGGTTCAACTCCGGCTCGTAGCCCCTGACGTTCTAGCGACTATTCGTGCCAGTTCCCCCGGAGCATTGGTTGAATCTCTCTCGATAATTGGTCCCCATGGGCCAACATGGAAGAAAGGAATCAGGACGATTCGAGGGGCAAAGGGCCCCCGTGATACTTACGGATAAAGCCATATCACACACCCTTCCTAATAGGAACCTTCACCCCTAGCACGTTCTCGCTCCTACGGCCACTTCTAAGGCTTATCGTGGCTACAAGCAATCTATTTTCAAGGTAAGATGACAGGGTGCTTATGGGGATATTCTCCCTAGAAGGCCGCTAGGACCCTTTTCCTCATATGAGGGTGGGTGAATGTAAGGCTAGTAAGGAGTCCCGTGCCGGTAAAAACAGGCAATTACGACGCCAGTTCCATCACAGTCCTAGAGGGCCTAGCCGCCGTTCGTAAACGCCCTGGCATGTATATCGGATCCACCGGTGAGAGGGGTCTTCACCACCTGGTCACTGAAGTGGTGGATAACTCCATCGACGAGGCTCTGGCTGGCTATTGCGACGAAATCAACGTGACCCTCATGGCCGATGGAAGCCTTCAAGTCGTCGACAACGGCAGAGGCATCCCCGTGGATATCCACCCCGTCGAGAAGAAACCTGCCCTAGAGATTGTCATGACCGTTTTGCATGCTGGAGGAAAGTTTGGCGACAGCGGCTACTCCGTATCGGGAGGTTTGCACGGAGTCGGAATCTCAGTGGTCAACGCGCTAAGCACGGACCTTTCGGTTGTCGTGCACCGCGACGGATATGTCTGGTCCCAGGATTACAAGTTAGGCGTCCCCATTGCTCCAGTCGCCAAAGGCGACCCCTCCACCAAAACTGGCACGACTGTGCGTTTCTGGCCTTCAAAGGAAATCTTTGAAACGACAGATTTTTCTTTTGAAACCCTCGCAACCCGGTTCAGAGAGATGGCTTTTCTAAATAGCGGCCTGACAATCACACTCAGAGATGAGCGACCGAGCCATGTTGATGAAAAAGGCGAGCCATTGCATGTTCGATATCACTACGAAGACGGTATTGCAGATTTCGTGCGTCACCTGAATTCAACTCGTGGTCAGACCCACAAATCAATTATTAGTATCTCTTCGGCGGATAAGGCGAACAAGATGTCGCTAGAGATTGCCATGCAGTGGAACGCGGGATTTTCAGAATCAGTGCACACTTTTGCCAATACGATCAACACACAAGAAGGCGGAACTCACGAAGAAGGTTTCAGAACCGCACTCACGTCGATTGTGAACAAGTTTGGTGAAGAGTGGGGATTCATTCGAAGGCGAGAAGACAGACTTACTGGTGACGATGTCCGTGAAGGTTTAACGGCCATCGTCTCGGTTAAGTTGGCTGAGCCGCAATTTGAAGGTCAAACAAAAACTAAACTCGGAAACACCAACGTCAAATCCTTCACGCAGAAAGCAGTCAACGAAGAACTTACCGCTTGGTTTGAGAAGAATCCCACAGAAGGGAAAGACATTCTACGAAAGAGCATCGATGCCGCAGCCGCACGTGTCGCGGCAAGAAAAGCACGAGACCTTTCACGAAATCGAAAAGGACTTCTTGAAGGTCGCGGTATGCCTGGAAAGTTGGCGGATTGTCAGTGGACGGAACCAGAAAAGTGTGAGCTTTACATAGTCGAGGGTGACTCTGCAGGCGGATCCACGAAAGGTGGCCGAGACTCGCGCTATCAGGCAGTCCTGCCGATTCGAGGCAAGATCCTTAACGTTGAGAAGTCTCGTATTGACCGGGTGCTTCAAAACAACGAAGTGCAAGCATTAATAACCGCGCTTGGCACTGGGGTTCATGACGATTTTGATATTGCTAAATTGCGCTATCACAAGATTATCTTGATGGCAGATGCTGACGTCGATGGGCAGCATATTCGCACGCTCTTGCTTACTCTTCTATTCCGATTCATGCGTCCCCTTCTCGAACAAGGCTATGTCTATTTAGCCCAACCACCGCTCTACAAGTTGAAGTGGGGCGGGAAAGAGCAAGTGCAGTACGCATTTTCTGATCGCGAACGTGATGGTTTTATAAAGATTGGATTGGATGCCGGCAAGCGCTTGCCAAAAGAAGACGGCATTCAGCGATTTAAAGGTCTAGGCGAGATGCCAGCAAAAGAACTGTGGGACACGACAATGGATCCACAACATCGCGTTCTGATTAAAGTGGGGCTAGAGGACGCGGCTGCGGCCGATGATCTTTTCTCAGTCCTTATGGGTGAAGACGTTGAACAACGACGTTTATTCATTCAACGCAATGCAAAAGATGTTCGCTTCTTAGATATTTGATGAAACATCCAATGACGAAGGCAGATTGGTAGAAATGGACGAGCTCAGCACGAATTTCGATCGACAAGAAGTGGTCGATCTCCAAGTGGAGATGGCGCGCTCGTACCTCGATTATGCAATGAGCGTCATAGTCGGCCGCGCCCTGCCTGACGTTAGAGATGGCTTGAAGCCCGTGCACCGCCGTGTGCTCTACGCGATGTACGACGGCGGCTATCGCCCGGACAAGGGCTACTACAAGTCATCACGTATCGTCGGAGATGTCATGGGTAATTATCACCCTCACGGCGACACTGCGATTTACGACACTGTTGTACGACTTGCTCAGCCATGGTCGCTTCGTTATCCACTAGTAGATGGAAATGGGAACTTCGGCTCCCCTGGTAATGATCCTGCAGCGGCAATGCGTTATACAGAGGCCCGCCTCTCGCCCATCGCCATGGAGATGATGCGCGATATTGACGAAAACACGGTTAATTTCTCGCCTAACTATGACGGTAGATCCCAAGAGCCGGATGTCCTCCCTAGTCGATTCCCAAACCTGCTCGTAAACGGCAGCGCTGGAATTGCAGTGGGCATGGCCACGAATATTCCTCCCCATAATTTGCGCGAAATTGCCGAAGGAGTGGATTGGGCATTAGCCCACCCAGAAGCTAAATCCGAAGAACTTCTTGCACATCTATTAAAGGTTGTGAAAGGGCCAGATTTTCCGACAAGGGCGCTGATCGTCGGTCGATCTGGCATTGAATCTGCTTACCGCACTGGTCGCGGCTCGATCACAATGCGTGCGGTTGTGAACGTTGAAGAGATTAACAAGCGCACTTGTCTTGTGGTTACGGAATTGCCGTATCAAGTGAACCCTGACAACCTTGCGTTGAAGATCGCAGAACTCGTAAAAGACGGAAAGATCAAAGGCATCGCAGATGTGCGCGATGAAGGTAACGAACGCCTGGGTCAAAGACTTGTTATCGTTTTACGTAATGACGCTATTCCCAAGGTCGTTCTGAACAACCTTTATAAGCAGACTCAATTGCAGGACACATTCGGTGCCAACATGCTGGCATTGGTAGACGGAGTACCCCGAACGCTTCGCCTGGATGAATTCGTCCGGTATTACATCGACCATCAAGTCGAGGTCATTATTCGACGCACTACTTTCCGGCTAGCAGAGAAAGAGCGCCGCGCACATATTTTGCGTGGTTACCTAAAAGCACTTGATGCGCTCGATGCGGTGATCGCCTTAATTCGGGCAAGTTCGACACCCGAGGAAGCACGCACTGGATTAATGAAGTTGTTGGATGTCGATGAGATCCAAGCCAACGCGATTTTGGATATGCAACTTAGACGCATCGCCGCCCTTGAGCGACAGAAGATCAACGATGAATATGACGGCCTCATGGCTGACATCATTGAATTGACGGCGATTCTTGGAAGTGAAGCAAAACAACGTGAAATTATCAAAGCAGAGCTCTCAGATTTGGTTGCCAAGTATGGAGACGAGCGCCGTACTCAGATCGTGGCTAGCGAAGGAGATTTCTCGGCTGAAGATTTGATTCCAGACCAAGACGCCGTTGTAACCATCACGCACACCGGTTATGCCAAGCGTACAAAGGCGGATCTGTACCGATCACAGAAGCGCGGCGGTAAGGGAGTTAGAGGCGCTGCATTAAAGCAAGATGATGTTGTTGATCATTTCTTCGTTGCTTCGACTCATGACTGGCTGCTCTTCTTCACCAATCAAGGTCGTGTGTATAGGTCGAAAGTTCATGAGCTCCCGGATGCAGGTCGCGATGCGCGAGGGCAACACGTGGCCAATTTGATGGCCTTTAAGCCTGGTGAGCAGATTGCCCAAGTGCTTTCGATCAAGGACTACGAAGTGGAGCCTTACTTGGTTCTTGCCACAAAAAACGGATTGGTTAAGAAGACCACTCTCAACGAGTACGACTCGCCACGAGCCGGCGGCCTAATCGCGATCTCTCTGCGAAGTGGCGACGAAGTTGTCAGCGCCTCTCTCGTTAGCGCTGCGGATGAGTTACTTTTGGTTTCTAAGAAGGGCATGTCCACGCGTTTCTCCGCAGACGATGAATCCCTTCGCCCCATGGGACGTTCGACCAGCGGCGTCATCGGAATGAAATTCCGTGAGGGTGATGAACTCCTAACGATGTCTCGAATAAACGCCCAAGATTCAAACCTTTTGGTATTCACCGCCACCGATGGTGGTTATGGCAAGAAGACCCCTCTTGACGAATACAGGCTCCAGGGCCGAGGGGGCATCGGCATTAAGGCTGCAAAGATCGATGAGGACTCTCGCGGAGTGTTGGTGAGCGCCCTGGTTCTTCGCGAAGAGGACGAAGTGCTGGCGATTACCTCCGCTGGAACGGTGATGCGAACCCCCGCATCCCAGGTCCGCCAAACCGGACGAGACTCCATGGGCGTTAGGCTGGTAAATCTTTCAGAAGGCGTTACGGTCGTCTCCGTGACCAAGAGCGCGGAGGTGGAAAGCGAGTAGGGATCTCTCTCAGTTTGGGGTCTGCCTCTAATTACCTGTAGCCTTACGCAGGTTTTCGGGCCTTTAGCTCAGCCTGGTTAGAGCGCTTCCCTGATAAGGAAGAGGTCGGAGGTTCAAGTCCTCCAAGGCCCACTCCCGATGACCACGGGGACTTAGCTCAATTGGTAGAGCACCGCCTTTGCAAGGCGGGGGTTAGGGGTTCGATTCCCCTAGTCTCCACATGACGATTGAAATAACAACCACTCAAGCAACCCTGCACACATCCTTAGGCGACATTGTCATCGAACTGTTTCCTAACCACGCACCCAAGACCGTCGCGAACTTTGTCGAATTGGCAACTGGCGCGCGCGAGTGGACCGACCCACGCACTGGCGAGAAGACCACAGCAAATCTTTACGACAACACGATCTTCCACCGCGTTATCGAGGGCTTCATGATCCAAGGTGGCGACCCACTAGGTCGCGGCACCGGTGGTCCTGGCTACAAATTTGCCGACGAATTCCACGGTGAGCTCGTCTTCGACCGCCCATACATCCTTGCGATGGCCAACTCGGGTCCTGGAACCAACGGTTCACAGTTCTTTATCACCGTGGCTCCCACCACATGGCTCAACCGCAAGCACACAATTTTCGGCGAAGTAAAAGACGCTGCCAGTCAAGCAGTAGTTGACAAGATCGCCGCAGCAAAGACCGACGGCCAAGATCGCCCAACGACACCGATAACGATTAACTCCGTCTCAATTAGTTAATCAAAGTTATGCGCGTAAAGGCGAATGCCACAACCGGGCTAATAACTTTAATCTGCGGGTTTTACCTTCTTGCGTACCTCACTCCTGGGCTTCAAGAGAAACTGTTCCTCGTCAATCGTGCCTTCCTTAGTGATGGCGTGATTCATGGCGTCGGGCAAGGTGAGTGGTATCGCATTTTCACCGTGGCACTTGTTCACGGCGGGCTGACGCATCTCGGTTTCAATATGTGGGCGCTCTACGTTCTCGGAACCCCACTTGAGCGCGCATTCGGCAGAGCGCGCTTCCTAATAATCTTTGTTATCTCCCTCATTGCAGGATCTCTCACATCGCTTGCATTGGCTGCGCAGAACCAAGTCTCAGTTGGGGCATCGGGGGCGATCTTTGGATTGTTCGGGGCTTTTGCCGTTGTTGGGAAGCGAATCGGTGCAGATGTTCGCAGCATCGTGGTTCTTATCGGAATCAACTTCGCCCTGGATTTCATCCTGCCCAACATCGATTGGCACGCCCACGCAGGCGGCCTGGTTGGCGGCGCTCTGACGGCACTGGTGATCTTAAGGAAGAACCGGGTCTAACTTATCCACAGGACTTATCCACCATGTGGAGAATTACATCCTTGTTATTCGCTAGTTCAGCGCCACTTCGTGGCTAGCGAGAAGCCAACACCGATAAAGCCGAAGCCGATGACCATGTTCCAGGCGCCGATCCCAGGTACCGGGTAACTCGTCGAGGTAACGTAAAAGATGACGATCCAGATGAGCCCGGCTAGAAACGCCCCAACCATCACCGGAGCCAGCCACTTCGGGCTTTCCTTAGGCAGTGCTACAGGGTGAAGGACATCGGCAGGGATGACCTTCTTCGTCTTCTTACGGAGCTTGGATTTAGGCATAGAAGAGGGTAACACGACGGTAAATCTTTTTCCTTGACCCCTTGGCGACCAAAGGCGCGAGCTAGCCCCACAATAAGAGAGAATTGCGCCCATGTCCTCGCGCAAGATCCTCGTCATCGACAACTACGACTCTTTTGTCTTCAACCTCGTCCAATACTTGGCGCAGTTGGGAGCCGAATGCACCGTTGTTCGCAACGACGAGATCGATGTGAGCCAAGCATTGAAATTTGACGGAGTATTGATCTCCCCTGGTCCCGGAACTCCCGAACGTGCGGGGGTCAGTATGGACATGGTGCACTACTGCGCCGAACACAAAATTCCGCTATTTGGTGTCTGTCTTGGACACCAGGCCATTTGCGCGGCCTTCGGTGGAACAGTGTCGCAAGCTCCCGAATTGCTTCATGGGAAGACCTCACTTGTTCACCACGCAGGTCTTGGTGTTCTAAAAGATGTTCCGAATCCCTTCACTGCAACCAGGTACCACTCGCTGGCACTTGAGAGATCGACTCTCCCTGATGAGTTGCAGATAACAAGTGAGACCGAAACAGGTGTTGTTATGTCTGTGCGACATAAGAGCCTGCCGATCGAGGGGGTTCAATTCCATCCAGAGTCAGTTCTTACCGAGCATGGCCACAAAATGCTGGCGAATTGGCTTGCTGAATGTGGAGATGAGGATGCTCGCGATCGCGCAGTTGGACTTTCTCCGGTAGTTGGTAGATAGGCAGGTAATTTTTCTACGGTATTCGATTGATGGTGATTGTCACCGTCGAACCGATCGTCTGGGTTGTACCGGCATCGGGTGCTTGGGCAAGAACAACCCCGTTAACCTGCGTCGTGTCGGTGGCTTCAATCTGTTGAACAAGAAATCCTGCCTGCACGAGAATTGTGCGCGCCTGAATCTCATTAAGTCCGACGAGCAGCGGTACTTCCACATCTCCGCTGGCGATTTGTAATGTGACTCCGCTGCCGGCGGTGATGGTTGTGCCTCCGCTTGGTGTCACGCCAAGGACAGTTCCTTGAGGTTTATCTGAAGGAACGGCGTTCGTCTGTGCGATGACCAAACCTGCCGCGGCCAGAATTGCACGCGCATCGGTGAGTGACTTACCGATGAGGTCCACAGGAACCGTGCTATCGCCGGGTCCATCAGAGAGCGTGAGAATCACCCCGGTTGCATGTTGCACCTTTGATGTTGCCAAAGGCACTTGATTTGTTATTCGACCCAACGGAATGTTGGGATCGTGTGCATGTTTGATAGTAATCGTGAATCCACTAAGAAGGCTTTCGGCATCAGCTTGAGTCAGGCCTACGACATTAGGCATCACAACCAGATTATTGTTCTGCGTCGTATTGAGTGCTTGGACTCCATAGCCAACCCCGGCGCCAATCACAAGTAGCGAGATGACAGCCGCGATCATCTTGTTCC
>CAYXIS010000016.1:0-28613 GCA_964465545.1 uncultured Bifidobacterium sp. | reverse complement strand
CGGCAGCACCTGCTGCGCCGGCCAATGCCCATCCAAGCGTGCGCATTCCATCCACTCGCACTCCTGCCAGTCGTGCAATTTCGGGTGAATACGCCGAAGCACGCAATGCCAAGCCGACGTTTGTCCGTTGGAATACCAAGGAAAGAACCAACATAAGAGTGAGAACTGATCCGACGATCAAGAGCTTGAGCGGAGAGAACGCAAGGGTGTGACCAGAGATCGTATAACCCACATTTGACACTGGCGGCTGAATGCGAACGTCTTTGCCACCAACTATCAACCCGAGCATTGAACGAATCAGACCCAATAGACCGAGAGTGGCAATGATCGGTGCAACGCCCGCAATGGGACCGTGCCCTGCCCTCCTAAACAGGGTTCGCATGAACGTTGCATCGATTAGGGCGGCCACGGCAGCACCCGCGATCATTGCAAGAATCAACGCCAGCCAGAACGAATGAAACTTCTGGATGAATTCATACCCGATGTATGTCGATAGCAAGGCTTGGCCGGCCTGCGCGAAGTTCACCACTCGTGCACTTCTCCATACAAGAACGAGTGCAATAGCCATCAACGAGTAAATGGCTCCGGAAGTCACTCCGATCATGATCGTGTTGACGAATTGATACATAATCAATACCCCAGGTAAGCCGCACGTACCTGCGGGTCAAAAATAAGTTGTTGTGCCGAATTCATTGCAGCAATACGTCCGAGGTTGAGGACTATTCCGAAGTCCGCGATCTTCAATGCGCTCATCGCATTCTGCTCGACGAGAATCACAGTCAAGCCCATCTGGGTTGTGAGACTGCGGATGCTTTGAAATATCTGCTCGACAATGAGAGGGGCAAGGCCAAGAGATGGTTCATCGAGAAGAAGCAACTGCGGCTTCGACATCAACGCTCTTCCGATTGCCAACATGGCCCGTTCGCCGCCAGAGAGAGTGTCGGCGGGTTGTGAAAGTCGTTCGGCCAGACGAGGGAAAGTCTCGAGGATCTTCTCGCGAGAGGCGCGCGACTCATCAGCATTCCTTCTCCACAAAGCGCCGAGTAGTAGGTTCTCATCAACTGTGAGCTCGGGAATCACCGACTTGCCCTCTGACACATGGGATACACCAAGTCGAACCAACTTCTCTGGCTTGGAGTAGAGCAATTCATGGCCCTGCCACGTTGCAGAACCCATGGTTGACCGAGTGAGACCAGATAGTGCGCGCAGCAATGTTGTCTTGCCTGCGCCGTTTGCACCAATAACTGCCGCCATCTGACCTTCTTCAATCCGGAAGGAGATCCCATCGATTGCACGAATGGCGCCATGGTCCACGCAGAGATCTGATACAACGAGGGTCATGTCGCACTCACCCCAAGATAGGCCGCGATTACGGCTGGGTCACGTCGTACTACCTCGGCTGCACCGCTGGATATCACCTGTCCGAAATTCAAGACATAGAGTCGATCGCAGACCGACATGACAACATCCATGTGATGCTCAACGATAAGAATGGAAATCTGGGCTTTGAGATTGTGAATAAGCGAGTTCATCCAAGCGATGTCTTCTTCGCCTAAACCACCAGCTGGTTCATCAAGCATCAGTATCTTCGGCTCGCTCACAAGGGCTCTTGCGATAGCAACGCGCTTTGTATCTGGGTAAGAAAGAGTGTCGGCGCGACGGTTGGCCAACCTTGTGGCGTATACGCGCTCGAGAGCCAGCATTGCTCGATCACGTAATTTAACCTCATCGGTATTGCGTCCAAATGCGGCGGAGACAAAACCCGTGTGTGCAAATTTGTGAGCACCAATCATCACGTTTTCTAAGACAGTCAGGTCGCCAAATAAACCAACGCCCTGGAGTGTGCGGGCGATACCCAACCGAGCCAACTCATGAGTGTGAGGCCACTTGTGTGAAGTGCCATTGAGGAGAAGTTCGCCGCGGGCTGGCTTCACAAGACCGCACAACGCATTGAAAAGCGTCGTCTTGCCAGCACCGTTGGGACCAATGACCCCCACAACTTCATTTTCATGCAAGTCGAGGTAGACATCGCGTAAGGCCTGTAAGCCACCGAAATTTACTGACAGACCTTTGATTTCCAGGAAGGCTGAAGCAGACGTCACATCACTCCTTACTTCCGTGTAGGCGTATAGATTCTAGGCACTCGTGGCCCAATTCGAGTGACGATCTCATAATTAATACTCGAACTAGCACTTCCCCAGTCATCTGCGGTGTACTCGCCTGCATCGCCGGGACCGAAAATTGTGGCCCA
Organism: uncultured Bifidobacterium sp.; assembly: GCA_964465545.1. Classification (GTDB taxonomy): domain Bacteria; phylum Actinomycetota; class Actinomycetes; order Nanopelagicales; family Nanopelagicaceae; genus QYPT01. The sequence goes on along the minus strand of CAYXIS010000016.1, from coordinate 26,362 downwards.
GCCCCCAGCCTTTGCCGTTGAATCCTTACCAAGATCAACGACAAACTGATCCATAGATACGCGACCAATTATGTGTGCTCGCCGACCATTGACAAAAACGCCTGCGTTCTGTGCGACTCGCGGGATGCCGTCGGCATATCCCATAGCGATCACGCCCAACTTGGTGTCATCGTGCGTAGTCGCAATCGCTCCGTATCCGACTGGCGTTCCCGCGTGAACATCCTTAACCAGATGAATCTTCGCCTTCAAAGTCATGGCGGGTTTGAGACCGAGCTGTCTTGACGTTCCTAGATGTTTCAAATCGGGCGTGAGACCATACATTGCGATACCAGTGCGCACTAAATCAAAGTGCGATGATGCATCTACTAACGTAGCGGCCGAATTGGAAAGATGATGGATTTCAGGTTCTATGCCGATCCTATTGAGGTCATCGGTCATCTCAATGAACCGTTTCAGTTGAGTAGAATTCTGAAGTTCTCCAGGCTCATCTGCTCGGGCAAAATGAGAGAAGAACCCAACCACTTCGACTTCCGCCTTGGTCTCGACAATACGTAGTAGAAAAGACTCCCACTCATCTAGGAACCCGCCACGAGTCATTCCAGTATCAACTTCAATATGTATCCGCGGACGTTTTCTTGCATTGCGTCCTGCCGACAAGATCTCGTTGTAGATAGCAACGGACGGCACCGCTAGGTCGATATCGGCATGAATCGCGCTCGAGTAGTCAGAGCCGGGAGGAACCAGCCAAGAAAGGATGGGCACGCCGATTCCCGAACTGCGGAGTGCAATCGCCTCTTCTAGCAGAGCCACACCAAGCCATTGTGCACCCGCTTCTACGGCAGCACGCGAAACCGGCACCAGACCATGTCCATAGGCATCGGCTTTCACAACTGCCATGACAGGCACCCCAGCGTGCTGCTGCAAACGGGCAAGGTTGGAGGCTATTGCCTCCAGATCCACCTCTGCTTGGGCTCTATTGCTCATCACCGTTCAACGATCACAACTGCTGAGGCAATTCCGGCATCATGTGAAATCGACAAGTGAACGTTGGCTCCGTCAACCAAATCAGCAATTTGTCCTCGAAAGAGGAAGACCGGTTTGCCCGATTCAAGATTCACAATTTCGGCGTCAAGCCAAGGCAAACCCTTGCCGGCATTCAAGGCTTTTGCCAGGGCCTCCTTTGCCGCAAAGCGCGCAGCCTGTGATGAGATTGGCAGCAAACTCTCGGCATCAGTAAATAACCTCTGAGTTAGGCCGGGCGTTCGAGATAGAGACTGTGCGAATCTTTCAATATCAACGACATCGATACCTATTCCCTCAATCATGAGGCAATACTAAGTCAGGTGGGTTGACTTTCTGAAGGAAAAAATCGGTCAATTGCGATTATTAGCACCAGTAGCGACCCGCCGATAAAGAGGCCGCCTAGTAAGTCAGAAAACCAATGAGTCGAACGGAATAGCGAAACCGCGCATACTCCGAGGGTTATGGTGCCGACGACAACCGCGAGAATGCGCCCATGGAAAGCCTCCCTATGGGAGTACCTATAAATCAAGTATGCGAGCATTCCCCAGGAAAGCAATGCGTTCGATGCATGTCCGCTTGGATAGGACAGCCCACCGGCATGAATCAGGTCGATGTTAAGACGGGGTTTGGTACGGCCAATGGCAAGTTTGGCAACGCCCACAACGAGATTGAGGGCCAATAGCGAAAGAATCGCCAGATTCAACGGTCTCCAAGATCGGAATTGCCGGGCTATCAGAACCGCTGCGATCAAAAGAATTGTGGCGGTTAACCCACGCAAACCCAAATTGTCGATCTTCCGAAATACGAAATCAAGCCAGTGCGGAACGTCGGGACGTTTGGCATGTGAAATGTGTGCGTCGATATTAATGAGGGGACCATTTGAGATTACCTGCTGGGTGACGATGAGAAAACCGACAAAGAAGAGTGCGGACCAGCGAAGCGCCCGAACCATTTGTTCTCGGCGAATAATCACCTGAGATTTCACTTATTCGACCGTTACTGACTTTGCCAGATTGCGAGGTTGGTCAACGTCGTTGCCGCGAGCTACGGCCATCTCGTAAGCAAATACTTGGAGTGGGACCGTAGCCAAAATCGGCTGAAGCAATGCCGGTGCTGAGGGAACCCGAATCGTGTGCGCCGCACCTGTTACTTGGGCGCCTTCTTCTGCAATAACAATGACCTTGGCACCGCGTGCTTTCACTTCCTGTACGTTGCTCAACATCTTCTCATCCAGCCCGTATTCATGACCGAAGGGAAGAACTGCGATCACCAAAGAACCTTCTTCAATAAGGGCGATGGGACCGTGCTTGAGTTCACCCCCGGCGAAACCTTCGGCATGCATATAGGCAAGTTCCTTGAGTTTGAGCGCCCCTTCCATGGCAACTGGATAACCCACATTGCGGCCCAGAAATAGCACCGAGTTCTCTTTGGCAAAACTTCGGGTGAGTTCGCGCAACGGCTCGACCGTTTCAAGAATCTGTTCAATCTTAGCTGGCAGTTCGGTCATTGAATCAAATATTTCGCGAACTTCATCTGAGTCCATCTCGCCGCGCGTCTGAGCTAAGTAAAGTCCAATCAAGTATCCGGCAATGACCTGAGTGAGGAATGCCTTTGTGGAGGCAACTGCGATTTCGGGGCCTGCATGGGTGTACAGAACTGCATCAGATTCGCGTGGAATAGTCGAACTATTCGTATTGCACACCGCGAGGATCTTGGCACCAGCCACCTTTGCGTGGCGCAATGCCATTAAAGTGTCCATCGTTTCCCCCGATTGGGAGATGGCGATCACCAATGTGTCTTTATCAATTACCGAATCACGGTAGCGGAACTCACTGGCAACCTCTACTTCAACCGCAATCTTTGCCCATTTCTCAATTGCATACTTTGCAACCATGCCTGCGTGATAGGCGGTGCCGCAGGCTAGAACAACGATCTTCTTAAGACTGCGAACTTCGTCCTTGGTCAGATGAAGTTCATCGAGGAGGATCTCGTTGTTCTTGCCGAGGCGTCCTAGAAGTGTGTCTGCCACAGCCTTAGGCTGTTCGAAGATTTCCTTGAGCATAAAATGCTGGTATCCGCCTTTTTGCGCGGCGCTTGCATCCCATGTGATTGCATATTCCTTAGGCGCGAGAGTTTTGCCGTCAAGATCGGTGATCTCGATTCCCGACGGAGTGATTGTGACTACTTCATCCTGACCCAATTCGACCGCGCGCTTGGTGTAATCAATGAAAGCGGCAACATCGGAGGCCAAGAAATTCTCACCATCGCCAAGACCTACGACAAGTGGGGAATTTCGTCGCACACCGACAATGACCTCGGGCTTATCCGAGTGAATTGCCAGCAATGTGAAAGATCCACGAAGAGATCTAACTGCTTCGCGCATGGCCGCTGAGAGATCGCCATTATGGGATTTACGAAGATCACTCAGTAGATGCGCCACCGATTCAGTGTCGGTGTCTGATTCGAATACGTGTCCACGCGCAACAAGTTCGGCCTGAAGCTGAGTGTAGTTTTCAATAATTCCGTTATGGATGACGGCAAGCTTGCCTTCATTGTCCAGGTGAGGATGGGCGTTGCGATCGGTAGGCCCACCGTGTGTTGCCCATCGAGTGTGCCCGATTCCGCTGTGGGTGAGGGGAAGGTTCTCGCCAAGGGCAGTTTCGAGATTAGCTAATTTGCCCGCGCGCTTTTCGACAAACAACTTGTTGGGAGTTCCGAGCGCAATGCCTGCAGAGTCATAGCCTCGATACTCAAGACGCCGCAATCCCTCAATCAGTGGGGTTATTGCAGATTGCGGTCCTGTGTATCCCACAATTCCGCACACAATTTACCCCAGTTCCTGCTGCACGATTTCGGCTAGCTTTGTTGCAATATCAGAGGCAACGCTATCACTTGAGGCTTCCACCATCACACGGATCAATGGTTCGGTCCCCGAAGGTCGCAGCAAAACCCGACCGCCATTGCCCAATTCGACTTCGGCGGCCCGAACAGCATCTCGGATGACCGTAGACGTTGACAACTTTTCCTTCGCCACCCCACGAACATTTATCAGAACCTGAGGGAACTTGATCATCGCACTTGCCAATTCATTCGCGCTCTTACCCGAGCGCTTGAGCTCTTGCAGCAAGGCGAGGGCAGTAAGGATGCCGTCACCAGTGTTTGCGAAATGTTTCAAAATGACGTGACCCGATTGTTCGCCGCCGAGTGTGCAGTCTGAATCGATGAGCCTTTCCAACACGTAACGATCGCCGACTGGTGTTGTGATGACATCGATTTCTGCTTGCTTCATCGCCTTCATGAAACCCAAGTTGCTCATCACCGTACCGGCAACGCAGTTGCCGTTTAGCATCCCTCGTTGTTTGAGACCGATTGCGAGGATCGTCATGATTTGATCGCCGTCAATGATATTTCCATGGGCGTCAATCGCTAAACAGCGATCAGCATCGCCATCGTGTGCAATGCCAATATCGGCGGAGTTTTCAATCACTTTCTCTCGCAATGACTCCATATGGGTAGAACCGCAATTTTCATTGATGTTCCAACCGTTCGGATAATCAGAAATCGCGATTACTTCGGCGCCTGCACGACGCAAAGCTTCTGGAGCAACATACGAGGATGCTCCATTGGCGCAATCGACGACCACCTTCAAGCCTTCAAGATGGATGTCAACGGTCGAAAGCAGATGGTTCAAATACCGCTCTACCCCTGTGTCATCGTTTATTGCTCGCCCGACATCTTTGCCAGTCGGACGCTCCCACGGTTCACCCAAACGGTTTTCTATGGCTTGCTCTAGAAGATCATCAAGTTTTCCGCCGCCGCGCGCGAATATCTTGATGCCGTTGTCCGGCATAGGATTGTGGGAAGCACTGAGAACAACCCCCAGGTCTGCGCCACTTTCTGCAACAAGAAAGGCGATCGCCGGCGTCGGAATTACCCCGACTCGATAAACATCTACACCTGCACTCGTTAAACCGGCGACAACCGCAGCCTCTAGAAACTCACCCGATGCGCGCGAATCTTGACCAACAATTGCACGCGGACGAGTCTTCGTGGAACCCAAACTCTCAATAAGAATGTGGGCAGCGGCAACGGCAACGTCAAGAGCTAGTTCAGCGGTGACGTCACGATTGGCCAAGCCACGAATTCCGTCGGTGCCAAATAGCGCCATATTCGCGGGCTAAATATCGCGGATGAGAATTAACGCTTGCTGTATTGCGAGCGCTTACGGGCCTTCTTTAGACCGTACTTCTTGCGCTCGATAACGCGCGCATCACGTGTGAGGAATCCAGCTTTCTTAAGCGCTGGACGGTGTGCTTCAGCATCAATTTCGTTGAGCGCGCGAGCAACTCCAAGACGAAGCGCGCCGGCTTGACCGGATACTCCGCCTCCATCAATGCGAGCGAAAATGTCATACCCATTTTCCGCGCCAACGGTGCGGAATGGCTCGGAAATCAATTGTTGGTGAACCTTGTTAGGGAAGTACACCTCGAGTGGCTTGCCATTTACAACCCACCGCCCAGTTCCTGGTGTCAGGCGAACGCGAGCAACTGCCTCTTTACGTCGGCCAGTTCCGCCACCCGGAGCCTTGATTGCAGGGCGGTTGGTTGCAGCGGCTGGAGTAGAAGAAGAATATGAAGTAGGTACTTCAGTTTCGTCTAGATCATCAAATGTGGTGTTGTCAGACATCATTTATTCTTATCCTCTACTTAATGATCTGCGAAACTTGATCGAAAACATACGGGACTGGAGCTTGTGCAGCGTGTGGGTGTTCTGAACCCGCATAAACCTTGAGCTTTGTTGCAACTGCGCGGCCAAGTGTGTTCTTTGGCAACATTCCCTTGATGGCCTTTTCAACGGCGCGGGTTGGGTGCTTAACCAACAAGTCGCCGTATACGGTCGAAGTTAGACCGCCTGGGAAACCGGAGTGTTGGTGTGCGAACTTCTGTGTCGTCTTTTGACCAGAGAGTGCAATCTTGTCTGCATTGATAACGATGACGAAGTCACCCATATCCATGTGAGGAGCGAAGGTTGGCTTGTGCTTGCCGCGGAGAAGAGCTGCTGCGTGGGTTGCTACGCGACCCAATACAACGCCTTCAGCGTCGATGACGTGCCACTTGCGCATCGCATCGCCAGGCTTTGGACTATATGTACGCACGCTCTTGCCCTCGTTCCTCTTCAATTTCTTGTCCTAGCGCACTAATCGGCGCAGGAGGGTAAGGGTACCCGCGAGGGCGCCCATGGGTCAAAATGAGGCCGAATGACCCCAAAAAGCCCCAGATATGGGCTCCAAAAGCGCCATCGTCCTTACCCAACCCCCCTCGCGATGCTAATCTCGAATCATGCGGCGGCTCGCCCCATCCCTCATCGTTTCGATTCCCGTTGCCCTCTCGCTTCTATTTCTGGGAAATCAGGCGGCGTTTTCGGCAAATCCGGACCTCACTGGCACATGGATCAACAAGGGTGAGTGGGCAGGCACAATCTCCATCCAACAAACCGGCGAGACAGTCAAATGGACGATAAATTCAAACAACAAGCGGTACTCGCAGACTTTTGTCGGCCAGTGGAGTGGGAAAAATGTCATCGGCAACTTCAATTGGAGCGAGCCGAATAGTGACCCATCAAGTTACACAGGGAATATCTCAGTTTTCTTGCCAGATCCTTGCCATCTCACCATCGGTAAGGTGGACGTACCGACCGTCAAGTATGCCAATGCGTATAACCTGCTCAACCTCATCTTTACTAAAACCCCTTGCGTTACCAAAACCGTCTGGCCACCCCTCCCGGATGCACTCGTCCCAATTGAATCGGTCTCTAACGGGTGCGGCGGTGGGGATGCTGGCACAGATTATCAGTACGGAGATGATTCAGCTTTCGTCAATTCAGAGATTCCGTTCGCAGACAACGTTGCGTGGAAGAAAGCCTCCAAATATCTGGTCGATTTTAGGCCAGCTTGCATGCAGCATGACGCCGCCTACTCACACGCCAAAGTAAAGGAAATGGCGCTTAATGGAGGAAAGATCATCGATTACTTCACGTGGACAAAAAAGAAAATTGACGACAAATTCTTGAAGGACATGATAAAGATTTGCGATGCGTCTATTCCCAAGAGCGCGAAAATTGCTCTAAACAATTGCAAGAACAACGGTGGTTTTCACACAGTTAGCGGCGCGAAGACGCGGTATGACATTGTTGCCGGAACCACATACACACAGAAGATTTGGCGTGGCTTAGGGTTCTATCAAGATGCTCCTCGACTTACTGGTGCATGGACTGTTCAAGGATTCAACACGGGCACTTGGGGATTCGTACAAGCTGATCGATTCGTCGGCATTAGGTGGACCGGCGGCTCTTCTCAACCAGATACCGTAGGAGAATTTCATGGGACGATCATTAGCCACGACAAGGACAGCACCATAAAAGGATTCTACATAAGCACGAGCAAAGGCGTCTCCACCGAACCACGCGCAATGTCATTGATATGGAACCCGAAATCTCCAGATGAACTTCGTTCAAGCACTGGATTCACATTAAAACGAAAGTCCTAGCAATCGAAAATCGATTCCGGGCCTACGCGAACCATTACTTTAGATTCAAATATCAAATACCGCGTGAATTGACGTCCTAGTTTGCGATTATTGCGACCATATTCTTCGCGTTCTCTGACAAATCACCTCGACTTAAGGCTCCGCCAATCAACAATGCCGTGTCTTGGCCATACATCTCAATCATCTGTGGGACTAATTCGACACTCATTCCGCCTGCGGGAGCAATCCAAATTCTCTTCAAATTGCCCAAAGGCGATATCGCTAGGTTGCGTATCTCCAGGCATTCATCTGCAGTGAATGAAAAACGGCCACCAGTATTCGGGAAAATAGTTACGTCAGCCCCTGCCAGACGTGCCAACGTTGAGAAAACAATCCCGTGCGCAATTCCTTCCTGTTTTGCCGTCACCAATGAACCGAGCATTGAGGGGTGACTTAGAATCGGTAATCCAAGTGAATCATCTTCAGAAAGGGTCCGCATTGAATCGAAGCTCGTGATACCTGGAAGTACGAGAAGTGCACCAGCCCCAAGTTCTTTGGCAGTATGCGCGGCTTCATGAATCTGATCAAAGGGAAGATTCAAACTTGGTGCGTATGCACAATTCCTGCCAGTCTTACTGTTCGCATCTGTAATCGCATCAGAAACCAATTCCACTCGCTCACGCCACATAGACCAAGGCTGATTCGCTAAACTATGGTCATCCTTAATCATGTCGAAACCAGCGAGTGCCAAAGTGTGGGCCATGGAAGCCAGAGTCTTCGAACTAGATCCCATGGGCTTCAATGCGGTCGTTAGTAGGGGCCTTGTTGCGGCGTTGAAGCGCTGACGCAGACCCTCGATCCCGAATCTTGGGCCCCTAAAATTGCTTGTTACTGAGTCTGGAATAGCGAGGTTAACAACGCGTACTCCAGGAAATAGCGATGTATTTCCCCATAGAACATTGAGGAGCTGCGGAAGTTCGCCACCAGTAACATCCGGATTAAACGAAATTGTGACTAGATGACAATTGGGTGCCGTCGACTCGATGTTCTCAACTTTGCCCACGACGTCTTGTTGAATCCAGGGGTCAGCAAGTTCATATGGAAATTCAATCGATTGTTCGACTCGAATAACATCCGCAACAGCCTCGGGTCGAATTCCATGGTATCGGTAGGTGATCGTTAAACGTTCTGTCATAGTGCTTCAACTTTTGCACTACTATGAACATTAACTGTCCGCGCTCCTCCAAGTTGAGATTCCTCAATATTTAGCCTGCGGCCGACAACTTTCTCTACTCTGTCCACGAGGGCTTTTGCATCCAAGCCATATTCAGCCATTAAGAATTTTTGAGAGGCACCGTGTGCATAAGTGTCGTTTAGTCCAATTCTAGACAAAGGTGTTCCTATCCCGCTCTCAGCCATCACTTCAGCAACAGCACTCCCCAGTCCCCCAATAATGGAATGGTTCTCCATCGTGATAACTCCATACTTGGCAGTTTTGATTGCCGCAGGAATCCTGGGGTCATCAAAAGGCTTCAGGGTAGACACATGAAGATGTTTGATTCCAACCCCTCTTTCCTGCAATAGTGGGATGGCGCGCAACGCCTCCTCAGTGGCAATTCCTGAAGTGATCAAGGTGACATCATCACCCGATGAGAGAATGCGGGCAGTATTGAATTGGAAGGGCTCCGATAGGGGAAAAATTCTGCTGACTTCTCCACGCAGCATGCGAATATAAACAGGTCCATCAATGGAATGCGCCACGTCAAGAACAGATTGTGCTTCTGTTGCATCACCGACTTCGAGAATTGTCATATTTGGAATTGCACGAAGAATCGCAATATCTTCGATGGCTTGGTGAGTCACTCCACCTGGTGTCATAACTCCTGGCAAGAAACCAACGAGTCGAACTTTAAGAGCAGGGTAGGCGATCGACATTTGCAATTGATCAAGTGGACGACGGTAAAGGAAAACCGAGAACGTATGCAGCCAAGGTTCGAATCCTTCGCGAGCTAAACCGGCAGCCATGCCCATCATATTCTGCTCAGCCATGCCCATCGAGAAAAATCGATCTGGGTAGGTATCTCGCCATCTACCAACCTCGCAAGAGTTGGTCAGGTCAGCGGTGAGTACCAATACCTCTGGCTTGTCTTTTGCCCAATCAATAAAATTCTGCTGATGAGGCCTTGCAACGATCTCATAACTCATTTCAGCATCTCCTTGTAGGCAATTTCATATTTAGCACGTTCATCAGGGCCAGTGAAACGAAGATAATGAAGTACTGGAGCACGTTCGGCCAAGAGTGAAAGTCCGCGAACTGGGTCGGTGTAGCAAAGAATCATGTGCGGACGATTGGGATTTCGCTGACACATTCTTGTAATTTCTTCAAGTGAATGACCATCCACAACACTCACGTCCCAGCCAAATGCTTTGACTTTGTCAGCAAGGGGTTCAATGCCCATTACTCTCTCCATTGGACCATCACACTGCGCCTGGTTCACGTCGACAATTACGCGCAAATTAGAGAGGTTGTGGAAACTGGCTGCTTGCAGCGCCTCCCAGGTCTGCCCTTCTTGAAATTCACCATCACTCATGAAGACCCAGGTTCTACCTTTTTCGCCACGAATCTTACGGGCAAGTGCTATTCCTCCGGCTTGAGAGATTGCTTGCGACAGTGAACCGGTAGTTGTTTCAAAGCCTGGCGAATGTTCTGCACCAATCATTTCAACCGTCGAACCATCGCGGTTGAAATGTTCAAGACCATCTTCGCGTAGCCGACCTGTTTCAATGAGTGCGGCATACACAACCAGGGCGTAGTGGGCAGGACTCACAATAAGTCGGTCAAAATCTGGGCCCTTCGCCCCGTGGAATTGTGCACCAGTTACATATGTGTGAACGCCAACTGCTGGCACGCCCATAAAGGATGGCGGATCAATAGGTTCATCGACCGGAGCAAATCTAAGCGCCCCACCGTACAGAGCCGCAAGTAATTCTGCCGAAGAGCACGCCTGACTCATATACCCGCCATTATTTGCAAGAACATGGCTCAAGACGCGCTCTCTGATTCCATCGGCAATTTTCTGCATTCTCCGCACATCAACAGCCGGGGATGCCTGGGAACTCATTAGTAACCCTTCGATTGTAAGACGGTGGGATCGAAATAAGCGTGCACCCATTCAAATTTGCCGTCACGAATTTTGATGATATTGACACCAAGGATGGTAAATCTCTCACCAGCGATTGAAGTCAATTTTGCTTCCCACTCGATTGCGCATTGATCTCCAACGGTGAACTCGTTGACAATTTCAACTTCGAGACCGGGGAAATCTGCACCCGACGAATCGTAAAAGGTTCTAATCTGTTCATGACCCACAAGTCTCTGACCTGGTGGGCAAAAAACTGCATCTTCATGATAGTGAGACAGAACCTTCTCAGTGTCTCGTTGGCATTCCGCCTTCCAGTACGATTCTGCGATATATCTTGCAGTTGACATGCCTAAACGCCTGCTCTTGTCCTGTTTTCAGCAAGAACGGCTAATACATTCCTGGTGATGTGATTCAAATCGGTATCATTATGGCGTTCGCGTATGATCATTTGAGCCGACCGTAGAACACCCCTTGCGGCACCTATGCGCAACGCCGGTTCAAGAGTCTCAATATCTGACGTTTTCGCCAATCCCACAATGCGCCGGATCATTTTTGCAGCGGCAAATCCCAGGGAATCCCTTTTCCACTTTGCGAGCAGATCCGAAAGTAATTCATCACTGAATACGCGCTTATCTACTCGAGTCGGCCACAACGCTTTGAAATTGCTCTCGAATGAAGCCCAGACTTCCTCGGGAAGCGTTCTGAGGAATTCGCAGTGAACGGTTCGATCAAGTGCCGTTGAACGCGCCATCGCAACATAGAAGTTTGCGATGACTGCACCGATGTCAAATGCAAGCGGACCATAGAATGCGAATTCGGCATCAAAGGCTCTTGTCGAAACGCTCTTACCGTCTTCGTCTGCCTTGACCATAATCGAACCAGAATGCAGGTCTCCGTGAATAAGGGCCTCTGAATTCGTCATGAAATCATATTTCAATTTACCTACTTCTAATTTCAAGAATTCATCGTCAATGATCGCTTGGGCATCTACTTCATTTTCAGGCAAAACAGAGTTTCTGCCATTAGGAAAATATGGTTCAGTAAAGACTAGATCCTCCGTTATTAGGCAAATTTCTGGGTTGATGGCTTGGGCCATGCCTTGCTTATGCATTTCGCCACCGAGACCGAAAATTGACGTCGCAAAACTACTCTTGGCAATGTACTCCCCAACCGCACTCGCACTTCCTCGATGGAATTCACCCTTGTTGAGGGCAGTTCTCCATACTTGGTGATCAGAGAGATCCTCCATGCCGATGATGAATCTGGCGGCGTCGTAAAAATATACGATCGGAACCAGTTCAGGCGCCACTTTAGAGTACGCAAGGGTTGCCTCATACTCGATGCGGGCCCGATTTGGAGACATTGGCCAGCTCGGTCCCACAAGTCTGACGTATGGAAGGGCTTGTTTAAGGACAATTCCCTTACCAGATCTGTCTTTAACGATGAATACCAAGTTGAGATTTCCATCTCCCACTTCCTTTATTTCTGCCAAATCTGCAGCATCAATGACGCCGGAAGTTTCTTTGCGACTCGCCAAATAACCAGGAATACTCTCTACATTGAGAAATTCATATTCCATTTCTATTGACATTGACTTCCTCCTAAACCGCCGCAATAAAGCGCGACTTCTTGCGTGAAAGTGTGAATGAGAAGACGAGAGCCAGTAAGAGAACCGAACCTTTGACAACGTCCTGGCCGTAGTATGGGAAACCAGCGATCGTGAGGCCTGTGATAACGACACCCATTAAGAACGCTCCTAGTGCTGTACCCCAAGCATTTGGTTTACCCATTGCAAGAACCGAGGTTCCGACCAAAGCCACGGCCACAGAATCCAGAAGCAATGAGTTGCCGGCACTGATATCCCCTTGGCCGATACGAGAAGCGAGTATCAATCCGCTCACTGATGCAAGGAAACTGGACATAATGTATGCCAGCGCTCGATACCATTTAACCCTGATACCGGCGAGAAGAGCTGCTTCAGGATTCGACCCTACCGCGTACATGGATCGACCCCAGGTGGTGCGGGTGAGAAAGAACCAAATGATTACAGTTAGCACGCCCCAAATGATTACCGCAAAGGGAATAACTCCAAACTTCCCACCATCAATGAGAAGAAATGAATCTGTGAACTTCCCCGGCGCTGTCTTTCCATTCTCTAGCATCATTCCCGAAGACACCGATTGGCCATTAACGGGGACAAGTTTCAGGCCCATAATTGCGAACATCGAAGCCAGCGTCGCTAACAAATCTGGAATTTTAAGAACGACAATCAATATTGCATTCAGACATCCGATAACTAGCCCGACTAGAAGGACTAGTGCCACTGCAACTATCATCGGTTTGTCGTAAACGACCATCGTCATGGCAGAAAGCGTTACAGCCATGCCCGCAACAGCACCAACCGAGAGATCCAAACCACCAACCGCCATGGACAACGTGATTCCTAGACCAGTGATTGCCACAACTGACGTGTATTTCAACATTGAAAAAAATGTTGTTGACAGCCTGAAGGTCGGCTGCGACATAAAGAAAACGGCGAAGGAGATTACTGTAACCAGGATGAATCCATATTTTACAAGGAAGTCCCGAACTCCAGCGTGTGCTAAAGAACTAGCCCTGCTATGAATTGACATCAAGCCACCTCCGACATTTTTTGGATGATTTCATTTCTAGATGTTTCTGAAAGATACTTGTCATATCGCAGTTCACCCTCGACAAATATAAGAATACGATCTGTCGATTCCAATATTTCGTCTACATCTGATGAAAAGATGATTGCCGCTCCGTCATTTTGGACCAGATCGCGAATCTGACTTGATATCTCGTGGCGAGCTCCTATATCTACTCCTCGGAAAGGTTCATCCAGAAGTAAGAGTTTGGATTTGTGCATCAACCACCGTCCAACCATGACTTTTTGTTGGTTGCCACCAGACAAAGAATCAACAGGTGAGCGATCAGACTGTGTCACCACTCTCACTCGCTTGATCATTTGTTTCGCAAGGCTTGTCTCCTTCGCAAAATTTAGAAGCTTCGCAACTGAAATTTGTTGAAGAAATGGAAGACTATTGGTATTGCCGATACTCCAACCCTCCAAGATTCCTTCCTTGGCGCGGTCTTCCGAGACGAAGAAGACTCCCCTGCTGATGGAATCAATTGGCGACTTGGGCTTGAATTCCCTACCGTCAAGTTTGAAGGTTCCACCGAAAATCTCGCTGGCGCCAAATACAGCTTTCGCAAACTCGCTTTTGCCCGAACCCAGCAATCCGATGACGCCAGTAACTTCATTGGCTCGTACTTCAACTGACCAGGGCCGACTTGTTTGAAAGATCTGAGCGTTTTCGACCTTTAGCGCTACGTGCGTACCCCGTAACTCTGAACGGCCCGCGCTGGCGTCGGTGGTGTTCGTACCCAACATGTCGTGTAAGGCAAAGTTCCAATCAAAAGGTTTCTTTTGGATATTTTGGATAACGCCATCGCGTAAAACTACGAGGCGATCGGCAAGTTCCTCGATTTCACCAAGGCGATGGGAGACATAAAGGATAGCCACACCATCGCTTCGCAATTTTTGGATTATCTTAAAAAGGCGGAGCGTTTCCGAATGCGAGAGTGCCGATGTGGGCTCATCAAGAATGAGCATTGATAGACGGTGTGACAATCCACGAGCGAGCAGCAATAGTTGCTGGTCAGCAATGCCCAAACCGAATACATCGTCCTTTAAGACGGAGTCACTCCAGTCAAGTTCAAGTTCCTTGAGAACCTCCTTAGACTCCTCAACCATTCGGGCTGGAGAGATGATTGAAGGTGTCTCACCCATAGCCATACGATCGAAGAGCAGATTCTCCGCGACACTCAGTCCTGCGACAATTCCTTCATTGATCTTCTGGTGAACTGTTCCAATTCCTTGAGCGCGAGCCTGAAGAGGTGAGTTGATTTTTGCGATTTCACCGTCAATGGCGATTTCACCGTCAAATTCTGTAAAAGCACCCGAGAGTATCTTGATCAAGGTAGATTTTCCAGCGCCATTGGCGCCAAGAAGAGAGACAATCTCCCCTGGCTCAATATGAAATGAAATTCCTTTTAGAACTTCATTGGAGCCGAAAGACTTACGAATTGACCTGATTTCTAGTGACCTTTGCATCAACTCACCTCTTTAGCTATCGCTCTTTTAGAACTTAACCGAGGGAATCCAGGCAGCTGCCTGAACAGTTGCAAGGTTAAGTTGTGGCAGTTTTGCGCGAAGGGCTGTCATATTGTTGATCTTATTCGCCTTCAAGAACTTTGCAGTTATGAGCACGCCTGGGAATGAAACTACATTGGACTTCTGTTGTCCTGCTAGCTTCAAAGCAGTTGTACGCACAACTCCTGCACCGATTGCATTCGGATCAGTTGCCGCAGTCGCAGCCCATGGGCTTCCTGCAGCGGTCATGATTTCGATATCCGCGTTTGAGATGTCAATTCCATAAACCTTTATCTTGGCTTGGAGACCATTCTGCTTGATTGCAGATATCGTTCCTTTGGCTAGTTCATCATAGGGAGCGAAGATGGCTGCAACACCAGGATTCGCCTTAAGTGCCGCATCTGCGAGTTGAGCGTTATCCGTGGCTACAGAGTTCGTAAATTTGCCTACGAAGAACTTCTGTGTCCATTTGTTCGCCTTCTTGAACTTCTGCCAGATGACGTGACGGCGATCTAGGGGAGCGATACCAAGAACGTTCACATACCCCACAGTTTTGCCTTTTCCAATGTCAGTGGCCGCCTGGGTGAGAACCGTGGTGGCCAAACTTTCATCGCTTTGCGAAGTGAATACTGCCCGCGGGGCGCACTTACGGATATCAACGTCATATACCACGACTGGAATACCTGCATCGATTGCTTTGTTAATGCCTGGGCACATTGTGTCGGCATTACCATGGTCAACTATGATTCCCTTAACACCGGAACCGATGGCAGTTTCCATATCAGTGGCCTGTTTAGCATTATCTGCTTGCGCATCGTAAACTTGCATATCGAAACCGATCGCAGTTGCCTGAAGTCTGGCACCGTTTGTCCATTGCTGGAAGTAGTCACCAGCTCCCGAGTTTTGTACGAGCGCGATCTTAACTTTTCCTGCATCAAATGGTGCAGGCTTTGTGGCGGCAAAACTTCCCTGCATGGTGACAGAAAGCACCAAGACAGAAAGGCCAGCAACCACCTTTACATTTCTTGCTCTCACTTTTTACCTCCCTGTATAAATGGCGCAGACTTTGAGCCATTTCATGCTTAATCGCTCAACGCGGAAAAGCAGCCGCCACACCCCCATCTACAGCAATGACGCTGCCCGTCGTGCGTGACGACTCATCGCTGAGGAGGAAAGCGACGGAGTTAGCCACGTCGACACTTCTCACTCGAGCCTTCAAAATATTTCGCGAAGCATAAAAATCTTCTAAGTCCTCGGGCTTGACTCCATGTGCGGCTGCACGCTGCTCTCGAATACCACCAGCCCATAGTTTGCTGTTATCAAATACGGCGTCCGGGTTAACGGCATTTGCTCGAATCCCGTCAGAACCGCCCTCAAGCGCAGCGATGCGCATTAGCTGCAACATTCCAGCCTTTGAGACGGAATAGCCGCCAAAACCTGCCCCCGGCGCAAATGCATTCTTACTCGCTACATAGACGATTGATCCGCCCATGCCTTGCCTGCGAAGTGCAGAAAGGACTTCCTTAGTCATTAGGAAGGCACTCGTGAGATTAATATCTAAGCCTTTACGCCACTTATCCAGTGACAAATCTTCCAATAAATCAGATACCCCGATTCCCGCATTTATGACGACACCATCTAGGCCGCCAAAATGCGCGATGGTGTCAAGAACGGTCCGCGTAACGGTCGCCTTATCGGACTGGTCGCCAGTAACGAGATACGGCGTCAAATACTTGTTGTCCCTGAACTCCACCTCAACATCCGCCAGACCTTGTGGATCCAGATCTGCAAGTGTCACATTGGCACCCAACCGGCCAAGTTCAAGGGCAATTCCGCGGCCAATTCCACTGCCAGCTCCGGTCACGATGAAAACGTGACCGGTGAAACGTGCTGGGGCTGGCCGGTTCTTCAATTTGAAAAGCTCCATTGGCCAGTAATCAAAACCGAATACTTCCGAATCCGGAATTGATCGACCTTCTCCAAATGTGTCAATCACACGAGCTGCCACAGAATGAGTGTGCGTAGCAATATCTGCAAGCATCCGTGCTTCGTTTAAATTTGCACCGGTTGTAATTGCACCAATTTTCGGCACAAGCACTACACGCGGATTATTTCCGTGACTGGAGTAACCAGCTGGCAGCAAATTCCTATTCTTTTCGAAGTACTCATCGTAGTTTGTACGGAAATTCTCAATGCCAGTCTGTACATCTTCAATGGATATCTGTGCTGATTTTGGCCGAATGCGAAGCATGTGGTCGGCACTCGATACTCCGGCCGATAGCACCTCTGTAAGATCTTCCCTTTGAGCCACCTCTGCAAGTCGCGTGTCAACTCGGAGTACCTGCCTCTTTCCCAGAGTTCCTCGCAGCCTGAGCAGTAAATCAGCAAGTTCGTTCGCAGGAATTTCTTGATGGACGAATTTGGCGTTAGGACGTTTTGATAGTGAGTTAAGGTAGGCCTCAGATTTTTCTACTGCAATGGCCGTCTTGCTCAAGCATTTGTCACTGTCTTCATCCCAAACCACAAGTCCGTGATGCGCAAGCACAACGCCCTCGAAATCCTTCAGCGCACCCACGACCTTGGAAAGCGTGAATCCAGGGCGCATCCAGTCGACATACGCATATCCATCTCCCAGGGCTTCGCGCACCGCCTCTTCACCCTTTGGATGATTGGTCAGTGTACAGATGGAGTCTGCATGAACATGATCAATATGTTTCGCTGGCAAGAATGCATGCAAGAGGGTCTCGATGGATGGACGACGTGAAGTTGGCTCCACTAATGCACGGGTCACATAATCGACCATAGTTTCGTCATCCAGATTATCGAATTTCTCAAGAGCTAATAACTCTTCCAGATACAGTGCCGGATAATCTTTCGCCGCGGCATATTGCATATCCGCGCCAGAACCTTTCACCCAAAGAACTGAACGTAAGCGTCCAAGGTGATCAAGGATTTCCCCTTTGCTTGAAGTGTTGCCACCTCCGTATACGACCAGACTTTGATCGGCTCCGAGAGCTTGAGATCTACTCACAAGGTCCTCTAGCGGCTTGAACTGATTCATAATGTTTCACCTTCGGCAATCTCATAAGCCTTTTTCTCAGTAATAACTGCGGAAATGAATTTCGCAGGCGTTACATCGAATGCTGGATTGAATGTCTTTGCTTCATCCGGGGTCACTTGTTTGTCCCCCACGTGAGTGATTTCGTAATCTCCACGAATTTCGATATCGATTCCGCTGCCATTAGAAATGGAACGGTCAACCGTTGATTCGGGAGCGACGACAAGAAACGGAATCTGTGCAAAATGACACGCAAGAGCAACTCCAAGAGAGCCAATCTTGTTCGCGGAATCACCATTAGAAGCAATGCGATCTGCACCGATGAGGGCTGCGTCTACTTTGCCTCCAAGGATCGCCATTGCCGCAGCCGCATCGGCTTGAATTCGATATGGGATTCCCGACTTCTTGAGTTCCCATGCTGTAAGCCGAGACCCTTGTAGCAATGGACGCGTTTCATCGACAAAAACTTCATTTACGTACCCTCGTTGATGAAGTTCCCGGATAACGCCCAAGGCTGTACCGATTCCAGTAGTCGCCAATGATCCGGTATTGCAATGCGTCAATAGATTCAGGGGCCTTTCGCCGAATTTCATCAATAGCCAGTCGGCACCGATATTTCCCATCCCTATGTTCGAGGCTCGATCTTCTTCTGCCAACTTCTTAGCAGCTGCCAGAACTGCATCTCTGCCCTGAACAACGAGTGGCAGAACCTGGTTCACTCCCCAAGCAAGGTTGACTGCGGTTGGCCTGGCTTGGCGGAGTGTCTCGATCTCATATTCCAGTGTGGCTGAATCCCAATTCTTCTCCCGAGCTTCGTCTAGAGCCAGAACCACTCCAAAGGCGCCAGAAACGCCCAGAGCGGGCGCGCCTCGAACTGCAAGTCGCTTAATGGCTTCAATCAAATGAGAGACAGTCTTGATACTCAAATACCTCTCAACAGCAGGCAAAAGGGTTTGATCAAGCAGAACAACTCCGTTGTTTGCCCACTCAATCGACTTTATCTCTCTTGACATACCGTTCCTGTTCCCTCATAGTTGTCCTACAACTTGGAAACGAACAATACTGGAGGAATTTTGAATGTCAATAGGCGAAAATGAATTCCACCCAGAACGCGGTAAGAGTTCACTTTCCAAACAAATACGCGATCACATGCGCCAACGGATTCTCAAGCAAGAATGGGAACCCGGTACAAAAATTCCCAGCGAGTTTGACCTTGCCGATGAGTATCAAGTTGCTCGAGTAACAATTAGAACGGCTCTCCGATCTCTCGAAGCTCAAGGTTTGATAGATATTCGCCACGGTTCGGGTGCCTACATTGCAAACTTCGGAACAGGAATACGCGCTGGACTTCAAGAATTACGCTCAATTTCAGAAACTATCAAGGAAATGGGCTTCACTCCGGGCATGATTCATAGGATGCAGGAGACTCGACTTCCAACGGTAAGCGAATCCGAAGAATTGGAAACTTCACCAGATGAAAACGTTTTTTACATGGAACGAGCAATTACCGCTGATGGGAAGGTCGTTGCATTTTCCTATGACACCGTAAGGATTGAGGATTTATCTCAAAGTGTTATAAAGAAGATGACAAGCGGGAGCGTATTCAAGGCATTCGATTCGGTGGGCAAACATCCTGTACGTGCAATGACGGAAATCCATGCCATCAAATCAGCTCAAATCGGTTGGGGACCGGGCAGGCCTAAGTCGGGTTTGTATCTTCAGCTCAAACAGACACACTTTCTTCGTGATGGAAATCCAATCATGACCGGAAGCACTTACTTCGTTGAGGGTCGCTTTCAATTCATTATCCATAGAACGATATAAATCTCGGGGACCACACGATTACTTGATCTTCACCGCTCTGTCCTTGACCTGCGGATTATCTCCGTGCGAATCAGTTCTCGAAGATAGGTACTGACTCATAGGTCTAGGGGGAACGTGCGATCAGGCTTGCTAAGCGATGACACATTGTATGGAATCGGCAGTGCCAGGGGCCATAAGGTCGTTCACCTTGCAGGTCGCTCCACCAGGATCAACAAAGGAGATCGTGAATTTCGACTTCGGGTCACCCGACAGGGCGCTTGGGAAGATGAAGTATCCGAAGGTTATAGGTGCATCAAACGTAATGCCATCAGAGGTAATGGTGGCAAATTTAGCCTTTGCCATGCTCACAAAACCAATGACAACTGGCCCCTGGCGTTCCAAAATTACCTCCGACTTTGGAATGGTGCACATGGATTCAAGAAAGCCTGACGCCCCACCTCTTCTTGGCTCGTCTACAAAAAAGCAACTAGATCGATTCCCAAGTGGCGAGGACTTTGGAACCCACAATGACGCTCTTGAGTCATCAGCGTATGACACCGTCCCCGCGTGCACAGGAGTAATCCATGAAAGTGGACCTGCCTCCTTCTTCGAAACTGCCGAAAATATACCTTCGAACGCATGTTGAACTCCTCCCGATTCGGAGGTCATCGGATTAGTGGGAGTGCCAGTCCTTACCAATATCACAATGACTCCACCCACGATGAGACCTAGAGGCCAGATCCTTTTGTTGTGCGAACGCATCATGCTTTCCTCCCTAGCCACCACTGCCACCATCGTTTCTTTCTGAGAATATATGCGCTAAGGACAGGATCTTTCAAGATTTGTTCGAGATCCTCGACGAAGAACATACTTCCGGCCACTTTCCGTTAAGGGTTCGCTGACCTCAACAGGCAAACCATTAGTGTCTGGCGATCCGCCATAGTCAAACCAGATGAGCATCCAAATCTCTTGCGGTGTGGAGGTCCTCTCCGCAAGGTGCATGAGCAAACAACTGAGAAAAGCCCCCTCTAATTCCCCTTGACGGAGTGCCACTCCATGCCACATCCCATATTCGAGATCTGATGGGCCGTGCTGATGGTCACGATTGGAGAAGAAGGAGTGAAGGTGGATATAACGCTCGAATCCTGTTGGAATCCAAGAACGCAGAGAGTTTCCCCAGTCAAGTTTTCCGATAAGCCAGTCGACAGATTGCACCGACGGCGGTGCTACTGGAAGTTGCTCGAGATGCATTTTGGACACAAGGCAGTATCGCACTTAGCGATGAGAATGCGGGATCAAATTTACGTGCAGACTGGTCAGATCCCAACTATAAGAACAGAGTTCGGCCCCGTCATCGGACGAGTTTAAGGCTCTCCACGTCCTTCATCATCGCCGCGAGGGATTGAGGTTCCGGGTAAGCCATTGCAACAATTTCGGGCTTGTCGCCGTAAGTCGCAATCACGCCTTTCATTGACGTTGGGTTTATTCTTATCGAGAGATTCTTATCAATCGCAATTGTCTTTGTATTTGCACTTGCCAATATGGTGTGAGTATGGGCGTCCCAAACCTTCTGATCTTGGTAGGTCTTAACTTCAAAAAGGAAGTCTTTCTTGTTGGATGGATTTGTCCCGATGGGCAGATAGAACACATCGGCAATACCAGCCACCTCATGGTTGACAGTGTTTTCATAACCCTGGACGGGCCCTAGCCAGTAAGCAAGCACGTCCTCGTGCTTAATATGTTCCACAAATTCGTTGGCGCTCATCCCAACGGCTCCCGCGTGTGTCAATTTCTGCCCCACGAAAGAATCAGAAGCGAAAAAATGAAATCCGGCGAAAACCAGGACCGTCGCAAGAAGGGCATCAATTCCGAGGTACCAGAAAAAGTGTGGATGAGAACGCTGGTATCTCGATAGGAATCGCTGTTCCTTGTTGATAAATTTTAGTAATTTGCGAATTAGTGCGATCACTAGGTTCAAACCTCCACTAGGGACTCGTCACTCACGTCACATACAATACCTACTTATCAGTAACAAGGAACTCCCCCTCGCGTCCATGTAAGAGGGGACTTAAACGCCGAAACACTAAAGCAGGATTATGAATGCTCGAAAACAGGCTCTGGGCTCTCATATCACTGGCCGTTCGCACCGAAGATCGAGTAACGAGTGAGTTCGTGACCAGAGTCATGAAATAGAACACACCACTACAGCGATTGAGGGAATTCCAAGGTAGGGATGGCTGAAAATCCAGTTCCTATTTAGTTTGGTTGTTAAGGCGATACATTCGAGGAAGAAGATTTATGGGCGGAATCTGTCTCATCAAGGGGGCACGTTCTAAGCGAATCGAACTAAGAGTGCCCCTGCAAATGAACTCCTTCCACTTTGCTGCTTTCTTCCCAGTCCAAATTCTGTTCAAGGGACGATCTTCCTCGTCGAGAAATTGAGTGAGTCCATCATTACGCCCCAAACTGACGTTTCTTACGACATAACCAATTTGCACTGCCGACGGCTCTCTGTTTTCCATAAGGGCCAAAAGAGTCTGGGCGGCGAATGCCCCCATCGGTAAAGCCGTGGCACAACTCATACGAGTCGGATGACCTTCTGGGGTGCTGCAAAAGGCGGCATCGCCCACTGCAAGTACGCGGGCATGTGAAACCGAACGCAGTGACCTGTCAACAAGGATGCGCCCCTCTTTGTTGACTGACAATCCTGAACGCCGCGCTAAATCTGGGACAATGAAGCCGGTAGCGTGGAAATAGAATTCAAACTCTATGGTCTCACCAGAAGTTAGACGCGCCATTCCTGGCTCGAGGGAGGACACATGAGCACGCTCGCGGACCTCCACACCCAATCGAGTAAGTGCGCTTCGAATGTAAGCACTTGCTTGCGGGCTGAGTCCTCCTGGACCATCATTCGAATTGAGGCCATTGCCACTTACCAATGCAATGTGCGCCGATGAATACGCTTCTGCGAGTTCAGCTGCCAATTCAATTGCGGTTAGGCCACCTCCCCCGATGACGATGCGAGGATTCTGAGACTTCTCGATAAGGCTGCGCGCGTTCTCCACTTTTTGCAGGTCAAATAAGGTATTCCCATAACTCTCGAGGCCGGGAATTGCCTGCGCATCGGGATAACTTCCCAACGCATAAACGACATAGTCTCCACTCAATTTCAATGTCTGGGATTCTTGGCGAACAATGACCTCGCACAGTTCCGGATCCAATTCCAAGACTTTTCCTTGAACAAATTCAATCCCGCGTTGGGCAAGTACATCCTTGTAGGGCCACAATCGAGAATTGGGTCGAGTTAGCGACTCGTGGAGACGTATCCTTTCAAAAAAAGCTTTCCTGGAATCAATGACTACCACCCTGGTTTGATCCTTTTTTGCGATTCGCATGGCGGCGCTAAGCCCCCCATACCCTCCTCCAAGGACCAACACGGTGGTCACCTTCGAATTCGACATTTCTTTCCTCATCTTCTGGAGACCGCGCCTCTGAAGCGGTCTATATTCGGATATTTAATGTCCAGAATAGCATTCCCCCTTTTCTCGGACAAGTACAATCCAAGAATGAAGATGAGCGAGGGAGTGGAATGGGCTGCCCATTGCTGTGCAATTTTGGCAGCTGCCCCCTCCGGGTTTGCGGTCCCCATGTCTGCCCTCGCAGAATTCCACGGGGTGCCACCGTCGTATCTGGCGAAAGCCCTTCAAGCCTTGGCTCGAGCCGGGATCGTCACGTCCACCACGGGAAAACAGGGAGGGTATCGCCTTGCCCGCCGCGCACACGAAATCAGCCTGCTAGAAATCGTTTTAGCCGTTGACGGTGAGGACAGGATGTTTCGCTGTACCGAAATTCGAAGGAGGGGCCCATCAGCAGTCAATGCCTCCCTCTACACGCCACGGTGCGGTATCGCATCGGCGATGTGGCGTGCCGAAGAAGCCTGGCGAGAATCACTTAGAACAACATCGGTTGCCGACATAGTGCAAATGACCCTTAACGATTCTCCGCCCGCTGCTCTTGAGAAGGGAATTGTCTGGATAGGCAATGTATTGAAAGGAAGATTTCCACAAGCAGAATAAAGCGTCAGGTCGTCTAAGTCAGGATCTAGTGCTCGAAGATGGGTTCTGGGCTTTCGTACACCTTGCCGTTTGCTCCAAATATCAAATAACGGGTAAAGCCACGCGTAAACCAGCGATCATGGGTCACCGACACGACCGTTCCCTCATATCGCCCCAATGCATGCTCCAAACTTTCAGCACTGGCAAGGTCGAGGTTGTCGGTTGGCTCATCAAGCAACAACAAGGTCGAACCCGATAGTTCCAACAAAAGCACTTGGAATCGTGCCTGCTGTCCGCCTGAAAGTGAGGAGAACTTCTGCTCCGCTTGCTGATCGATCTCGTACCGTCGCAGAACGCTCTTGGCAGGCCCAAGTTGAAGTGAGAAGTTCTCCCACAGCAATTCGAGCAGTGTCTTAGCCATGAACTCGGGATGAGTATGCGTCTGCGCGAAATATCCGGGCTTCACGCGTGCGCCGAGTTTGAATTCTCCAGTGTATTTGACGCCCTTGTCGCCCGAAATCATTCGCAAGAAGTGAGACTTTCCCGTGCCGTTCTTGCCGAGGACCGCAACGCGATCACCGAAGAAGATCTCGAAGTTGAAAAGCTCGGTGAGTCCTGTGAGCGAAAGGCTCTCAATCGTCAGGGCACGAAGGCCGGTACGTCCGCCACGAAGTCCGACCTGAACATCCTGTTCGATCGGCGGTGCCTCTGGTGCGCCGGCCTCTTCGAACTTTCGGAGTCGCGTCTGCATCGCCCGATATTTCGAGGCCATATCCGGGCTACTCGCGGCCTGCCATTGCAGAGTGCGGACTAGTTCCTTAAGGCGGGCATGCTCTTGCTCCCAACGGAGCAAGATTTCAGCGAACCGTTCATTGCGCGCTTTGCGCGCATCGTGCCACGTCGAGAATTTCCCCCCGTGCACCCATGCAGTGTTTCCGTTCGCACCTTGTTCGAGGGTTACGATGCGATTGGCGGTTCGATCAAGTAGTTCGCGATCATGGCTTACGAATAGAACGGTCTTCTTTGTTTCCGTGATGACTTCCTCAAGCCATCGCTTTGAAGGCACGTCCAAGTAGTTATCCGGCTCGTCGAGAAGAAGAACTTCCTCGGGTCCCTCCAATAGCGCCCGAAGTACGAGTTTCTTCTGCTCACCGCCCGAGAGAGTATTCACTGCGCGCATCGCTACTTCGTCAAAAGGCTTTCCTAGCGCCTCAGTGCAGCAGACGTCCCAGATCACTTCGAAGTCATATCCACCAGCGTCGCCCCAATCAACGAGTGCTTGCGCATATGCCATCTGGTCGCGCTCTTCGTTGCGAGTAAGCATCAAATCTTCGCTGGTTTGGACCGCAGCCGCAGCATCGCGAATGCGTCTTGGTGCCACCGAGATAAGAAGTTCGCGCACCGTCGTCTCGTCGCGGACGGAGCCGATGAATTGGCGCATCACACCGAGTCCGCCGGAAATCGAGATCGCACCGGATTCTGGTTGAAGATCGCCCGAAATCATGCGGATCAACGTGGTCTTGCCCGAACCATTTGCGCCGATAAGGGCAACTTTGGCACCTTCACCAACGCGAAAGTTGACGTCGTTAAGGAGCACTCGACCGTCGCTGAGCGAAAATTCAACGGCGTTTACATCAATGTGGCCCATTAGTCTTCTTCGTCTCGGCGCCTGAGCGTGGTCTCGATGCGCGCAAGCAATTGATCATCTGATGGATAATCAACATGTACCAGCGTGAGACCACGCGATGGGAAAACAAGGCTATCGGAGATCCTCTGCCGGTTGTCGAGGACATTTCTAATCCAGGAGGATTCGAATCTCCCGTCAGCTACACACACGACGGCACCCACAAGGTTGCGCACCATGGAATAACAGAATGCATCCGCCACAATTTTCGCAACCAAATAACCCTCTTCATCGCGTCGCCACGAGAAAGTCTCAAGCGTTCGAATAGTCGTCCCACCTGGGCGGTATTTGCAGAAGGCAGCGAAATCATGTTCGCCCAGGAGAAGAGCACTTGACTCGTTCATGAGATCGATATTCAGAGGCCGATACCACGGGGCAATATCAAAGCGGCGCAGCGGGAGTATCGATCGGTTGCCGTCGAGGATCTTGTATTCGTAATGACGACGCAATGCAGAAAAGCGCGCATGAAACCCAACTGGCGCAATGCTCACGGAAAGTACGCGAACATCCTCATCGAGAATTCTGTTGAGTCGATAGGGCAAGTCTGCAATGTTCCACTCGGCCTTCTTGGCGTATGGGCCACTTTCCATGTCGGGTATATCAACGTGGACGACTTGGCCGGTGGCGTGCACGCCGGCATCGGTGCGACCGGCGACGATCGTTTCAACTGGAACGCGGGTGAGTTTTTGCAGAGCGCTCTCTAATTCACTTTGGACTGTTCGCCGATCAGGTTGCTTGCTCCACCCCGAGTAATTCGTGCCATCGTAGGCAAGATCTATCCGAATACGAAGAAACCCACTCTCAGCAAAGAGAGTGGGTTCCGTCATAACAATTTCGGTGAGTTGTTACTCAGCGTCTTTCTTTGCTGCAGCCTTCTTAGGAGCGGCCTTCTTAA
>CAYXIS010000015.1:18014-28716 GCA_964465545.1 uncultured Bifidobacterium sp. | reverse complement strand
AGCCGAATCACGCGCAGTCCAGGTGACACCAGAGTCGTTGGAGGTATAGATCATGCCCTCCTTCACGGTGGCGACGAGTCTCACTCCGTCGCTGGATGAGGCGACACCGCTCCAAATCTGCACGGGCCCTCGGGAGGTCCAGGTCGCTCCGTAGTTGGTTGATGTGTAAATGTGCCCACCGGCGGCTCCCGAGCTGTCCGCGGTGATGAGCTTGGAACCGTCGCTGGATGAGGCTATGGACTCACACGACGCACAAGTGAAATCGAGTTTCGTCCACGTGTAGGTGACGTTCCCACTTGAGGTCGCCGATGGCGATGGTGTCGGCTTAGGCGAAGCAGTGATTCCATAGGTGTAGATGTAACTCTGAGACGTGGCAAAGAATTTACTGCCATCGGCCGAGGAAGCGACGCCATAGGAATTCTGAATGGAATTGTTAGTAATCCATGTGACGCCGTAGTCCCTGGAAACATAGACGGTTCCCATGTAGGCGCTTGCTACGAGTTTTGAGCCGTCGGCAGACATCGCAATGCCTTGCCAATACTTGTTTAGGTCGCTGGCGCGAAGCGTCCATGTTGCACCCGAATCTGAGGAGGTGTAGATGTTTCCTGGATTGCCGTAGACAACCGCGGCAAGTTTGGTCCCGTCAGCGGATGAAGCAACCCAGAACCACAAGCGAGCAGAGTCGCGCGCAATCCAGGTCGCACCTGAATCAGCAGAGGCGTAGATCTGTCCGTCACGCACGACGGCGACAAGTTTCGCTCCGTCACTAGATGAAGTGACTGCACGCCAAGCGCGCGTGGTCTCGCGGGCCGTCCAAGAAATCCCAGAATCGCTGGAAGTGTAGATCTGGCCGGGGTTTACGATTGCAACTAATTTCGTTCCATCACTTGAGGATTCGACGCCGAACCAGGGACGAACTGACTCGTGCGCCGTCCATGTCGCGCCAGAATCGGCAGAGGTGTAGATCTGGCCACCTTCAACGGTTGCAACCAATTTTGTCCCGTCACTTGATGATGCGATGCCGCTCCAATTGCGGTTTGATTCGTGCGCTGTCCACGTGGCGCCGTAATCGGAGGAGGTGACTACCTTTCCTCCGCTGACGAATCCAGCGAGTTTGCTGCCGTCACTCGATGATGCGATCCCTTGACAGGAGCAACTCGGGTCGCGCTTGACCCACCCAGCGTCATCGGCTCGTGCGGTAAGGATAGGAGTAGATAAAGAAAGGAGAAACAACCCTCCAACGAGGGAGGCCAGCCCCTTTCGTCCAAACCTTTGTAGTGCCGATATCTCCAGCATTTAGGTGCCTTCCTATTCGGTAATCGTGATTCCGGTCATTCTGTTGATGAGTTGCCATTTGCCTGAACCGATCTTCAGGTAGGCATCTATTCGATAGATACCTGGCTCCGCGACGTAATAGTTGGTATGAAGATAGAAATTTTCTTCGACTACAGTCTTCGAGGCAGGAGTCCAATTAGTTGATGTGGTTGAGTACTTGGCTTTATTGTCAAGGTTGCACACTTCAATTATGGAGGTCGTGCCCGCCATGGCGCTCCTATCAGATTTCGCGAAGACCGCGTACATGTCATTTTTCTCTGTCTTGTCTTTAAGTCCCTTCAATGAAAAAGTCCGCACATTATTTGCTTCGGCGGGATCGCCGTAGTGCTTAGGTCGCAACGGGGCTGAGAAGATCAGGCTTTTCCAGCCTTTTGGTAATACGGGCTGGTCATTCAATGAACTCGTGCATGGCACGAGTGCCACCTTGTTTGTTGCGGGAGTGGACGATGGGTTAGAAGATGTCGTTTTATTCGCTTTCGGTCCAGCTGTTAGCAGGAGCCCAATCGACAGTATGAAGATTGAGATAAACAGAAGGATCTGGGCGAGAAGAGCGATGCCAATGAGGAAGCGAAAGTAGATAAGAAAGAAGACGATCCAGGCGATGAGGCATATGAAGAACGAAGAGACTAGTCCAACCCTGAAATAGAAGATAATGAGAACAATAAATGCAACCAAGACCATGATGCCTGTGGTTGATTTGGAGCTGTTCTGGTTTGATGTTTGGAAGTCCATGCATCCTCCTTGGACGAAACCTCGAAAATAAATCTAGGCTAAACCACCTTAATTGGGTAGCAATGGTTATGAGTGGCACCCCTAGGATGGTGTGATGTTGCATGAAGAAATGAAAGTTGATCGCCTACCGCCGGATGTTCGCCGGATGTTGTTAGGTGTGACTTTGAGCGCGCTCGGAAACGGACTCGTTCTTCCCTTCGCATTCGTATATTTCCACTCGGTTCGCCACATTCCGACATCGATCGCAGGGTTGGTGTTCAGTTACGGTGCGATTGTTTCCTTAGTTGCTGCTCCTTTGGTGGGCTCACTAATCGACAAATGGGGCCCGCGCCCGATTCTCATTCTTTCGCTGTGCATTACCGGGATCGGCTATGCATCATTCTCCCTTATTCGAACCATCTCCGATGCTTTCATTGTCATGACTATTTGCGCGGTTGGAAATTCTGCGGTGTGGCCAGCGCAGGGTGCCTTAAGTACCGAACTGACACCGGATCATCTTCGCGAAAGAATTTACGGCGCTCAATTTGCTCTCCTGAACTTGGGTCTTGGACTTGGCGGACTTGCCTCATCCCTTGTGGTCTCTATCGACAAGCCCCGCACATTCGAACTTCTCTACATAGGTGATGGGATTTCATTCTTCGTGTACGTCCTTGTTGTTTTGACATTGAGGAATGTCGGGCATAGATCCAAGGCCCAACGAGAGCACAACGCCACCCTTGAGGGTGGGTGGGGCGACGTCATCCGCGACCGGGTGTTCGTGAAAGTGTGGATCGTCGCTCTTTTTGCAATCTTTCTGAGTTATAGCCAGTTAGAAGTCGGTTTCACATCCTTTGCTACAACCGTCGCCGATGTTAAGCCCGCTCGATTGGCGTGGGCCTACGCGGTCAACACCGCCGTCATCGCCATTTTCCAGTTATGGGTGATCAAGAAGTTGGAGAGGATGCCCCGTGCAAAGGGGCTGGCGATCGCCATGTTCTTTTGGGCGGCTGCTTGGGCAGTTCTCGCCATAGCCGGTGTCATGAAAGATTTCGCCGTACCCGCCATAATCATCTGCCAATTTGTATTTGCCCTCGGGGAGATGATCTGGTCGCCGATCATGCCCGCGATCGTTAATCAGATTGCGCCTGACCATTTGAGGGGCCGCTACAACTCGGCTTCCACCAATACATGGCAGATTGGGATGATCATGGGGCCGGCTAGTGCGGGCGTGCTCCTTGGTGCGGGTCTATGGGGACTCTGGCTGGGGATCCTCTTCGGAGGTTTGCTGGTGGTCGCCTTCTTCGCCCTACGTCTGAAATTACCCGAGCGACCCCCACGTGCTGTGGTGCTGGGTGATACTAATTAGTTAGTCAATCTCCTTGTTAGTCGATCTCGACGAGATCCAGGTAACTCTCGTTCCAGAGGTCCTCGTCTCCGTCTGGCAGGAGCAGGACTCGATCTGGCTTGAGCGCTCGAACGGCGCCCTCGTCGTGCGACACTAAAACCACCGCTCCTTGAAAGGACCCGAGGGCTCCCAAAATCTCGTTGCGCGATGCCGGGTCCAGGTTGTTGGTCGGTTCGTCCAAAAGGAGCACGTTGGCCGCACTCACAACGAGGACAGCAAGGGCAAGACGTGTGCGCTCGCCACCACTGAGGACCTTTACTGGCTTGTGAACGTCATCGCCCGAGAATAGGAAAGAGCCGAGGACATTTCTAGCCTCTGGTTCGCGCAGTTCGGCGTGGGCACTCGACATGTTTTCAAGTACGGTTCTCTCAAAATCCAGTGACTCGTGCTCTTGTGTGTAGTAGCCGATCTTCAGCCCGTGTCCTTGCACGACTTCGCCGGTGTCAGGTTCAAGATCTCCGGCCAACATGCGAAGCAAAGTTGTTTTACCCGCGCCGTTCAATCCAAGGATGACAACGCGCGAGCCCTTGTCGATGGCCAGGTCAACGTCCGTGAATACTTCCAAAGAGCCGTATGACTTACTCAGACCGGTTGCTGAAAGCGGAGTCCTTCCACAAGGGGAGGGAGTGGGGAATCGCAACTTTGCAACGCGATCGCTCTTGCGTACATCTTCCAACTCGGAAAGCAGTTTCTCCGCGCGACGGAACATGCCTTGAGCTGCTTTTGCCTTGGTAGCTTTTGCACGAAGTTTCTCAGCCTGCTTCTCGAGAATCGCCGCCTTCTTCTCTGCGTTGGCGCGATCGATCTTTCTTCGGTGTTCGTCCTGCTCGCGTTGAAGAAGGTATTTCTTCCAACCCATGTTGTAGACATCGATGACGTTCCGGTTGGCGTCAAGGTAGAAGACTTTGTTGACTACGGTTTCAATGAGGTTCACATCGTGGCTGATGATGACCAATCCACCCGAATACTTCGTCAGATAATCGCGGAGCCAAACAACGGAATCCGCATCAAGGTGGTTCGTCGGCTCATCAAGCAGGAGAGTCTCGGCTCCACTGAAGAGAATCCGCGCAAGTTCTACACGGCGGCGCTGGCCACCGCTCAGCGCACTGAGCGGCTCGTCAAAGAGTCTTTCGGGAATTCCAAGGCTCGTCATGATTGCTTCAGCTTCAGACGTTGCGCTGTAGCCACCTGCAGCAGTGAATTCGCTGTCGGCACGCGTGTACTTATTCATGACTATCTCAAGTTCTTCGCCCTCGGCTGTGGCCATCTGTTGCTCTATCAGACGCATACGGGCGACGATCTGGTCTAGACCTCGGACGGAGAGAATTCGCTCCGCGACCGTGCCCTCTTCATCTCCCGTGCGGGGATCTTGGGGAAGATAGCCGATAGTGCCGCTTCTAAGGACTTGACCGCCAGCGGGAAGGGTTTCACCTGCCAAGACCTTGGCCAGAGTGCTTTTGCCAGCACCGTTGCGGCCCACAAATCCAATTCGATCGCCGTTATTGATTCGCACCGTCACCTTGCCAATGAGCAGGCGCGCCCCAGCGCGAAGCTCGAGGCTCTGTGTGGAAATCATGAGGGGCAGTTTCTCACAGTTTTGAGGCCATCAGAACTTGCCGCCCTATTAGGGGAAATTCAGAGTGCTGGAGATTGGAGTACCAGATCGGCGCTGACAATGAATCTTTGTGGAGCGTTTCCGATGAAGCGAAATGGGTAGCACGTGGTCAGGGTTAGCACGGCTGTTTTAGTTGGAACAATGACCGTTCGGTCGTTAGCGCCGACAATACGAAAGCCGGATATCTTGTAAGTAAATGTACCGGCGACGGTCTCGACGGTAACGAATTGGCCGACTTTGAGTTTGCCTAACTGGGAAAAAACAGAATCTCTGTGACCGGAGAGAACGGAATTGTCGGCTAATCCTGGAAGAACACTTCCCTCAAAGTGACCTACACCCATCTTTAATTGAGCGTCTTCAGTACCTTCATAGATCGGCAAAGTAGATTTCAATACTGGAATCGTGATGCTTCCGAGGTAATCACCCCTCTTGATTTTGATGCTCGCATAGACGGCACTGGGAGGTGCATGAACTGGAAAATGCGTTAGCTCTGGCAGCACTTGGCTGCCAGAGCTAACGTTCATTTCTCTAATCTGTAAGGTCGCATACCCGCCGATTGCAACTCCCGCGATAATAAGAACGGTCGATACAATGGTGAAAATCGGGCGTTTTCTCATATAGATCTAGTTACCGAATGACTTTCCTAGTTCTAAATCCAATGCCTCCGAGAACAACGAGTCCTGCAGCAATTGCAAGGAGGTTGAACCAAGGTGAACCTGTCTTTGGAAGCTTTCCACCGGTAACCGTAGGAGTTGGTGTCGCTACTGGCGTTGGCGTTGCGCTAACGGTTGGCGTTGGCGTTGGCGTTGCGCTAACGGTTGGCGTTGGCGTTGGCGTTGCCGTGACGGTAGGTGTTGGCGTTGGCGTTGCGCTAACGGTTGGAGTTGGCGTAGGTGTTGGTGTAGCACACGCTGGGTTGGTGATGGTATTGGCGTTGAGATTGACTGCACCAGTGCGAGCCAATAACTGTCCTTGGATTGTCGCTCCGGAGTCAGCGGTGATTGTAGTCAAGGCGTAAATATGACCAACGAAAGTTGAATTCGTGCCAAGGGTTGCTGAACTTCCGACCTTCCAATAGACGTTACACGCCTGAGCGCCATTAACAAGGGTCATCGTGCTGCCTGTTGATGTGATCAATGTTGTAGTGGCTTGAAAAATGAAGACTGCGTTTGCGTCACCTTTTGCATCAAGGGTTAATGCGCCCGAGTTCGCGAAAGTACCTGCAGTTGTTGAGTAAGTACCGGGAATCAAGACCTGCGATGCAAGTTCTGGAGAAGCGAGAAGTGTTGGAGTAGGTGCGCTGATGTCGTTAAATGCCGTAACTAAATCCGTTTGGGCAGTGGTGGCGACGGCATCGGCTATGTGCTGAGCGCCGGAGGCTGTCACTGTCGTGCTGCCAGTGAACGCTGATCCCGGAGCAAGTCCGATGTTCCCGCCAGCGGTTCCGCTGATGGTTGTTGGACCGGTGTTGGTGATAGTGGTTGCGGCAAGAACACCGAAAGAGGTGGTGGTGCCTTGATTAATGGTTGGACCAGCGGCATTGGAAGAGGCTGGATTGATGAATATTGCTAACAATGGCAATAATGCAATTGCAGTAAATGCTTTGACTTTAGTTATTTTCTTCATGCTAATTCGATTCTGTTATGTATCAAACGTGCGCCATGTTGGCTTCGGGCACTTGCCTGACTGGACGCCGACGTGAAGGGCGCACTAGACGGTTCGCGAGTTGATGGCTCGGCAAGATTGAAATGTTGAAACCCTCTGTTTTTGAATCTAGTTCTTAGTGATTCGAACTATGTCGATGAGGGAAATAGGTATTGCGTAGGGTGCTAAGGATTCTTAACGGTTGTGACTCTACACCCAATAGGACATTCTGCTTTACCTCTAGTCGGTGGGTTCTCTGTGAACTTCTCGCCCCCTTATCTGACCAAAAAGAGCTTTTCGGCTAGATTTGACCGGTGGCGTACTCAAAGATACTTCAAGATCACGCACAGGCCCTTGGTAGAGATGTCCGTGTTGCCCTAGTCGGGGCACGGCAGATGGGGCGGGGCTTTGGATACCAGATCTTCCGTATGCCGGGCTTGTCTCTAGCTCTGGTAGTGGATGTCGATGCTGATCGAATTAGGAGTTTGTTCAATGACATCGGCATTAAAGACGTCGTAATAAGCACCGACCATAAAGTCCTATCGGATGCCATATTGGCAGGCAAAGCCACTGGAACCACCACAACAGAATTCATCGCCGAATTGCCGTATGACATCGTTGTTGAGGCAACAGGTGTTCCCGATGTCGGCGCTCAGGTCACCTATTCATGCTTGCAGGCAAAAAAGGACGTTGCGGTACTTAATGTCGAGATGGATGTCACGATCGGACCGCTGCTTCACAATATTGCCGAAAGCGGAGGGGCCGTTTACACGGTCTGCCATGGAGACGAGCCGATTGAGGCAAAGGCACTAGTTGATTTCGCCCGCGATCTTCAATTCGAGGTTGTTGCAGCTGGAAAGGGCAAGAACAATCCTTTCGAACCGCTGAGCACGCCCGACACCGTGCGAGAGCGCGCATTGTCGAAACGTATGAATCCGAAAATGCTCTGTTCGTTCACCGACGGTTCAAAGACAATGACGGAGATGGTCGCGCTTGCAAATGCAACCGGTCTGGAGTTGTCCAAACGTGGAATGTACGGGCCTCATGCAACGGTGAAGACGCTAACAGAGGTTTTTGCACTCCAAAAAGATGGCGGCGTCCTCGATCGTCCGGGAGTTGTGGACTACTGCATGGGGGATGTAGCACCTGGGGTATTTGTCATCGTTCGCTCGGATGCCCCCTACATCAACCACGAAATGACATACCTCGCCATGGGCCCAGGACCGTACTTCGCGCTTTACAGGCCTTTTCATCTTGCCTCCATTGAAGCCCCCTTGTCGGTTGCACGCGCCGTCCTAGATCGCGAGGCCTCGCTATTCGCACCAAGTCTGATGGCCGAAGTCACCACCATGGCTAAGAGGGATTTATTTCCTGGAGACACAATTGATGGCATCGGCGGTTACACGGTTCGCGGATACGCAGATATTGCAAAAGACGCCAAGGGAGACAACTTGGTGCCGATCGGACTCATACAGAATGCCATCGTGCAGAAACCGATAAAAGTGGGCGAGCTGATTTCTTACGATCAGGTGGAATTGGACGAATCAAGCTTGATTGTTCAACTCCGCCGAAAGCAAGACAGCCTCGGCCTCACTTACGCATGATGCGAGTCGCGGTCGTAGTTCTCGCTGCTGGTAGCGGGACGCGATTTGGCCATAGCACAAACAAAGTTTGGCTTCCCCTTGGGGGTCGTCGAATCATCTCCCATTCACTTGAGAATGCGGTGAAGAGCTTCCCGCATTGTCGCGCGGTCCTTGTAATTGATCCTGCCGATGCTGAGATAGCAGCAGAAGTACTCGCTCACGAGGTCCCGGATATAACGGTTGAACTCGTCAACGGCGGACGAACTCGGCATGACTCTGAATTCAATGCCCTCAAGCATCTATCTTCGGAAATCTTGGCGGGGAGCATTGATGTCGTTTTAATTCATGATGGCGCTCGCCCGCTTGCAAGCAGTCACCTCTTCCATGAAATTGCTGTGGCCGCGCAAATGCATGGTGGGGCGCTGCCGGCCATCAACGTCGATCCACTCGAAATCGACATGGTGACAGATGATCGTATTGTCAGGGTGCAGACCCCCCAAGGTTTTCGTGCCAAAGAAGTCCTTGCCGCCTATACACAAGCCGAGAAGGACGGGTTCATAGGCACGGACACCGCTGCCTGCATGGAGCGATACTTTCCGAACACCGAAAGCGTCGCCGTTCCGGGAGAAGTTGCAAATATCAAGATTACTTACCCGCACGATCTGGTGCTGGCGGAGAAAGTAATCGCGACGCAGGGAAGCGGTGGAATCTAGGCCTGATGCAGTTCCATGAGGTCGCGGTCCGCAGGCGTATTGATCCGCGTGCCTTCTGGACTTCCCTCAATATGCAAAGTGCGCGCGCCCTCTTTAAGGGGAAGGAACCAGCCGCAGTCCGATCCGTCCCTGTCGATGGCGGTTATCCGGATCAATTCGGGAGTGGAGATTCTCAGCACAGTTGATCGATCTAGTGTTTCTTTAATGATCGAATCCCGCCCCAATATTTTTAACGTTTCCGTAAAAGGCATAGCCGGCCGAACAGCGTCAGTGTCATCTTTGAATGCAGCGAGAACGCCTTCGAACTGCGCATCAGGAGTTAAGGGCCGAGAAGCGTCATGAATCATTACTGCATCCGCATTGCCGTACCTGGACACAAGCGCTTGTGCTAACGAGCGAGGTTTAGTGGGTTGGCAAATGACAAACTCGATATTGTCAGTGGTCCGCCCCAAGAGATCTCGCGCTTTCTGGGCATCATGCGCTTCTACTGCTATCGATAGAGAGAGGAGTGTCTGGTTAGATTCCAAACGGTGTAGCGTCAAAATAAGACTGGGGGTTTTGTTAACCGGAAGGAACGCCGTCGGCGAGGTGATTACCAAGACGTGGTGGATTCTCATAGACACCCACCTTAATCTGAGAGTTCGCGATTATTCCTCAGATTAAGGTGGGGTCACCCATTTACCGATCAATCGGCCTAGGCACGAAGCTTCTTTGCCACCCAGCCCGTTGCGCCAGCAAGGGCTAAGAGCGTTCCGCCGGCGAGCAGACTAAACCAAGGCGTACTTGTCTTTGGCAGTACTCCTCCAACTTCTGTTGCCGGAAGAGTCGGGGTCGGTGTTACCACGGGCGTCGGAGTAGGGGTCGGTGTTACCACGGGCGTCGGAGTAGGAGTGGGAGTTACGACCGGCGTTGGCGTTGGAGTTGGAGTAGCGCTAGCGGTAGGTGTCGGGGTCGGGACTTCGGCTAGGTTGGTTATCACCAGTGATACTTGGGAAACCAGCCCGCACCTTGCGATGAATCTGACCACAACTGGATAACTCTTGGTTGGGACCATATTTACAAGAGAGCCATCCCACGTATCTGTCCGGTTCCCGTAATTGTATGGAATGGGATACAGGGCCGGGTCGCCAACGAACTGGAAAAGACCAGTGCCAGAAGTAGTCCATGTGAGTCTTCCAGTAGTGGCACCTGCGCCATCCGATGTGAAGACAAGGTTGCTGATTGTCGAGGTACATGGGAGTGCTGGAGTGGGTGTGGGCGTGGGTATTGGAGTAGCCGTAGCCGTGGGTGTGGGCGTGGGCGTGGGTGTTGGTACTGGTGCTGCGCAGTTGTTGTTGGTGATCACATTTGAATCAAGAGTGACCGCCGCGTCTCTCGAGAGTAATTGTCCATCAATTATCGCCCCGGTCTTCGCTGTAATAGTGGCAACCGAAAGTACGTGACCGATGAATGTCGAGTTAGTTCCTAGGGTTGCGGCGCTACCTACGGTCCAGTAAACGTTGCATGCCTGCGCTTGGTTGGTGAGTACAACTTTGCTTGCCACTGAATCTGCTGTGATCAATGTAGATGCCGATTGAAATACAAATATGGCGTTGGGATCGCCTTCACCGTCAAGGGTTAACGTCGTAGTGATACCGAAAGTCGTGTGTGCATAGACGCCGGCGGTTAAGGTTTGCCCACCGAGCTCAACGCCTGG
>CAYXIS010000015.1:0-18004 GCA_964465545.1 uncultured Bifidobacterium sp. | reverse complement strand
ACGCCTGGGTCGGGCTTCGTTGTGGGAAGCGTGCTCAGTGTTGTGAAGGCGGAGGCGAGTGACGTCTGTGCATTTTGCGCGGCCGTGTCGTTGAGATGCACGGTGCCCCCCGTCATCGTGACGCTTCCTGCTCCAGTGAATGAGGCAGCAGGAGCGATACCGACATCATTACCCGCGGTTCCGCTGATCGTTGTCACACCCGTATTGGTGATGCTTGGGGTGTTAGCGAGAACGGCGAAATTCACTGTGTTGCCAAGATAAGCGCTGGGTGAAAGGGCCGAAGACGGTGACGGCGAAAACAGAAAGAGCATTAGAAAAGAGAATATTGTAAGAATATTGAGGGATGCTGCCTTGTGTAATTTCTTCATGGTACTT
Source organism: uncultured Bifidobacterium sp. (assembly GCA_964465545.1). GTDB lineage: Bacteria > Actinomycetota > Actinomycetes > Nanopelagicales > Nanopelagicaceae > QYPT01. The sequence continues at coordinate 17,629 of CAYXIS010000015.1, read as the reverse complement.
CTTCTTCTCGCTTTGTTGTAAATCGAGGCGACCTACAACCTCGCAAATAACGCTACTCCTGCAAGGAAAATCAGTGAATGTGATTCAGGGAAAAAGCGATGAGATCCAACGTGCATGAGTTATCTTTGGATAGTGAATGAATGGAAAGTAGTGGAAACACTCGTTCAGACTCCGCGCCTTGATCTGTACCACATATGTGCGGAAGACTTGGTTATTCTTTTTGAAGATCCTGAGAACCTCTCCATCTACGAGGGCAAACCATACTCGAATCCTCATCGCCAACTCATGGACGACAAAGGCCCGTTGGCGTGGAGAGTCCCGCAGGTGAGGGTAGATCCCAATGTCAATCGATGGTTTGTGAGATGGATTGTCTTGAGGACGAGCGGAGAAATCATCGGGAGCACAAGTTTTCATAGTGCGCCAGATGACGCGGGTATGATTGAGATCGGTCTTGGAATTCAAGAGGCCTTTCGTAATAAGGGCTATGCCAAGGAAACTCTCCTCGGGATGTGGCGCTGGGCGTTAGGGGATTTGCTGGTGCAGAAATTGAGGTACACGGTTAGTATCGAAAACGCTCCCTCTATTCGCGTTATCGAGTCTTTTGGTTTTCATTACGTCGGGGAGCAGATCGATGAAGAGGACGGGCCTGAGAGCATCTTCGAGATGTCGAGGGGAGAGTTTCTGAGCAAGTTCGGTTTTGGAAAGTAGACTAGAAGCCGTGATTTCAGAACACAGCCCGGATCTGAGAATCATCTCTAACGAGGACGAGATGGTTCGAGATGTCGCCGAACTTGCGAACATCAGAATAATCCAGCAACTGGGAGAGATCGGCATTTTTCACCTTGCTTTGACAGGCGGCACGCTGGGGATTTCGATCGCCGAGAATCTCGTCGCTGCATGGAATGAGCGACCCGAGAAGTTTTCCGGGTTGCACTTGTGGTGGGGGGATGAGCGTTTTGTTCCAGAGTTGAGTGTGGAACGAAATGCGAGGCCCGTCTTGATGGGTTTGAGCGAGGATTCCCCTATCCATGTTCACCAAGTTCTCCCCTCAGATGCCAACGTGGATGTTGAAGTCTCGGCGAGGCGATACAACGCGGATCTGTCCGGTGTTGATATGGACCTGACCCTTTTGGGATTGGGTCCTGATGGTCATGTGGCATCACTGTTTCCTGACCAGTGGGAAGAACACGAGGATCGTAGTGCGATTCCGATTATCGATTCTCCGAAACCGCCGCCGCGGCGCATTAGTTTTTCGATGTCGAAGATCAACTCCTCCCACTCAGTTTGGTTTGTGGTCAGTGGCCGGGAAAAACATGACGCAGTTGAGAAAATCATCAGGCGGGACCCGTCGATTCCCGCCACGTATGTCCATGGCAAGATCGAGACCCTTCTCTTCGCAGACCATGCCGCGCTTGCTACTGACTAGAATTCACCTATAACCGGAGCGGAGAATCAGATGTCGCAAGGCGCAATGATGAATTTTGGCATGGTGGGTTTGGGCAAGATGGGTGCCAATATCGTGCGCAGGCTCCAGAGGCACGACATCAAGTCAGTGGTCTACGACTTGCAGCCATCTGCCGTTGCAGAGCTGGTGGGGCAGGGGGCGGTAGGTTCGGCAGATTTCGCCGACCTAGTCAGCAAATTGCCCGCCCCTCGCGTTATCTGGGTGATGGTTCCATCCACTGTCACGGATTCGACCATAGAAGAGTTGGCTCGACACTTAAGTCCCGGCGACACCATCATCGACGGCGGAAACAGTTACTACAAGAACGACTTGATCAACGCAGAGAAGTTGGCCTCCAAGGGAATCAACTTTGTCGATGTTGGCACAAGTGGAGGCGTATACGGGCTCGAGCGCGGTTACAGTCTGATGATCGGCGGCGACAAGAAGGTCGTATCCACTTTAGAGCCCCTTTTCCGAGCACTGGCTCCAGGATTTGGATCTGCCCCTCGAACTGTTGGGCGCATAGGCGAACCCAGTACAAGTGAGCTCGGATTTCTACACTGCGGTCCTGTTGGCGCGGGACACTACGTGAAGATGGTTCATAACGGAATTGAGTACGGCATGATGGCCTCTCTTGCTGAAGGCTTGGGGATTTTTGAAGCCGCCAAGAATGCGAGCCCTTCGTACGATCTGGATATTCCAGAAATTACGGAAGTGTGGCGGCGCGGAAGTGTCGTGGCATCGTGGTTGCTCGACCTTACGGCGGAGGCCCTTAAGGAGAGTCCTTCGCTGGGGAATTACTCTGCTGAAGTCAGCGATAGCGGTGAAGGTCGTTGGACCGTCCAGGCGGCAATCGAATCCGGAGTTCCTGCCCCAGTTTTGAGTGCGTCATTGTTTTCAAGGTTCTCATCTCGCGACAACGACGCCTACTCCAACCGAGTCTTGAGTGCTATGCGATACAAATTTGGCGGCCACAACGAGTCATCAAAGAATAAATAGCCAACTATGCGCGCAGACTCACTCGTACTTTTCGGCGGCACCGGAGACCTAGCTAAGAAGAAACTCTTCCCAGCCCTTTATGAGATGGAAGAGGCCGACGAACTTGAGATTCCGGTTATCGCGGTCGCCTCCTCTAGGTGGACCCAAGACGAGTTCCGTGCCAACGCCGAAAGTGCAATCCGGGATCGCATCAAGAATGTGGATGAGTCCATTTTGAAGCGTTTATTGGACGAGTTGCATTTGATCGTCGGTGATTATCGGAGCCCGGAGACTTTCGCTCTTCTGCGTGACAAACTTGCGGATTTCAGTCTGCCCGTCATCTATTTGGCCATTGCACCGGACATGTTCGAGCCCGTGACACAAGGTCTTGCAGATGTCGGCATTACAAAGAACGCGAGAGTCGTTGTCGAGAAACCCTTCGGACGCGATTTGCAGAGTGCGATGGAGCTTAATGACTCACTCAAGAGACTTCTGCCGGAAGATCAGATTTATCGAATCGATCACTACCTCGGGAAAGAATCCGTCGAGGATCTTCTAGTTTTTCGTTTTGCGAATACCCTGTTTGAACCCGTCTGGAATCGCAACTATGTCTCCAATGTTCAAATCACGATGTCAGAGGATTTCGGAATCGAGGGGCGAGGGAAATTTTACGATGGAGTAGGGGCAACACGAGATGTGCTTCAGAACCATTTGTTGCAGGTGCTCACAATGCTCACGATGGAGCCTCCAATAGATTTATCGTCTCAGTCGATGCAGGACGAGAAGATCAAGGTGATATCGGCAGTTAGAGACCTGGATTGCGAAGACGTGATTCGAGGGCAATACGTTGGTTACCTCAATGAGGAGGGCGTTACGCCGAACTCAGATACTGAGACTTTTGTGGCGATGCGGCTGTTTATCGACAACTGGCGCTGGGAGGGTGTGCCATTTTATATGCGCACCGGGAAGAAAATGGCCGAGACGACTTTGGAGGCGGTCATCGAATTCAAACAGCCTCCACGTTTGCTATTCACAGATGCAGGTACCCCGAAACCCTTGCCGAATATCGTGCGTTTCCGATTGGGTGCCAGAGATGGCGTGGATATGTCGTTGCAGGCCAAGGCGCCTGGTGCCAATCTCGTGACGTATCCAGTGGATCTCACGGTCGAATTCGCCGCGGCACTTGGTGAGCGCAAAGAGGCCTATGAGCGCTTGCTTGATGCGGCCTTGCAGGGTGATCACTTTCGTTTTACGCGCATAGACGCCGTACTTCAATCCTGGCAAGTCCTTGACCCGATTTTGAAGAAACCGACCAAATTGCACCCCTATTTCACTGGAAGTTGGGGGCCGGACGAGGCGTTGGATCTGGTGCCAGGCGGGTGGAACCCCGTGGGACTCGACCTGAAGCAAGCGACCTAGCGAGGCCCGACCTTCTTCACGGCGTACCTCCCGAGAAAATCGGCCTTCAATTCCTCGAAATTTCCATCGATGAGTGCCTGGCGCATCTGGTCGACTAGGCCGACGATGAAGCGCTCGTTATGGATTGTCGCAAGAGTGGCTGCGAGAATCTCCTTGCTTCGGAAAAGATGGTGTAGATATGCGCGAGTGTAATTTGTGCAGGTGTAGCAATCACACTTTTCTTCAATTGGCACGAAGGCACGGCGGTAGGGGGCGTTTGAGACATTGAACCGCCCTTGCATCGTGTAGAGCGAACTCGTGCGTGCAATTCTCGAAGGAAGCACACAGTCGAATGTATCGATACCGCTTTCAACACCGACAAAGAGATCTTCAGGGGCTCCGATTCCGAGGAGGTGCTTTGGCTTATTCTGTGGCAATTCTTCATTGACCCACGAAACGATTGTGCCGAGGGCGTCCTTATCTAGCGCGCCTCCGATCCCAAAGCCGTCAAAGGATATGCCCGAGGACGTCATCCCTCCAAGATCTCTTGCCGCAGTGCGCCGAAGATCTTCGTATTGAGCGCCCTGAATTACATCGAAAAGCGCTTGGTATGGCTTGTCTTTTCGTACACCTGTGAGACGTTTGTGCTCGTCCAGACATCGGGTTGCCCATGCAGAGGTTCGCGCGATCGCACCCTCTTGGTATTTGCGAGTGTTGTGCAGGGTTGTGCATTCGTCGAATGCAAAAATGATGTCCGCACCGATTTGATGCTGGACCTGCATCGAAATCTCGGGCGTGAAACGGTGCATGGATCCGTCAATATGCGACTTGAACGTCACGCCGTCGTTATCGACGTGAGCAAGGCGATCCTTTTTATGCGCGACTACGTCATCAGCTCTGAAAGTAGTGGCATCCATCGCGAGAACTTTCTTAAAACCAACGCCGAGAGAGAGAACTTGAAATCCACCGCTATCGGTGACAGTGGGCCCCGGCCAATTCATGAAAGTGCTGAGTCCGCCAGCCTCATCCAAAACATCAGCACCGGGTTGGAGATACAAGTGATAGGCATTTGCCAAAAGCGCTTGAGAACCAAGGCTTTTCATCGTTTCAGGCAGGACGGATTTTACCGTTGCTTTCGTTCCTACTGGAATGAAGCACGGGGTTTGAATGACCCCGTGGGGAGTGGAGATAGTTCCGGCGCGAGCCAAACCCTTCCCAACGTGAGAAATCTCAAAGGAGAAATCGCTTTTTTCCACCTCGGTATTGAACCACCTATCGCTAAAGGTGATTTCACTGAGTTAAGGTGAAGCATGAGCCAATTCCTCCTTCACGACGGTCGCACACTGGATTTGCTTGACAATCATCACAAGTCTGATTCGGCTGTCCTGTTTCACCATGGCACTCCGGGCAATTCGACGTCGTGGCGAGAGTGGATTGACGAACTATCTGGTGGTCAAATGCGGGCGATTGCGGCGAGTCGGCCCGGCTACGGGCAAAGTGATCGCCACCGGGGGCGCAAAGTTGTTGACGTTGTCGATGACCTTTCGCAAGTTCTCGACCAATTTGAGGTCACGAAGTTTGTTTCGGTGGGTTGGTCTGGTGGAGGACCACATGCGCTTGCCATGAGCCTTGATAAGCGTTGTGCCGGCGTGATTACGTTGGCAGGGGTGGGGCAGTACGGACAACCAGATCTTGATTTCCTAAGCGGAATGGGACCAGAGAATATTGAGGAGTTCGGCGTTTCCTTGAAGGGTGAGGGTCCACTTCGAGAATGGATGAACGCCAATGCTGTGGCAATGCAGCATGTGACAGGGGCTGGACTTCGAGAAGCCTTCGGGGGCTTGATCGGAAAGGCGGACAAGGAGGTCCTTGACGGCGATTTCGCCGATGAAATGGCGGCAGGCATGCGCCGGGCCCTCTCCCATGGATTTGATGGATGGATTGATGACGATTTGGCCTTTGTACAAGACTGGGGCTTTGATTTGGGTGCTATAAATATCCCTGTGCTTCTTTGGCAAGGCGATGACGATTTCATGGTTCCGCATTCGCACTCCCGTTGGCTGGCATCCAAGATTCCAACAGCGCAACTGAACTTCATACCAGAGAACGGGCATATTTCCTTGATTGTCAAGCATCGTGACAAGATCGTTACCCAATTGCAACAGTTAATCGCCTAATCGTGTGGATAGACGGTGAAAAAGCCTCAAAAGGTACGAATGGGGTTTCCATTTATTGGGATTTTGACTACCGTTCAGTACTAATTCGTGTCCACTCAACGGGGAGTGGCGGTAGGCGCGCGCAGAATGGAGCACCTAAGTGTCGCAACTAGAGGCAGTCGAGGAAGTTCTAGTTGATGCACCTATCATCCAACGCACTCAACGCCAGATCGCCTGGAAGCGATTCAAGCGGAACAAAGTAGGAGTTTTCTCTGCGATTGTGGCGATCTTCTTCGTCGCCTGCGCATTTCTCGCTCCAGTGCTTACCTACCTCATGGGGCTAAAGGATCAAGCAACTTACCCAAAGGCGCTCAATGAATTTGCAATGCCTATAGGTGCAAGTGGAGGCATGAGCCTTACGCATCCGTTGGGTGTGGAGCCGGGTGCAGGTCGGGATCTCCTCACGCTCATGCTTTATGGATCCAGACTTTCTTTTACTGTGGCATTCATCACCAGCGTCACATCAATTGGCTTGGGGATGTTAATAGGAATTTCCACCGGCTACTTCCGTGGGAAGGTCGATGCCATTGTCGGGCGTTTCTCCGATTTCCTTCTTTCATTCCCGTCCACATTCATGATCATTGCTCTGAGCCTTCCCATGACTCAGAGAATTGAAGGTTGGGGGATTGCAAAAGATAATGGCGCTCGCGTAATCGTTTTGATTGTTTTCTTTGTCTTTTTTGGTTGGATGGGTTTTGCCCGCCTTATCAGGTCGCAGGCCTTTAGCATGCGTGAGCGAGATTTCGTCATGGCCGCGCAAGCATTGGGCGCATCCAGTTTTCGAATCATCACCAAAGAACTGCTTCCAAACCTGTGGCCAAGCGCAATCGTTTTCTTGTCGCTCTCATTGCCTGGTTATCTGGCACTAGAGGCCACCTTCTCCTTCTTGGGTGTAGGTATTCAAGCCCCAGGCTCTTCTTTTGGTTTGGTCTTGTCAGATGCCGTTGGGTACTGGCGATCTGATCCTGCCTACCTATTGATCCCATCGATCTACTTGATCGTCATGGTCCTTGCTCTTAACTTGCTTGGCGATGCCATTCGTGACGCACTTGATCCCAAGGCGGCACCAGCATGACGATTGCAGAAATGAAAATAGATTTCCGCAGTAATGCGGGAAAGAAAAATCACTATCTAGCACTGCGAAGTAGTTCGCGAGCTTCGCAGCTCTTAGGCAAAGGTCCAATTCGCGGCCGCGAAATGGAATGAACTATCTACGAGGAGGACATATGTCCGGTTCAAAAATGGCAAGGCGCCATTTAAGCCGTCGCCTTATAGCTACGACCGCAGCTACCGCATTGATGGCTGCAGGCGCGCTAGTTGGCACAGCAAGTGGTGCGAGTGCCGCCAGCGTACAAACTGGTGGAACTTTGTACTTCGTTACCCACCAAGAGCAGTTTGACCACATGGATCCGTCCCGTGTTTATACGGGCCGAGACATTGCATTCTTTAACTCATACCTCTACCGCAACTTGGTTTCATACAAGCCGGTCAAGGGTTCAGCTGGCTCATCTCTAGTTCCAGACCTCGCAACAAACACCGGTGTTCCTAGCAACAGCGCAAAGACCTGGAAGTTCATCTTGCGTGAGGGAATCACGTGGGAAGATAAGACGCCAGTAACCTGCGAAGACGTGAAGTACGGCGTATCCCGTGCATTCGCTACCGATGTCATCACCGATGGTCCTCAGTACCTGGTCGGTGCTCTAAAAATTCCTCTAGCTTCCGACGGAAGTTCACAGTACAAGGGTCCGTACAAGAAGACCGGTCAGGCCCTCTATGACAAGGCAGTTACTTGTAAGGGCAACACCATCACCTTCAACTTGAACCGCTCGTTTGCTGACTTCAACTATGCACTTACTTACCCAGCAGCATCACCTGTAAAGCAGTCAAAGGACACCGGCGACAAATACGATGTTCGTCCGTTCTCCGATGGGCCTTACAAGATTGCCTCTTACAAACAGGGCGACGAGCTTCACCTAGTTCGTAACGCTGCCTGGAAACAGTCCAGCGACAAGGTGCGTACTCCGTACCCAGATGACATCGTGGTTCGCTTCGGTCTCTCACAAGATGTTGCAGACCAGATCATGTTGGATGACAGCATTCCAAACACAGTCGACCTAGATGCACTTCAGACCGCAAACTTGCGTGCATTCTTTGCAGACTCATCCAAGGCCGGTCAGCGACTCAACGTCTTTGACCCATATGTTCGCTATGCAGCGATGAACGTTTCTGCCGGACACATGGACTGCCTCAACATCCGCAAGGCTGTGTTCTTCGCAGTTAACACGCAGGCATTGATCGACCTTTCAGGCGGATCAATCTTCTACGGTGCCCCTGGCGACAGCCCGGTCAAGCCAGTTCTTGGTCTGGACTATGCCCCAACAAAGGGCAATATCCACGATCCAAACTGGAAGATCGGTGGAAACCCAGATTATGCCAAGACGCTATTGGCAGCTGCCAAGACATCCTGTCCAGATGCATATGCTCGGGCCACAGACTCGAGCAAGGGCATCACATGGGACCTATCCAATACAGCCACCAACCAGAAGGCATCGGTCTTGATCAAGACTGCAATGGATGCTGCTGGAATCAACATGAAGTTCAACTTCATCCCTGGTGGTCAGTACTACTCCACAGTTCAGAACAACGACAAGCAGAATGACATTTCAACTGCTGGTTGGGGTGCTGACTGGGCAAACGCTTCGACAGTCATTTATCCACTCTTCGTTAAAGAGGGTGGATTCGACTTGTCACAGAACTGGAATGACGCCGCATATCCTGCATTCAAGGCCGCAGTGATGAAGGCTCTGAACATGACTAGTCGCGCACAGCAAGCAGCAGCCTGGAAGTCACTGGCTCAGCAAGCAATGGATCAGTACTGGATCATCCGTCCTGTATTTAGCAAGGGCCAGATAGTTTGGGGCTCTAAGGTCGGTGGCGTTTACTTCTGGGAGCCACAGGGAACCTTCGGTTTCGGACAGCTCTACGTAAAGGCCTAAGGTACAAACAGTAAAAGCAAGTAGATAAGTAGCGAGTTGAGGGTGGCTCATTCAAGGGCCACCCTCAACTACGCCAAATAAAATTTTTCTTGATGAACGTTAGGTGGACCTGATGCTGAAATTTCTAGCCAAGCGCTTGAGCGCGACAATTGTCGTACTCGTGCTGGTCAGCGTTTCCGTCTTTATGATTTTTTCTTTTCTTCCGATCGACCCCGCACGACTTACTTGCGGAAAGGGTTGTTCAGCCCCGGTTATTGAGGCCAACCGCCATCGTCTTGGTTTGGACGTGCCTGTACAGGTTCAGTACGGGCGCTTCGTCAAGGGTTTCTTCGCCGGTCGCACATACGGTGAGGGCGCCGCGCAATTTAGTTGCCCTGCCCCTGCATTTGGATATTCATTCAACCGTCACGAGTGCGTGACCCAGCTTCTCAAAGAGGCCTTTCCGGTCACCTTCAGTCTGGCGATAGGTGCTTTCATCCTCTGGATACTTCTCGGTGTTTCGTTGGGAATCGTTGCGGCGCGAAAACAGGGAAAATGGCAAGATAAATCTGCCACAGCCTTCGTTCTAGTGGGTATATCTCTGCCTACATTTGTTTCCGGAATCTTGATTTTGATAATGGTGTTGAAACTTGGGTGGATTAATCCGATTGACATGGGTCGATGGGTCTCACCGTTCACCGATCCTGTTGGATGGCTGAAGAATTTTATATTCCCATGGATAACTCTTGCTTTGATATTCGCAGCGACCTATACGAGGTTTACTCGTGCCAACGTTATTGAGACTTCCAGCGAGGACTACATTCGCACGGCGCGTGCAAAGGGGCTCAGCGAGAGCGTCATATTACGCAAGCACACCTTGCGGGCTGCACTTGCTCCGATCGTGACGATCGCGGGCTTGGATTTTGCAGGACTTCTCGGTGGAGCGATCATCACTGAGCAAATTTATAACCTGCCTGGTTTGGGGCGATTGTCATTGCGCGCGGTTCTTACCGACTATGACCTTCCTACTATTCTTGCAACTACATTGCTTGCGGCGACTTTCTACGTGGTTGCAAATCTTATCGTCGACATTTTGTATGCCTACATCGATCCAAGGGTGCGTGTTGGATGAAGCCATTTCTTGAAGTAAAGAACCTAACAGTCTCATTCCCTACCGAGGATGGGCTTGTCAGGGCGTCGAATGACATTTCCTTCTCTGTGGCACGCGGTGAGACCCTTGCAGTGGTTGGAGAGTCTGGATCTGGCAAATCGGTCACCTCTCTGGCAGTTATGGGTTTGCACAATCGCAAGAGTGCGATCATCAACGGCGAAGCGATCTTGAATTTGCCATCGGGCCCTGTCGACACGATTTCGGCATCTCCTGAGGTTGTTCGCAAACTCCGTGGCAAGTCGATGGCGATGATTTTCCAAGATCCCATGTCTGCCCTTCACCCGTATTACACGATCGGTGATCAGATATCTGAGGCATGGAAGCTGTACAACGAAGGTTCAAAGGAAGATGGATTCAAGCGAGCGGTCGAGATGCTCGATCTTGTCGGCATTCCCGCCGCTAGCAAGCGGGTGAAGGAATTCCCGCATCAATTCTCAGGCGGCATGCGCCAACGAGTGATGATCGCAATGGCGTTGGTTAACAACCCCTCACTCCTGATAGCTGACGAACCGACCACGGCCCTTGACGTGACTGTTCAATCCCAGATTCTTCAGCTGCTTCGAGACATGCAGAAAGAATTCAATATGGCGGTGATTCTGATTACCCATGATCTAGGAGTCGTGGCTGAAGTCGCCGACCGAGCCTGCGTCATGTATGCTGGAAAGATTGTCGAACAATCCAATATCGATGAGATCTATTACAAGCCAGATCACCCGTATTCCATTGGCTTGCTCAACTCGATTCCACGTTTGGATCAAATGGAGGGACGGCGTCTTCTGGCAATTCCGGGGCAGCCTCCATCTTTGATCTCACTTCCAGCAGGTTGCGCATTCCGGGCGCGCTGTACATATTCAAAACTGGTTCCGAACAATCGATGTGCGACAGAGGTGCCTGATTTGAACGAGAAATTCACAGGCCACTTTTCGAGGTGTCATCTGACCGAAGCGCAATTAACAGAGGCGCGTGCTTCTTTGGGAGTTCAATCATGACCGAACCAGTACTCAGACTTGAAGGTCTTAAGAAGCACTTTGACACGACCTCTGGCGGGTTCTTCAACAAGAAGAAGGGCGTGGTCAAAGCTGTCGACGGCATCGACCTAGAGATATTCCCCGGTGAAACAGTGGGACTCGTCGGTGAGTCAGGCTGCGGCAAGACCACTGCCGGTCGCACTGTTTTGAAGTTATACGAACCATCCGATGGAAAGATCATCTTCCAGGGCCAAGACATCACTCATCTTTCGCGCAAGCAGATGAAGCCCTTGCGCTCCCAGATGCAGATGATCTTCCAAGATCCCTTCGCCTCTCTCAACCCGCGGCAGACTGTCGGGTCGTTGATCGGCGCGACCTTTGATATTCAAGGGATCACGCCACCAGGCGGGGTAAAGAAGGAAGTCGAACGCCTCATGGAGCGCGTGGGCCTCAACCCCGAACACGTCAATCGCTACCCGCACGAGTTCTCAGGCGGCCAGCGTCAGAGAATCGGAGTTGCACGCGCAATCGCTCTTAAGCCCAAACTCATTGTCGCCGACGAGCCCGTCTCCGCCCTCGACGTCTCCATACAAGCCCAGGTTGTCAACTTGCTTGACGACCTCCAGCAAGAATACGGATTGTCGTCTCTATTTGTTTGCCACGATTCATCAGTGGTTCAGCACATCTCGTATCCTGCTGTAGCCCTGTACCTGGGCAAAGTAATGGAACAAGCCGACAAGGCAGATCTCTTCGCCCACCCTCGACATCCGTATACAAAAGCGCTTTTATCTGCGGTTCCCGTGCCAGATCCAATTAAGGGTCGTGCGCGCGAGCGCATCATTTTGCAGGGCGATTTACCAAGTCCTGTGAACCCACCGGCTGGATGCGTCTTCCATACTCGTTGCTGGAAGGTGCAAGACAAGTGCCGCACCGAAGTACCTGAATTGCTTCAGATTTCGACCGGCCATCGCATTGCCTGCCATTTTCCAGAACCAGCTTAATACTCTCCAACTCGTTAGCTACTAGGCGCACTTTCCGTCGATATATGCACTAGACCCATGCCTTGAACCGGGCGCAGGCGTGATTCGCACAGGAATAAAACAGGGTTTTCGTAGAGATACGGCATGAAGTGGGGGGAATCTGTGACTGCGGAGTAGATCGTGAACTTTGCAGATCCACATTCTAATCCAATTCGCGGCCGTGAAATGGAATGAACTATCTACGAGGAGGACATATGTCCGGTTCAATAGTGGCAAGGCGCCATTTCAGCCGTCGCCTTATAGCTACTACCGCAGTCGCCGCACTCGCTGTTGCTGGGGTAGTAGTAGGAATCTCAAGCAGTGCAGACGCTGCCAGCGTGCCAAAGGGCGGAACTCTCTACTTCATCACTCATCAGGAACAGTTTGACCACATGGATCCGTCTCGTGTCTACACGGGCCGAGACATTGCATTCTTCAACTCTTACCTCTACCGGAACTTGGTTTCATACAAACCGGTCAAGGGTTCAGCAGGATCGTCTCTAGTTCCAGACCTTGCAACAACCACCGGTGTTCCTAGCAACAGTGCTAAGACCTGGAAATTTACGTTGCGAAGTGGGATCACATGGGAAGATGGAACTGCAGTCACCTGCGCGGACGTCAAGTACGGCGTATCTCGTGCATTCGCCACCGATGTCATCACCGACGGTCCTCAGTACCTCGTCGGCGCTCTGAAGATTCCTCTAACATCCAATGGAAGTTCGGCATACAAAGGTCCATACAAGAAGACTGGTCAAGCCCTCTACGACAAGGCAGTCACTTGTAACGGAAGTACGATCACCTTCAACTTGAACCGCTCATTTGCTGACTTCAACTATGCACTTACCTACCCAGCAGCATCACCTGTAAAGAAGTCAAAGGACACCGGCGACAAGTACGACATTCGTCCGTTCTCCAATGGTCCTTACAAGATTTCACATTACAAGCAGGGCGATGAGTTGGGCTTGGTCCGCAACACAAAGTGGAAGCAGTCCAGCGACATGGTTCGCATCCCATTTCCAGATAACATCGTGGTCCGCTTCGGTCTATCACAAGACGTAGCAGACCAGATCATGCTGGATAACAGCATTCCAAACACTGTCAACCTAGACGCGCTTCAGACGACAAACTTGCGTGCATTCTTTGCGGACCCATCAAAAGCGCATCAGCGACTCAACGTCTTTGACCCATACGTCCGCTATGCAGCGATGAATGTTTCTGCAGGGCACATGGACTGTCTCGATATCCGAAAAGCTGTCTTCTTTGCTTACAACACCCAGGCATTGATCGACCTATCTGGTGGATCAACCTTTTACGGCGCTCCTGGAGATAACGCAATCAAGCCAGTTCTTGGACTTGACTACGCAAAGACAGCTGGGAATATTCACGATCCTTCGTGGAACATCAGCGGCAATCCAAGCAAGGCAAAGGCACTTCTAGCCCAAGCCAAGACTTCTTGTCCAGCCGCTTACGATAGAGCCACCAACCCTGACAAGGGCCTGTTCTATGACCTTCCAAGTACATCTACTCAGCAGAAGGCCTCGGTGCTTATCAAGACTGCAATGGATGCCGCAGGAATCGTCATGAAGTTCAACTTCATTCCTTCAGGTCAGTACTACTCCACAGTTCAGGACACCGCCAAGCAGGGTGACATTTCACGTGCTGGCTGGGGTGCTGATTGGGCAAATGCTTCAACGGTTATCTACCCTCTTTTCATAAAAGAAGGTGGATTCGACTTGTCCCAGAACTGGAAAGACGCCTCTTACCCTTCATTCAAGGCCGGCGTCACCAAGGCACTGAACATGACAAATCGCACCCAGCAAGCAGCAGCCTGGAAAGTATTGGCGCAAAAAGCAATGGACCAGTACTGGATCATTGGACCCGTCTTCAGCAAGGGCCAACAAGTCTGGGGTTCTAAGGTCGGCGGCGTTTACTTCTGGGCGCCACAGGGAACCTTCGGCTTCGGACAGTTATACGTCAAGGCCTAAGGTACAGGCAGTAAAAGAAAGTAGATAGAAAGCGAATTGGGAGTGGCTCTTATTAGAGCCACTCCCAATTCGCAATCCCACCAGATTTTCAAGCCAGGGTTGTTAGGCGATCTTTCCATCGATGGAAGCAGTTGCAGCGCCGACGGTAATGTCGAAGTGAAGAGGTGCCCCAGCTTTAGCATCACAGCCAATTGCAAATTTGAAGTTGGAGGTAGCTCCGGCGGCAATAGGCTCTGTTGGAGGCCCAGTCACACCGTTGTCACCATCAAGAACGTCGGTGCAGGTATTGGTACCTGAACTGGCAGCGAGGGAAATCGTCGCCGGATCGATTGCGACAGTTCCGCTGTTCTTCAATGTCACGTCAAAGACGTTGGCAGCCTGTCCAGGAAGGTAGTTCGAGGCAAAGGTTCCCGGTGAGAACGTCTTCGGCGCTGAGATCGTCAGAACTAGTCCTGCGCCAAGGGCAAGTGGGGATCCGAACCCACCGCTGGCTGTTGGGGCCGCTGAAGTGGTTGGGCTAGCCGTCGCTGTGGCGGCGGAATCCGCCTTCTTATTTCCGCAGCTGGTTAGTACCAGCGCGCCAATTACCAATACTGCAGTCAGACTCTTTTTCACGAAAGTTCCTTTCGATTCTTTTGGGCGATCCGAATTGTGAGGAACGCTTGAATGGTCAAATCCTAACAGCGCTCTTTGGGAAGACCCTGCGATGGACTACCAGATGGCCACCCTGTCTTTGGGCTCCAAGAAGAGCCGATCATTGTCTTTGACCTCAAAGGCAGCGTAGAAGGCATCCATATTTCTCACCACCTGGTTGGTCCTGAATTCATCTGGGGAGTGAGGGTCGGTTGCTATCTGTCGTCGCAGTGCTTCGGGCCGTATCTTGCTCCGCCACGACTGTGCCCACGCATAGAAGAAGCGCTGATCACCCGTTAGAGAATCAATTACGGGCGCAGGAGTGCCGCCTAGAGCCAGTTGGTAGGCCTTGTAAGCGATGCTAAGCCCGCCTAGGTCACCAATGTTCTCTCCAACAGTGAGAGCGCCGTTAACGCAAATATCAGGGGCTTCAGCAGGAACCAGTGCGTCGTACTGTGTGATCAGAACGCGAGCCCGCTCCTCGAATTCGTCTCGATCTGCTTGTGTCCACCAATCGTTGAGGTTTCCATCCCCGTCGTACTTGGAGCCTTGGTCGTCAAAGCCGTGACCAATCTCATGGCCGATGACAGCGCCTATCGCCCCGTAATTGACGGCGTCGTCGGCATCGATATCGAAAAAGGGCGGCTGCAAGATTGCCGCTGGGAAGACGATCTCATTCATTCCCGGGTTGTAATAGGCATTCACGGTCTGGGGCGTCATGTACCACTCCGTACGGTCCACGGGCGCTCCGATCTTTGCCAATTCGAAGTCCCTAGAGAACCTAGCGATCCGCGCCATGTTGCCCATGAGATCGATCGGATCTATGGCAAGGGCTGAGTAGTCGCGCCACTTGTCGGGATAGCCGATCTTCGGCGTGAACTTGTCGAGCTTTTCTAGCGCCTTTTCCTTTGTCGACTGACTCATCCACTCGAGGTTGGAGATGCTGTGGCGGTATGCCTGGACCAAGTTGTTCACCAACTTTTGCATGGCGGCTTTTGAGGTAGCCGGGAAATGCAATTCGACGTAGACGCGTCCCACGGCTTCGCCAATGGCGCTTTCGACCACCGACACCGCGCGCTTCCATCGGTCGCGAAGTTGCGGCGTTCCGTTAAGCGTGGTGCCGTAGAAATCGAAATTCTGTTGCACTATCGCATCGTGTAGATAGGGTGCCGCGCCGCTGATGACCTGCCAGCGAAGCCATGAGAGCCACTCGTCGCGATCAAATTGGGCTAGCAATTTCCCAATGCCGATGAAGAAATCTGGCTCACGGACGATGGTGGTTTCAAATCCGTGATCGGGGATTTCTCCTGCGGCAAGCCATGTGGCCCAATCAATTCCAGGGGAGAGCTCTTCCAATTGAGCACGGGTGAATTTGTTGTAGGTCAGGGTCGCATCCCGATCCTTGACCTGATCCCAGTGATAACTGGCGATTGCCGTCTCCAGAGATAGGATGCGTCCGGCTTGCGCGCCTCCATCATCGATTCCGACCAACGCGAACATTTTCGCTACATGGGCAAGGAATGCTTCGCGGATGGGTTGGTACTGCTCCTCTCGGTAGTAGGCCTCATCAGGAAGGCTTAATCCTCCTTGGGTCAAGTAGAGGATGTTTGACGTAGAGTCTTTGTGATCTGTGGAAATGAAGGCCGAGAAGATCCCACCGAAGCCGTCAAGTTCTAATTGCCCCAGAACCTTCAGAAAATCTCCCACATTGGCGATTGCGTCTACCTTCTTGAGGTAGCCAAGGATCGGCTTGTAGGCAAGTTCCTGGATTCGAGCAGTGTCCATGAAACTCTTGTAGAGATCCCCGATCTTCTGGCCCTCGTCGGTGGCGGGGGAGCCTTCAATGATCTCGCGCACCTGACGTTCGGCCTGCTCATGGAGTTTGTACCCCACGCCATCAGAGGCTCGATCGGCGGGTATTTCATGGGTATCTAGCCACCTACCGTTGAAGTGGCGAAAGAGGTCATCTTGAACACGGACGGCCCGGTCTATATAAGAGGTATCTATTCCGCTCTTCATGTGTATCCAATCCCTTGCATCGCCAGCGAATTGCTCGCTAATTCCTGAGGCAAAACTAGTTGAACTTTCAACTTATCACCTACAATAGGAGCATGGCACAAAACGCTACCTCACAAGCTCCTAAGTGGCTCAATCCAACCGAAATGAAGGCATGGCGCAGATATATTGTCTCGAGCCGACGCCTTCTTGAGGCTCTAGACCTGGACCTGGCAGGTCATGATCTGTCGATGGCTGATTACGAGATCTTGGCACAGTTGAGCGATGCTCCCGATCGACGGATGCGGATGAGCGAATTGGCCGATGTCGCAATGCTCTCGCGCTCGCGTCTGTCTCACCGTATGAAAGTTATGGAGACGGCCGGATGGATCAAACGGGAATCCTGCCCCAGCGACAAACGTGGAAGCTTCGCGGTGATGACCCCCAAGGGATGGAAAGCCATTGTTGCCGCGGCTCCCGACCATGTTGAAAGTGTGCGCAACCGGTTCATTGATCATCTATCAAAAGCAGACCAAGTGGCACTTGCTGCGATTTTCGAAAAAGTGGGTAGTGCCTTGCGAGAGGGCTCAACTGAGGAGAAATAGCCAGACTCTAGATATCTTGGACGATAAAAAAAGACCCGCCACTTTCGTGGCGGGTCTTTTTAATGTCGTTACTTGGCAGCAACTGCCTTCTTGCGACGACGCTTCTTTGGCGCAACTGCAGGAGCAGCAACAGCCTTCTTAGCGGCGGCCTTCTTGCGACGCTTTGGTGCTGCCTTCTTGGCAACAACCTTCTTAGCGGCGGCCTTCTTGCGCTTTGGTGCTGCCTTCTTGGCAGCGGCCTT
>CAYXIS010000014.1:0-29489 GCA_964465545.1 uncultured Bifidobacterium sp. | reverse complement strand
ACATTTCATCATCATTGAGTCCCAACAAGGCTTGGTATATTTCTTGGTTGTGTTGGCCCAGACTCGGTCCAACATGTCGGACCTCCCCTGGGCTTTCTGACAAGCGGGGAAAAACATTTTGCATAGCAAAATCGCCAAGATCTGGATGCTGCAGTTTTACTATTGCCTCCCGGGCCGCGAAATGTGGATCAGACATCATGTCTTTGGCACGGAATATTCGTCCACACGGCACCCCCGCTGAATGAAGGCATTCCAATAGTTCGTCGGCCTTCAGGGTGGTCGTCCATTTGGCGATGAGTCCATCCAACTCATCCATATTGCTCCCTCGAGCACTGTGAGTTGAGTATCGAATATCATCTGCTAATTCAGGTTGGTTCATTGCACCAACTAGGCGGCGAAAGACACCGTCCTGGTTGGCAGCGATCAAGATCATCTCGCCATCTTGCGTGGGATACACATTGCTAGGAGCCACGTTTGGCAACGTCGCACCGGTTCGCTCGCGCTGATAGCCAGCAATTTGCCACTCGGGGATGAGCGATTCGGTCAGGGCCAGCACCGCTTCGTAGATGGCCGAATCAACCACCTGCCCCTGTCCAGTGCGGCCGCGGTAATGGAGAGCAACAAGAGTGCCCAAAGTAGCGAAAGTTGCAGCGAGGGAATCACCCAAGGAGACTCCGGTGCGTGCCGGCGGGCGATCAGGATCCCCGGTGATGTAGCGGATGCCTCCCATTGCCTCGCCAATCGAACCAAAACCTGCGCGTTCGGAATATGGACCCGTCTGACCGAAACCGGTAACGCGCGTGACAATCAAGCCTGGATTTATCTTCCACAATTCCTCGGGTCCTAGTCCCCACTTTTCAAGAGTGCCAGGGCGGAAGTTCTCAAGTAGGACATCGGCCTTAGCGACGAGTTTGCGGATCAAATCTTGTCCTTCTTTGGTCCGTAAATTGGCAGTCACAGATTTTTTATTCCGCGCAACGACCGGCCACCAAAGAGATGTGCCATATGGCTTCTCCCGACCCCACTGGCGCATCGGGTCACCAACACCGGGGTCCTCAACTTTTATGACTTCAGCACCGAAGTCACCAAGTAACTGACCGCAGAAAGGTCCAGCCAGAAGTGATCCGAGTTCTACGACCCTAAGATCATCTAGCGGGAGACTCTTAGACGTTTTCATTTGACTCACCTAGAAAGTCCTGTTGTCGATCTCGAGGTATTGATCAATACCTACTAATTTATTGAGATCTTCCAGTGTCAACATACGGTCCATCCACTGTCTTGTGTCCTCTGTTTCCTTCAGGTCCGCAAAGAGTTGGTCAATCGATTTGGCGGCAACGCGCAATGCGGCAGTCGGGAAGGCCACGATTCCGAACCCCAAGGCATGAAATTCGGGTGCAGACATCGCCGGAGTCAAACCAGCCTCACTCATATTGACCATCAGAGGGCCAGGCAAGGACTTTCCAATCGTGGCTAATTGGTCAATCGATTGGGGTGCGTCAATAAAAAGAATATCCGCACCTGCATCGCCAAACATTCGAGCGCGCTTGATTGCCTCTTCCAGCCCGAGGGGGCCGATAGCGTCCGTTCTGGCAATAATTACGGTATCTGGATTGGTGCGCGCCGCGACAGCAGCTGCGACCTTTAGAGCGGCATCGTCCGCGCCAATCACTTCCTTATTTGCCATGTGACCGCACTTCTTAGGCCAAACTTGATCCTCGATCTGAATCGCTGCTGCGCCTGCAGCTTCAAGAAGTCGAACATTTGCGTGAACTGAGGCAGGTCCGCCATACCCCGTATCCGCATCCACCAAGAGAGGCACGGATATGACTCTCGTAATTGCCTCTACCGCGTCCACTGTGTCCCGTGCGCCAAGCAATCCGATATCGGGAAGTCCATGCCGCCATGCGGCCACCGCGTAGCCGCTCATATAGATCGCGTGAAAGCCTGCTGCCTGAGCACTAACTGCCTCCAACGGCGTACCAACACCGGGTATGACAAGTGGCCCAGCGGCGGTTCCAGCCAATAGCGTTCGTAGAGTCCTAGCAGTACTCATATAAATTCGTCCCCTTTATCGTATTCGTCATTGCGGATCGTTGTGATCACTACTGCGGCGAGTGCAACCTGACTCGACCCATTGCTCTTATGCAATTCCATCTTCAACCGAAGACAATCAACTGGCGAATCGCATTGCCATCAGCAAGTTGATCCATCGCGCGATTGATATCGTCGAGTTCAATCTCATCCGAAATCAATTTCTCAATTGGAAATTTCCCCGCCCGCCACATTTCTATGAATATCGGAATATCCCGTGCGGGAATGGATGACCCCATGTAACTGCCGATAATCGAACGGCCTTCAGCCACCAACATGAGCGGCGAAATCGTCGCAAGGTCATTTGTCGCCGGCAAACCCACCGTGACGGTTCGCCCTCCGGGGGCCGTGAGCCCGATAGCCGATTCGAAAGCCTTGGCACTTCCAACTGCCTCTACCACCACGTCAGCCTTCACGCCTGCCTCTTTAGCTTCATGTGGCAAATAGGTTTCGTCGGCGCCGAATTCTCTGGCCAGAATCAGCTTTTCCGGTCTTGCATCGACACCAATAACGCGCACACCGTCGTGCGCGAGGCCAGCAAGGATCGCCGCCATTCCAACACCACCAAGTCCAACGACCGCTAATGTTTCTCCAGATCGAAGTTGGCCAGAGTTAATGACGGCACCGCCACCCGTGAGTACCGCACAGCCCATCATTGCGGCAATTCTTGCCGGAACACTCAGATCCACCGGCACCACAGAACGACGATCTACTACTGCGTAAGTCGCAAAACCAGATACACCCAAATGGTGTTTTACTTCTGTGTTGTCAATGTGAAGTCGAGAACCTCCACGTAGGAGTTCTCCCGCTGCATTGGATGCACTCCCATTTGTGCATGGCGCTCGACCACCCGAACTGCATGCCCGACACTCGTCGCACCGCGGCAAGAAAGTGGTGATCACTCGCTGACCCACTTCGACGTCCTCAATACCCTCACCGATCGCTTCAACAATTCCGGCGGCTTCATGACCCAACAGCATTGGGACGGGACGAGGCCTACTTCCGTTTACAACCGATAGATCGGAATGACACACCCCAGCAATTTCGACTCGAACCAGGAGTTCCCCGGCACCTGGGGCGTCAAGTTCGAGACTCTGCACACTTATTGGCTCGCTCGACTCATAGGGTCTTGTCTCATTCATGCGTTCTAGCACGGCGCCATAAATCTTCATTTGTGTCTCATCGCTCGTGTACGGCCGCTGCGAGGTCGTGTGCGTTAAGTGAATCGCCGGAAAAAGTGCGAATTATGGAGCCCTTACGAACAACGTGAACCCGATCGCACATGTTCACGAGATCTTCGTATTCAACGCTACTAATTAGCAGGAGGGCACCTTCGCGCGAGAGCAATTCAAGTTGGGCGAACACTTCTCGTTTTGCCCCAACGTCCACGCCATGAGTTGGTTCGTGAAGTATAAAGACCTTTGGGTCGGCAATCGCCCACTTCGCAAGCAACACTTTTTGCTGATTGCCACCACTGAGAGTCGCTAAAGGAGCTTTCTGATTTGCCGGCGTAACGGTGAATCGCTTAAGTTCAGCTGCAACTCTGTCGCGTTCAATATTGTGACGGATCACGGATCCTAACCTTGTGTAACGTGACAAAGTAGGAAGAGTCAAGTTCTCACCGACTGAGAGAGTTATCGCGCCACTTGAGCCCTTGCGATCGGCAGGAAGCAGGACAATTCCGTTTTCAATTGCCTCGGCTGGATTGAGTGTAGTCAGATCTACTTCTATGCCATTTATTACGGCCATTCCGGCTGAGCAGGATTGGGCACCTGCCAATAGATATGGAATCTCGTCATAGCCTTCTCCGGGCAACCCAACGAAACCAATGATCTCCCCCAGATGGCCATCGAATTCAATCCCTTGCACCTGGCTACCGGTCAATCCGACCACCTCAAGCACGATTTCGCCCGGCGTGACATCGCGATCGGGATAAATACTCTCGGGTGCGCGCCCGAGCATGATCTCAACAAGATCTCGTTCAGTCTTTCCTCCCGTCGGCATATCACCAACGAGTTCTCCGCCACGGAAGACTACGGCGCGAGAGCAATAGTCAAGAACCTCATCAAGCCGATGCGACACGAACAGAATACTGACGCCCTGGTCGGCCAAACCTTGCACAACTTGGAAAAGGCGCTTTACGCCATCTTGTGGCAGATAGGCCGTCGGTTCATCTAGCACCAAAAGTCTCGGCCCAGATGAATTCTCAGACTCAACTTCCGACAAACCGCGCGCGATTGCGACGAGGGCTTTTTCTGTAACGGAGAGTTGTGAGATGCGCATATTCGGAGAAAGGTCCAGACCGACCGTGGCGAGGATTCGCTTCACGGTTGCTCTCTCATCGCTCCATTGAATGCGATGTGCGAAATTTGTTGTGAATCGCGCAACGCGCAGATTTTCCAAGATTGTCATTGATTCAATCAGCGGAAGATCCTGGTGAATAAAAGCCATACCTGTGCGGCTGGGACCCTCGCTCAAAACGTCTACGACGCTCTCGCCGCCCATGAAGACTTCAGCACCTTGATCTGGGGAATGGAAGCCAGAGAGGATTTTAATAAAGGTTGATTTGCCGCTGCCGTTTTGTCCAATGAGAGCGACAACTTCACCAGGTGCAATGTCCAACGAGACTCCGGAAAGAACCGTCACTCCATTGAAGGTCTTCGCGAGATGGCGCGCACTCAATGTGTGCTGCACATCTTGCTGCATGCCTTCCCTGAGTGTCATGTTCATTCCCTTCAAATTTCCGATAAATAAGTGTCAACTTCCAAAATATTTGGTTTTCAATCCGCGGGTGCTTCGTCGCACCCGCGGATTGAAAGTGGAATTTACTTCTTCCAGAGGGCTGTGAAACGTCCTCGGAAGCCTGTGTATCCGTACCATGGGCCGTCATCGCTACCCTTGATCAAGTTTGAGTTTGAGGTATCGAAAACGCGAAGTCCAACGTTGTAGTTTGAAATCGGTGCAGTACCGCTCAAGACACGGAAGATTGTGTCCGTACCGGCGTATGACCACCACTCGTTGTTTCCGCCAATATCAAGCTTCAGACCACTCTTTGGGTCGTTCAAAGACTCGACTATGCCAGGGGTTGCATTGAATGTTCCAACGCTGACTTTGCTTCCAGCTCCAGCCGCACGAATTGCACCAAGACCAGGAAGTGATTGGCCGTCGTAAATTGGAAGCAAGTAAGTGCGGGTTGGATCTGTGTTAATTGTTGATTGGAACAGGGTTGGGATTGAAGTCTGCCACTGTGGAATCTGAACGTCCTTGACGATCAGGTTGCATGCAGGGCAGTTCTTCTTAGTCTCAGCAACAATTGCATTGGCCTGGGTGGGTGAAGCAGGAACATCGTTAGAACTTACGACGAGGCCCTTGCCCTTGCCCTTTGAGTCCATAACGAACCAGTCAGCCATGATTCGACCGACCTGTGCGTAATCAAAGCTAACTTCGGCGTCTTGTCCCCCCGAAACATCTCCGGGAACACCGGTGTTGCCAGTGATGACCTTGATGCCAGCAGCGTGAGCATCATCGATCTGCTTCTTGAAAAGTGAGGCCGGGAACGCCTGAAGAAGAACTGCGTCTGCTTTGGTTGCTATAGCCATGGCGAAACCCTTGTTTGCCTCGTCTACCGAGCCCTTTGCGTCTACAACTTCAACTTTAACTCCGCCGTACTTGAGGGCGAGAGCCGTGACATGGTCGGACCAATACTTTAGAACAGGAATCCCGCTGGAGACGTTGATATAGACGACGCGCTTTCCAGCCAGACCCTTTACGCTCACTGTTGCGGATGGGCCCTTCCATACGGGCGGCTTGCGGTACGAATTTACGACTGCAGTGGCTCGAATAACGCCAGCAGATGTGGCAGTGCTGGATGCAGCACTTGCCGATACAACTGGAGCTAGAACTGAAGCTGTAACTGCAATGCCGACCGTTAGAGATAGGGCTGCGAAATTCCTCTTTCGAGACCTACTTCCCGCATCGGGACGTGCAATTGGTGTAGCTCTTCTCATTGCTTCCTCCTTGGATTGTTCTCGATGACTTCGGGAACTCTAGGTTTGTTCGTTCTTGCCTTTTAGGACTAGTTGCCCTTGATCTGATGTCTACCCACCAAATGGCTGATCGTTACTGCGAGGACAAGAGAGCCTCCGTAGAAGACTTGCTCTGGCCAACCGGCATACCCCAGGTACTGCAAACCGGTAATACCCGTTACTAAGAAGTAGACGGCCACAAATGTTCCGATCGCGTTGAATCGCCCAGGAATGATGGCCGTCGAACCTAAGAATGCTGCGGCGAAGGCCGGCAACAAGTAATAGGAACCTGCCTGCGGATTGGCAGCGCCGTTTGTTCCGGCAAGAACCATTCCTGCGAAGCCAGCGATGGTGGCAGTCGCAATAAGTCCACCGGCCCTGATTTTCTTGACTTTGAGTCCGGCAAGTCGAGCGACCTCTCGATTTTCCTGCACGAAGATCATTCGGCGGCCTAATGGGGTCTGCTGCAAAATGAACCACGCCACAACCGTGAGGAGAACAGCGAAGTAGAAAGGCAAGGGAATGCCTAGGAATTGAGTAGAGATGAAATCAACAAGAGATGTTGAAATACCTGTGACGACTTGGCCTCCAGTGATCGCCAGAGATAATCCCGCGAGCAAAGTGCCAGTACCTAAAGTAATAATGATCGACTGGACGCCTATATAAACCGCCAAGAACGCATTTATGCACCCGAAAAGGAAGCTTACGACGAGCGTGAGACCGACTGCAGCCCAAGCTGGCCAGTGGTTTGTGCCGTTCAGCACGGTCATCATCGATCCACCAAAGCCGACCATGCTGCCCATCGACAGGTCAAATTCCCCGACAGCAAGGGAGAACATCAATCCGATAGTTGTAAAGAGAATTACTGTCTGAGTGCCGAAGATTAGTCGTACCGTTGGCCAGGTTGGGAAAGTCTTAGGCAGAAGAATTGAAAAAAGCACGGCAACGGCAATCCAGGCGAATAGCACGCCGTACCGTTCCAGCTTTTGCGTCACTTGAGGAAGACGTCCCAACCGGGAATCGCTGCTCTTCACTGCCGCTGACATGTTGCCACTTACCGGCTCGTCAATTTTGCTCATTTGGTCTTTGCACTCTCTGTGAACGAAGTTAGATATTGAAGAATCAATTCTTCGGACATGACTTCTGCATATTTGGCTTGGAGGTCAAAGAGGTTGGCCTCGTGAGGACCATCATTTCGGTCACCAACGGCATCACGGCAAACTAACGGAATAAATCCATGTTGAATTGCGTCTACTGCCGTCGCGCGAACGCAACCACTCGTGCTCACTCCAGTAATGATTAGTGTGTCAACCCCACTTGCCTGCAAAGTAGATGAAAGTGTGGTTCCAAAAAAAGAACTCGCATACTGCTTAACAATTACAACTTCGTTGGACAGTGGCTTTACCTCAGGCATGATTTCACCAAGTGGTGCATTGCCAACAAAATGCTTTAATGCGTCGATCTTCTTAAAAAAGACACCGCCATCAACTCCACCCTCAGAGAACGAAACTTGTGTGTGCACAACAAGAATGCCGGCAGACCGCGCTGCTCTTAGCAATCGAGAAGCTGAATGAAGGCAATCATCTAGACCCATGTACAACTGTGCGCCTGGTTCAAAATATGCTTTTACAAAATCAACCAAGATCAATGCAGGGCGCTTGCCGGGTATTAGATGACGACCGAATCCGGCTTCATCACCGGCAAGAACTCGTTTATCGCGAGTATGTTCTGTCTGCATTTCACTCATTACATGCACTCCGTTTTCGTGATAACTAAGCGAGATGGCTCACACTGTTTGTTCACTGTGACTTCACATTTCAAGGTAAACCCCCAATGAGTGGTTGGATAGTAAGCAAGAGAAAACAATCCGTCAAGTCAAAGTGTTGCGGAGATCACCTAGTGTTAATTCAGAATTAACACCAAAATTGAGCATCTTTGGCCATATATCTCGCGGTAAGAACCGATGGTCTTTTCGTATTTTTGGATAATTCTTCGGTGGTTTTTCTAAAACTCAGTCTTAATTACGCTCGATTAGGTGATTCGCCACGTATTTATTCTGTTATCAAAAAGTTATCCTTGCAAACTTTCATAATCGAAAGTTCTTAGCAGCCAATTTCGATGAATCCGATATAACGAAATCGTTAGCAAAATTTCAAATTATTTGGCGGGGAATCCGGGAGGCGGACCAAGGTCTTTCTTGAGTTGAGAGAGAGCTGCATAAGCACGATTTCGATAGGCGGCGATTTCGTCCTTCTGCTCGACATCCAAACCGACGAAACCGCCACCGCTTTTCAATCCAAACTCACCCGCTTTTGTCTTCTCTAACAGCGATTTGGGCGCAGAGAATCTTTCACCATAGGCCTCTGACAAACTTTCATATGCTCCGGCATAGACGTCCAGTCCGGCCATGTCAGCAATGGCAAAAGGGCCAAAGAATGCAAGTCGGAAGCCAAATGTGTTACTGACTACCGTGTCAACCTCTTCGGGTGTCGCGCTGCCCTCTTCGATCATTGTGACAGCCTCTCGGTAAAGTGCGAACTGAAGGCGGTTCGCAATGAACCCAGCAATATCAGAGACTCGGCATGTAACTTTGCCGACGCCGCCAACGAGACCCTCAACAAATTGCAGAACCTCTTCACTTGTTTCGGGGGAGGCAATTAATTCAACTCCAGGAACAAATGGCGCTGGATTCATCCAATGAACGCCCAGAAAGCGCGCTGGATTAGAGACCCAAACTGCTAATTTCGAGATCGGAATTGCGGATGTATTTGATGCAATGATTGCGTCGGTACGGGCTGATCCACTAATTCGCGTAAGGACATCCCTTTTGATTTCAGCAACTTCGGGTACAACTTCGGCAATGTAATCGGCCCTCATCGAGGCCTCTTCAATGCTTTGGGCAGCGCTTAAGTTGCTTGCAATCAATTCGGTACTCCCCTTAGGGAACAAACCTTGTGCTTCGAACGCCTCGGATTCCGTGATTAAACGTTTAAGGGAGTTGTTGGCGATTTCAAAGTTGGCATCAGCTAGTAGACAGCGATACCCGGAAAGAGCAAAAACTTGCGCCATTCCGCCGCCCATATAACCAGCCCCGATTACCGCAATTGTTGTGGATTTTTCATTCTTCATGACCTTTGGTGCTCCTTCATCGAATGGTGTATCCGCCGTCAACGGTAAGTACATGTCCAGTCACGAGGCTGGCTTCCTCGGAAAAGAGATAGACCACTGCTCCCGCAATGTCTTCGGGCGTTCCTAGCCTCCCCAAGGGAATTCGAGAGAGCAATTCTTCTGCCCACCCCGGCTTGCTGAGAGTCGATTCAGTTAATTCAGTACGGATGAACGTCGGTGCAATGGCGTTCACTCTTATTCCGTTCGGAGCCCATTCAAGCGCCAGAACTTTGGTCAGATGCGAAAGTCCTGCCTTGCTTGCTCCATAACTGGCACGTTCCTCAATTGCAACGCTTCCAGCTTGTGAGCTCACATTTACAATGCTTCCCTTTTTCTCATCATGGATCCATCGCTTTCCGATTGCCTGAGAAAGGAAAAAAACGCCTGATAAATTCACGGTGAGAATCTTGTTCCAAGTCTCAACATCCACGTCAGTAGCCTTTTGCGGAACATTGATGCCGGCGTTATTGCAGAGGAGATCAACGCCGCCACTCACTTTGTATAAGTGCTCAACTGCAGTCTCGATTCCGGCCAAGTCGGCTTGATCCAGGACAATTGGTTCAGATCCATATCGAGTGGCTAGGATCTCGGCAGTCGCCTTATCTCGACTCGTACCATAAACCAAAGCACCTTGTTGAGTTAGTCCATCAGCGATAGCCCGGCCCAGGCCGCCAGCAGCGCCAGTGACTAGCGCCTTCTTGCCGTCTAGTCGAAACATCTCTGAATTGCTCGTTCTGCGCGACTACGCGTTGAAATCGTGATCGTCCCAGGCAAGTTCGTTGCCACCGTACTTGGCAGCACGAACATCCCCAGACCGCGCATGGCCTTCGAAACGCTCCACGCGCGAGGCGCGTCCGCATATTTCTCCAAGTAGCGCGCTCGATTTTGTATCTTTGACTTCTTGGTAGGTGACGGTGCGGAGGAATTTCCCGACCCAAAGTCCACCTGTGTATCGCGCAGCGCCTTTGGTGGGAAGAACGTGATTGGTGCCGATTACTTTATCTCCGTAGGAGACACACGTGCCTTCCCCGAGGAAGAGGGCTCCGTAATGATGCATCTTTTCAAGCGCCTCACGAGGGTTCTCAGTAAGAATTTGCACATGTTCGGAAGCGTAGGCATCGGCAAGAACGTAAGCCTCGTCTAGCGTAGGGACCACATGGACGGCTCCGAAGTCACGCCAGGCCGGTTCAGCGAAATCCTTGGTGGGCATTCCAGGAAGAATGCGCTCAATGTGCTCAATTACCTTGAGCCCAAGTGTTTCCGACGTCGTGATGAGGATGGCCGGTGATTCAGGTCCGTGTTCGGCTTGCGAGAGAAGATCAACCGCGACAATAAACGGATCGGCCTTATCATCGGCAACAATGAGGATCTCCGTTGGTCCAGCAAAGAGATCTATGCCTACCTCACCGAACAATTGACGTTTTGCCTCGGCAACAAAGGCGTTTCCGGGTCCCGCGATCAAACTCACTGGTGCAATCGTTTCGGTGCCAATAGCCATTGCTGCCACCGCTTGAACGCCACCGAGGAGGTAGATCTCATCGGCACCGGCAAGGTGCATTGCGGCAATCGTAGCCTCGGGAATTTCACCTTTAATGGGGGGAGTCGCGGCCATAACGCGTTCTACTCCGGCAACCTTTGCGGTAACGATAATCATGTGGGCCGAGGCCAACAGCGGATACTTTCCTCCGGGGATGTATGCACCCAGGGCAGTAATCGGAATGTTCTTCTGTCCCAAGAAAACACCAGGGAGAGTCTCTATCTCGAACTCAGTCAACGATTCAAGCTGTTTTTGCGCCATAGTGCGAACCTGTGATTGCACAAATTTGATGTCATCGATTACTTGCTGCGGAACCCGAGCGACAATTTCCTCCACTTGTTCACGACTCAACCGAAATGACTGAGGCGTCCAGTGATCAAATTTCTCTGAATATTCGCGGACCGCAACATCTCCACGAACCCTAATATCGGCGATGACACCTTCGACTACTTTACGGACTTCTGGGGAACCGCTTCTGGGGTTACTCGTCACCTCTGGTTTCTTGAGAACTTTTGAAGTGGCAAGGGCTTGTGACTCACTCATGGAATCTCCCAATTCGTCATTTAGTGGATACGGCCTGTTCACTAACCTCGTATGCGTTATGGGCGGGGACTTTAGCATGGGTTCACATTATGTGGAATATTGGGAACTGACACTTAACACCAAAAAGAGACTGGCGGCTGGTTAGGCGCGGGAACCAAGGTGGGCGTGCAGAGATAAGAGCGTGAGTGGCGGGTCAAGGATTCGAACCTTGGAAGGCATAGCCGGCGGATTTACAGTCCGCTCCCATTGGCCGCTCGGGCAACCCGCCAGGGCTGATTTTTTGATACGGCGAGCGCAGATTACCTTAGTTTTGGCATGCGGCGCTAATCAAGGAGCTCTAAACCACGAGCCACATCGGGTTCTCAAAACGCTTCACAAAAGCGGCCAACCACTGCGCAGCAAGGGCCCCATCTACGGCTCGATGATCCACCGATAAGGTGAAATTGATGACCGAAGCGATCGTGAGGGTCCCATTTATAACGACAGGCTTCTGTTTTGCTGCTCCAACCGACAAGATTCCCGACTGTGGAGGATTCAGAATTGCGAAGAATTCGTCCGTTCCGTACATCCCCAGGTTTGTTACCGAGAAAACTCCACCCTCGATTTCATTCTGCTTCAACCGACCAATTCGGGCGCGGGCGATTAGATCCTGCGTTGTGGCACTCAGCTGGTTGAGGTTCATCTGATTAACCGCGCGCACTACCGGGGTCACCAAGCCATTGTCAGTGGCCACGGCCACCGAGACGTCCACGTCTTCATATCGGCGAATTTCCTCTGGTGTCCATATTAAGTTGGCCTCGGGCACATCGGCGAAGGCAGCTGCAACAGTTTTAAGAATTAGATCAGTTACTGAAACCTTTCTCTCGGCCCACTCGTTGATCCGTTTTCGCATGTTCAGGAGATCATCCGCAATACACGGAGCCGAAAGATAGAAGTGTGGAACCGATGATTTGCTCTCTGTAAGACGACGTGCGATCGCTCGGCGCATCGGAGTATGAGGTATCGATGAGTAAGACCCATCCCCTGATGGAACGAATAGAGGGGATACCTTCGGTTTTGCAGTTCTTCCCGAGGCGATGAACGCCTCGACATCTCTTTTCACGATGCGGCTACCAGGGCCGGTTCCATGGAGTGACTTTGGGTCGATATCGTTTTCCTTAGCCAACAAACGCGCAAGAGGACTAGAGAAGATCCGCTCGGTAGTAGCAGGGCCTGATTCCTTTATTACGACAGTCTCATCCTTAGCGGGTGTTGTCGATTCGATCGGTGTCGCTGCAATGTTCTCACTTGCAAGGATCTTCTCGATGTCATCAGTGGCTTCGCCAGCAACAAGAATCACGGCAATCGGTGCGCCCACAGAAATAGTTGCGCCTTCCTTGACTAATTTGCGCCCTAAGATCCCATCGGATTCGGCAGGAACCTCTACCAACGCCTTCTCGGTCTCGGCCTCAGCCAACGGTTGACCTAGGGAGAAAGCAGAACCCTCCTCAACAAGCCACTTGGAAATGATCGCCTCAGTTGCATTCGCCAGTACTTCTGGCATTCTCATGATGCTGGCCATGTTATTTCGTACCGCCAAATCCTCTGCGAACGGCGTCTAGCCCCACAACTATTTCTTCGACGCCGGCGATGGCGGCACGTTCGAGGACCTTCGAAATACTTGGGGATGCTTCTCCCCCCGTAACGCGCTGAACCGGCTGGTCGAGCCAGTCGAAGAATCGACGTTGGATTTCATCGGCAACCCACCCACCATAGGAAGTACCCCGTGCGCCTTGTTCCACTATGAGAACATTGTTTGTCTTTCGAATACTTGCCTCCACACTCTCCCAATCGAAACTGGCACGATCTAGCCAGCGAAGGTCGATAACTTCAGCGTCGACGCCGGAGAGTTCCACGGCGGCAAGGGAGTGTTTCACCATTGATAGATAGGTGAGCACCGTGACATCTGTCCCCGCGCGACGAATGTTGGCTTTGCCAAAAGGAACTTGGTAGTCCAAATCTGCTTCGGGAATCTCGCCCATGTCGCCGTACAAATCAACATGTTCAAGAACCAAGACTGGATCTTCCAAAGTCAGGGCCGCATTCATCAGACCGATGTAATCGGCCGGTGTCGAGGCGGCGACAATGCGCCACCCTGGAGCCGTAGCAAAGATCCCTGCAGGATCCATCAAGTGCTGAGAGCCGTAGCCACTTCCCATCGCAACCTTAGTTCGCAGTACGAGAGGCACAGGATTCTGCCCACCAAACATATGGCGCGCCTTGCCGATCTGATTGAAAACCTGATCTGCTGCAACCCACATGAAATCGGGGTACATGAATTCGACTATTGGGCGGTACCTTCCATCAAGTGCCATGCCCCCGCCCAGACCGACGAACGCATTCTCACTTATCGGGGTGCCAAGAATTCGATCAGGGTATTTCTTGGATAGACCTTTTGTCGCGCCGTTCGTGCCCCCATTAAGACGATGGATGTCCTCGCCCAGAATGACGATTCGACCATCAGTCTCCATGCGTCGATCGAGAACTGCGGCTATAGCATCAACAAACCTGCTTGTTTCCGTTGCTCCGGTGAACGAGGAGGGTTCCAAAATGCGAGCGCCAGATAATTCGCTGGCATCTCCACGAACTCCAACATTCACAAAGTTCACATCTGGCCAGAGTTTAGGACGGATACGGCGCTTGCCCGCTACATCAGGATTCGGCTCGGTAAGTGCGGCAATCGCGAATTTGTTCGCCGCGACTGCTTGATCCCGAACAGAATCGACACGCGCCTGGTCAATGAGACCTAGCGCAATCATTTCATTCGCTACGCGACGAAGCGGATCTCGCTCTCGCCACTGAGCTTCTTCTTCCTTACTCCTGTACCCAAACGCGCTTCCTGGTAATGCGCCGTTCTGGTGGAAGAATCTATACACCTCTACTTCGATTATTGTCGGACCTTGCCCGCTTCGCATCAATGCCTCGGCTTCTTTCATCGCCAGATGAACGGCAAGCGGGTCCATGCCATCGACGCGCCAGCTTGGAATGGCAAATCCCAATCCACGTCCCGAAAGTCGCGCCTCTCCATTAACCTCGCTGACATGGGTGGAGACCGCGTATAAGTTATTCTCAATGAAGAAACACAGGGGCAATTTCCATGCCGATGCCAAGTTCATTGTTTCAAGAACGGAACCAATATTTACCGCACCGTCTCCAAAGTAGGACACCGTGATGTTGTCCGTGCCAGCATGCTTCTGCGACCAAGCATTTCCCGCAGCAAGTGGAACACCGCCGCCAACTATTGCATTTGTCCCAAGGGCGCCGGCTTCAAAATTCTGCAGGTGCATCGATCCCCCACGACCAGCGCAGTAGCCCTGAGCAAGCCCAAGAATTTCTGCCAAAGTGCGCTGCAAAACAACCTGGAGATCTTGCGTGACAAGATTTCCCAAATCTAGTTTTCCACCAGAGACATGGTTGATTACCTTTGCAAGAAACTGGTGATGACCTCTGTGTGATCCGTTAATCGCATCCGCAGCCCCCAACCCGACAATGGATCCGACAGCCCCCCCTTCCTGCCCGACACTGCTGTGGGCCGGGCCGTGCACCAAACTCTCTCCTGCCAATTCCAATACCGCTTCCTCGAAGGCGCGAATGAGGTGGAGTTGGCCCAACATCGTGGCAAGGAGTGCCGGATCAGCAGCCCTCCAATCCTCGGGGGTCGTTCGAAGCTCTACCCAAGCCTTTGCTGGTGACAAGGGGGTGTGATCGGCCATGGCATCTCCTCGAAGGCGCGGCCAAGGGCATCTGGGCCGGGTTGATCAGAACTGTAAACGGGATTGAGTCCAATCGCAAGGTTTTCGAACCATATTTGTCCCTTTTCCTACCATTTTTTTCTTAATTGTGCCTATTATTGGATCCAATTAAGGAGAGGCAAGAGATGACGATGGGAATTCCAGGTCTGCGAGGCACTGAACACATCGGCTTCACCGTGCCCGATCTAGAACAAGCAACGCGCTTCTTCGTCGACGTGATCGGATGCGAACTCGTCTACTCCCTCGGACCATTCGTTCGAGACGATGATTGGATGAGAGAGCATCTCAATGTTCATCCTCGAACAGTCATGCGAGAGTTGCGGTTCTTCAGGTGCAGACAGGGTCCCAATTTCGAGATCTTTCAGTATGAGCCCTTCGAACCGCCGGCTCCTCAACCGCTCAATAGCGATATCGGCGGCCATCATCTTGCTTTCTATGTCGATGATTTTGAAAAAGCATACGGATACTTAAAGTCGAAAGGCGTTCAATTCCTTGGAGAGCCAACCATGAGCCGCAACGCCAGTGAAGGCCAGACCTGGGTCTATTTCTTGAGCCCCTGGGGAATGCAATTGGAACTCGTAAGCTTTCCAAGTGGGAAGGCATATGAGAAAACGACCACCCTTAGACTCTGGCATCCGGCTAATCCCGAAAAATAACTCCAACAAAGAGATGCGGTGAAAACAATATGTCAGTGAGTTCTGAAAGCGAACTTGCAACAAGCCATCGCATCGCGGCCTCCCTCAAGGAGGACATCCTGGCCGGTAAATACCCACCCGGAGTGCGAGTTCGACAAGAAGACGTTGCAGAACAATTCGGCGCAAGTCGATCACCTGTCCGGGAAGCCTTTCGAATGCTAGAAGCTGAGGGACTGATAAATCTTGTTGCTCATACTGGAGCATGGATCGCCCAACTGAGCCTTGCTGAGTGCGAAGAGATGTATCAAATTCGTGAACGGATTGAACCACTGCTTCTGCGTCTGAGCATCCCTCACCTGACTAAAGCGAAAATCGATCACCTGGCAGACCTCGCCAGCCAAATGGAGAAGAACAAGGAGGTCGAAGTCTTTCTAAAATTGGACCGTGAGTTCCATCTGCTCTCCTACCAAGGCGCAGATACCGCCCTTCTAGGTGAGATGGTCAACCGGCTCTGGAATACAACTCAGCACTATCGCCGGGCCTATACAAGGCTTCTCGCCAGCGACGGCTTCAAGCCGGCGCATTACGAGCATCACCTCCTGCTCTCTGCGATCCTGAAAAATGACCTAGACGATGCCGAGCGAATTCTTTTCGGACACATCCGACGAACTCGACATGAACTCGCCCAGCACCCCGGCGTCTTCCCCGCCCAGACGAAGAAGTCGGGAGGATGAGCCTGCACCTTGGAAGGCTCGCTGTACAGCGGGAGTAAACACTGGAATAATGCCTCAGTTGGCGGCCAACCGAGTTGAAGTCAGGTCGCACATTGAAACGGAGAGGGGGAGCCATGAGAGGTTCCGTTGACAATATCGGGCCGCGGCTGAAGGAAATCCGGCAGAAAGCTGATCTTTCGCTGCGTGAGGTAGCCCGCCAACTTGATGTTTCGCCTTCTTTTGTCTCACAGATAGAGAACGGGAAGTCTCAACCCTCCGTGGCCACTCTCTACGGCTTTGCCACGCTTCTAGGTGTTCCCATGGATGCGCTTTTCGAGTCGACGTGGGACGGCCAGATTGCCACCAGCCCAACTCCGACTCCCGAGATCGTGCGACGGGATGATTCTGGTCATCCACACGCGGTTTGGGATGAATCTCAAGCTCGAATTTCAGCGGTAAGCCCAGGCAATCGAAGTCTCATCACGACCGAGTCAGGCATCCAATGGGAAAGGCTTGCGGCCACATCCGAAAAGTCGGTCAACTTCATGGAGATCGTGTATGAACCGGGCACCGAATCCCTCGACGCTGGAGCCCTCGCCACCCATCATGGTTATGAGTACGCCTACGCCCTTGAAGGAGAAGTTGAGGTCGTGATTGGCGATCTGATGCTGACGCTTTCAAAAAACCATTCCATAGGGTTTGACTCTTCAATCCCCCACAAATTCCGAAATACCGGTTCAGTGACTTTCCGTGGGATTTGGTTTGTTCATTGGTGCGACGGTCCAAGAAACTGGAAATTAATAAAATAGTTTTTGAGAAGCGCGAGGCCGAGCCCCCCCTTCGAGTTCGGCCTCTTACTTTTGCACAGGTCTAGAGTCGCGCTTTTAGCCTCTCCAGTTGCGAAACCAACTCAGTTGGCAGTTTCTCGCCGATCTTGGCAAACCATTCCTCGATCAGCGGGATCTCCTGCTTCCACTCGTCAATATCAACATTGAGCGCGGTCTGAATATCGTCATCACTCACATCGAGTCCTTCGACGTCTAGTGAACCAGGCGTAGGTGAGAGACCTATCGCGGTCGGAACGGCATTATCCGCGCCTTCGATCTGCTCAATTGCCCATTTGATGACTCGTGAATTTTCTCCATAGCCTGGCCACAGGAACTTGCCATCGGCACCTCGACGGAACCAGTTGACGTAGAAGATTTTCGGCAACTTCGACTGATCCTTGTTCTGACCAAGGGTGATCCAATGCTGAAGATAATCTCCAACGTGATAACCAATGAATGGAAGCATTGCAAACGGATCCCGCCGAACGATTCCCACTTGGCCAGTGGCCGCAGCTGTTGTTTCCGAGGAGAGAGTGGCTCCTAAGAAGACTCCGTGCTCCCAATCTCGCGATTGAACGACCAATGGAACTGTTGTCTTGCGGCGACCTCCGAAGAAGATTGCAGAGATCGGCACACCTTGAGGACTTTCCCACTCAGGGGCGATGATCGGACACTGCGCTGCTGGTGTACAGACACGTGATTTCGGGTGCGATGAAAGTTCTCCGGATTCTGGAGTCCAGTCACGCATTTTCCAGTCGATCAGGTGAGCAGGTGCCTCGTCCGTCATACCCTCCCACCAAACATCGCCGTCGTCGGTGAGCGCAACATTTGTGAAAATCGAATTTCCTTGTTCGATAGTCCTCATAGCATTGGCGTTGGTGCCCCAGCCAGTTCCGGGTGCAACGCCAAAGAAGCCTGCTTCCGGGTTCATTGCATATAGGCGGCCGTCATTTCCAAAGCGCATCCATGCAATGTCATCGCCAAGAACTTCTACTTTCCATCCGGAAATCGTTGGCTCGAGCATTGCCAGGTTCGTCTTCCCACAGGCTGAGGGGAACGCCGCCGCAATATAGTGAGGGTTTCCGTGAGGAGGCGTGATCTTCAAAATAAGCATGTGCTCGGCAAGCCATCCTTCATCCCGACCAATGACAGAGGCAATTCGCAATGAGTAGCATTTCTTTCCAAGCAGTGCATTGCCTCCGTAACCAGAACCGTAGGACCAAATCGCATGATCTTCTGGGAACTGGACAATGTACTTTGTTGGATTGCATGGCCAAGGAACATCCTCGGCTCCGTCAACGAGTGGCGCGCCCACAGAGTGAAGTGCGGCGACATATCGGCCGTCGCCCATCGCTTCAAGTGCGGCGCTTCCCATTCTTGTCATGATGCGCATCGAGGCGACAACGTAGGCGCTATCAGTGATCTGCACGCCGAACATCGGGTCAACTGCATCAATTGGGCCCATGCAGAAAGGAATGACATACATTGTCCGCCCGCGCATGCTTCCGCGGTACAGATCAATCATGATCCCTTTCATTTCGGTGGGATCCATCCAGTTGTTGGTCGGCCCTGCGTCGGACTCATCAGTCGAGCAGATGAATGTACGGTCCTCCACTCGTGCGACATCCGATGGGTCGGAGGCACACCAGAAGGAATTAGGCTTCTTGGCGAGGCGCACGAAAGTTCCTGCTTCTACCAACCCGGAAGTGATCTGCTCCCATTCCTTCTCACTGCCGTCGCACCAGTAGATTTGGTCAGGTTGCGTAAGGGCGGCAACTTCATCCACCCAGAGCAGCAATTTTTCATTTGTAACCGTTGAAGTCGTCATTGACTCTCCTTTAGCGATCAGCGGCGGGAAAGGGCATAATCTACCTACTCACGAAGTTGGGGGTTAACCAAAACTATCGTGATGTTTATTACAAGGAAACAGAGTTACCGATCGGTATCTCAGTTTTTAAGTGAGATCAACTTGCTTAAACTGAAACAGATAACGATCTGTGACTTACCAATGAGTAGAGAGGGGATCTCACGTGGCATCCGATAGCAGTTTCGATGTTGTCTCAAAGATTGATCGCATGGAGTTGGATAACGCCGTTAATCAAGCAACCCGCGAAATCGATACGCGTTTTGATTTCAAAAACACTGGATCAAAATTGGAATTAGAGGGAGAAAAGATTTTGATTGAGGCAAGTACGGAAGAGCGCGCGAAAGCTGCTCTCGATGTCCTGAAAGACAAGCTTGTCAAGCGTGGAGTTTCCCTCAAGCACATCGACCCAAGCGAACCAACACTCAGTGGCAAGGTTTACAAAATCAACTGCCCTTTGAAAGAAGGAATCTCAACAGAGAACGCAAAGAAAGTTGCCAAGTTCTTGCGCGATGAAGGCCCAAAATCAATCAAAACTCAAATCCAAGGCGACGAACTCCGTGTTACCAGCAAGAGCCGCGATGACCTTCAAAGCGCAATTGCGATGATCAAAGAAGCCAAGTGGGACTTCGCCGTTCAATTCACAAATTACCGGTGACCTTGAATTAGGAATCGCAGCCATTACGCAACCGGCCTGATCTACGGCGTAGGCGCTAACACGCTGTGGGGGCTCCTGCCCTTGTATTGGAAATACCTTCACAAGGCCAGTGCCTTTGAAATCCTCGCCAACCGGGGGGTCTGGTCATTGGTCTTCTGCTTTATTCTGTTGACTTTCCGAAAAGAAATGCGATCCACTTTCGCGACTTTTCGGAAACGAAACATTTTGAAGATGTTGCTGTTGACATCAGTTCTTCTGGGCATCAATTGGGGGACCTACATCTGGTCCGTCAGCGTCGACCGCATCGTTGAAGCATCACTTGGTTATTACATTGCGCCCCTAGTCAATATCGCCTTCGGAGTGTTCATGTTCCACGAACGTCTCCGTCGCTTTCAGTGGATAGCCGTTGTTCTCGCCGCACTAGGCGTTGTGGTCCTAACGGTTCAATTCGGAGCCGTCCCGTGGATCGCCCTCGTGATTGCCTTTTCCTGGGGCACATACACACTGCTTAAAAAAACGCTGAACTTAGGGGCGCTTTAGGGACTCTCCATTGAAACAACCCTGACCCTGCCCGTCTTCCTCATCTATCTCATATGGATCGAGCGCCAAGGCAGCGCTCAATTCGGATCAAGTATAGGTTTCACGATTCTGCTTGTGTCCACCGGGATCGTCACCGTCGTCCCACTGCTTCTCTTTAATGGGGCTGCTACACGATTGCCTCTTTCAATAACTGGGCTTCTTCAGTACATCATTCCAACAATCATGTTCGTCATCGGAACCCTCGTTAATCACGAGAGCATGCCGATTGGACGTGTCGCTGGATTTGCATTCATCTGGGCCGCGCTGACATTTCTCGGCTACGACCTTGTGAAATCAAGTCGAAATTCTGGGGCGCAGCCTTAGGCGGTGCTGGTGGTAGTCGCGCTCTTCAATATCTTTGCTCGCCCAGATTCAAGCCGTGCTACGGGAACCCTAAATGGCGAACATGACACGTAGTCCAATCCAAGGTCGTGAAAGAAGTGGATACTCCGTGGATCTCCCCCATGCTCACCACAGATTCCCAACTTGAAATCGGGGCGCAACGATCGAGCAAGT
This sequence comes from uncultured Bifidobacterium sp., assembly GCA_964465545.1. Classification (GTDB taxonomy): domain Bacteria; phylum Actinomycetota; class Actinomycetes; order Nanopelagicales; family Nanopelagicaceae; genus QYPT01. Next base: position 8,542 of record CAYXIS010000014.1, on the reverse strand, counting down.
TGGGTCGCAGTTCGGACGAGAATTCCTACCCCGGCCTGATCTAGTGATTCGAATGGGCTAAACGGCAGCAGTTCAAGATCGAGATAGCGCGGAAGGAAAGAAGACTCAACGTCATCCCGGCTGAACGCCCACGTCAACTGTGTCAGGTCGTTCGTACCAAAGGAGAAGAAATCAGCGTAATGCGCGAGTCGGTCCGCTGTAATTGCTGCTCGCGGAGTCTCGATCATTGTCCCGATTGGAATTTCCAAACTCTGACCAGTGCCAACAAAGGTCTTTCGTATTTCTTCTTCCAGCGTTTCGCGCAAATAAAGGAGTTCTCGCTGCGTGGCGACAAGGGGAATCATCACCTCAGGCATCGGATTGTGCCCAAGTTTCCTGACCTCCAAGTATGCGTGCACCAGTGCGCGCACCTGCATCTTGTAGAGATCTGGGATAAGAATTCCGAGCCGTACCCCGCGAAGGCCAAGCATCGGATTGGACTCATGATGACGCTTCACAGCAGCGAAAATCGCTTGATCCCGCGCCGGAATCTCCTCGCCGAGGGCCTCGGCTCTGGCCATCTGCGCAGAAAGCTCCGACAGAGGGGGAAGGAACTCATGAAGGGGTGGATCAAGCAAGCGGATTGTCACCGGTAGACCCGACATCGCCATCATGATTCCTACGAAATCTGCGCGCTGGAGAGGTTCCATTTCAGCGATGACGCCTCGTTGAACGTCTTCATTTTCAGCTAGAACCAGCCGCTCGACGTAGGACCGGCGAGGTCCAAGGAACATGTGCTCGGTGCGGCAAAGTCCGACTCCTTCGGCCCCGAGAATGCGTGCGCGGATTGCATCCTCTGGTGTGTCTGCATTCGTTCGGACTCTCAAAGTGCGAATCTCATCTGCGTACGTCAGGATCCGATCGACCGCCTTGACCAACGGAGAGGCCGAATCACTTGATGCGGCCAGGCGTCCTTCGAGATAGGACGTCACGGGGGATGCAACAACAGGTACTACGCCGGCATAGACAGCTCCCGTTGAGCCATCAATGGAGATCGTCTCGCCCTCGTACACTGTCAGGCTTCCGACGGTAAACAAATTGGCTCGCTCATCTACGGAGATAGCTTCGGTTCCACAGACTGCGGTCTTGCCCATACCGCGTGCGACAACCGCCGCATGCGAAGTCTTGCCGCCGCGACTCGTCAAAATACCTTCGGATGCGACCATGCCGACTAGATCATCAGGGCTGGTTTCGCGACGAACCAGAATGACTTTCTTTCCGCCACGTGCCAGGTCAAAAGCCCGGCGTGAATCAAAAACAACCTCTCCCACAGCAGCTCCAGGAGATGCAGCGATACCCCGTGCAATTTCCTTGACCGAGGTGGATAGGTCAAATTGCGGGAACATCAGTTGGGCCAGTTGATCACCTGAGGTCCGCAGCAAGGCCTCATCCATCGAGATCTTCCCCTCATCAACTAATTGAGTGGCGATCCTGAACGCGGCCTCTGCCGTCCGCTTTCCCACGCGGGTCTGCAGAATCCAGAGCTTTCCCTTTTCAACGGTGAATTCGATGTCGCACAGATCGCGGTAGTGGTCCTCAAGAATGGTCATCACTCGATCGAGTTCTGCCGCCACATCTGGCGCCTTTTCACCGAACTGTGCAAGAGACATCGTGTTGCGAATTCCTGCAACAACATCTTCGCCTTGTGCCCGCTCTAGATAGTCCCCGTAGCTTCCCTTTGCTCCAGTTGCAGGGTCACGGGTGAAAGCAACGCCGGTACCTGAATCCTCACTGAGATTTCCAAATACCATGCATTGAATGTTTACTGCAGTTCCAAGATCGGAAGGTATGCGCTCTCTCCTGCGGTAAAGGTGGGCGCGTTCAGAATTCCAAGAATGGAAAACGGCCTCCACTGATTCGAGAAGATGCTCGTGGGGATCCGTAGGAAATGGCTTTCCTGTTATCGCCTCGATTTCCTTGACGTACGCCTCGGCAAGAGCCTTCAAGCCCTCAACATCGAGCTCTTGAATACTTTGAACACCGTGTGCCGAAAGAATGCGCGCCTCAACTCGTTGAAATTCAACGGGCGGGACATCGCAGACGGTGCGTCCGTACATATCTATGAACCTGCGGTAGGAGTCCCACGCAAAGCGGGGATTGCCCGTCTGTGTTGCCAAACTCGCGGCGACTTCCGGTGTGATGCCAACATTGAGCACCGTCTCCATCATCCCTGGCATCGAGAACTTTGCACCAGAACGCACCGACACTAGTAGTGGCTTCGCAGGATTTCCGAATTCCCTGTCAAGGGATTTCTCGAGAGATTTCAATGACTCCAGGATTTCGGCGGGAAGCCCCTCGGGCATTTTCCCCGTGGAAAGGAATTCTCTACAAGCTTCTGTAGTGATTGTGAAACCTGGAGGCACTGGCAATCCAATGCGGACCATTTCGGCAAGGTTTGCTCCTTTGCCGCCGAGCAAGTCTGATTGGGTGCGATCCCCGAAAGTAAATGGGTGAATAAGCGGCGCTGCCATAGCGATCCATTCCTGTGGGCGAATACTGCAAATAGCGTAGCGGATCGGCAACCCGCACCAAACAACTATTCAGTGAGATCGATCAATAACCGCGTCACATAGTGAGAAAAGTGCCGCCGTTGCATCACAAATTGGTAACGGTCTCAAAGCCGCACGCGCTTCACCCGCCACTTTCAATAATTGCTCCCGCGACTCCTCAAGAGCTGAATGCGATCTAAGTGCCACAAGCACTTCGGTGACGAGCGCCTCCGATTCGATCGGGCCCCTTAGCAATTCCTGTAAATCTCGATCCTTGGGATCATTGGATGCCATGACGCGCAGAGTCACCAAAGTCGGGATTCCCTCTCGCAAGTCCGTTCCAGGCGTCTTGCCAGAATCCTTTGAATCACTTGAAATATCTATTACGTCATCGGCCAATTGAAAAGCAATGCCGATCCTCTCGCCAAAGGTAGTTACAGTCTCGATCACCTCGGCGTTGGCACCCGAGAACAAAGCCCCGTATCTTGCACTTGTTGCAATAAGCGAGCCGGTCTTGTCGGCAACAACTTGAAGGTAATGTTCGAGGGGATCCTGATCAGCATCAGGCCCCTGCGTCTCCATGATCTGACCAATGACGAGTCGCTCGAATGTCTGCGCCTGAAGTCGAACGGCCTCCGGTCCGAGGATTGCCAACAGAGCAGAGCACTTGGCAAACAAATAATCCCCAGTCAAGATCGCAACCGTGTTCCCCCAACGTGAGTTCGCGCTCTCAACACCACGTCGCAGCAGAGCATCGTCCATAACATCATCGTGGTACAGGGTGGCCAGATGAGTTAACTCGGCAGCCACCGCCGCCTGAATCACTTCAAATCGAGTTGGATCGCCAAATTGCGAGGCGATGAGAGTCAGCAACGGTCGCAGCCTCTTGCCGCCGGCAGATGCCAGATGGCTAGCAGTCTCTTCCACAAGGGGATATTTGCCCTTTATGTGGCTTCGGAGAAGATCCTCGACCTTTGCCAATCCCTCAAGGAGATCCTTTTCAAGGGATGGCGAAAGATCAGGTATTCCGAATGCGGTCATCAGCGAAGGAAGACGGCCGTTGAATGAATGAAGTTCAGCAATGGCGCAGGGAATACGCCAAGGAAGATGGTGATGACGAAGGAAATAATTACAGTAGCCCTCGTCAAGATTGAAGGAATAACGACGCTGGTTCCGTCTTCGACCGGATCAGTGAAGAACATCAAAACGATGACACGAATATAGAAGAACGCTGCGATGGCGCTAGAAAGCACACCAACCACAACCACCGCCTTGTTTCCGCCTTCATAGGCCGCAGAGAAAATTGTGAACTTCCCAATGAATCCGCTTGTCAAAGGAATTCCGGCGAATGCGAGGAGCAAAGTTGCAAAAACCGTCGCAATAAAAGGAGAGCGTTTTCCTAAACCTGCCCAGCGGTTCAGATCCGTGACTTCGCCGGATGAGTCCCGAACCAAGGTCACAATCCCAAATGCACCGATAGTGGCAATACCGTAGGCGAAGAGATAGAAGATCGTTGCATCCAGCCCAGATTTGGTGAGAGCCAGAATGCCGGTAATCAAGAAGCCTGCGTGGGCAATCGATGAGTAAGCGAGCATGCGCTTGACGTCTCTCTGCGCAATTGCAACAACAGCGCCAAAAAGCATCGTGGCGATCGCAATAACGGTGAGCAACGGACGCCAATCCCAGTAGGCGTTGGCAAATGCTGTGTAGAAGATACGAAGCATCGCTCCAAAGGCAGCCATCTTGGTGGCCGCGGCCATGAACGCCGTAACCGGAGTCGGTGCCCCTTGGTACACATCCGGTGTCCACGCGTGGAAGGGAACTGCGCTCACCTTGAAGAGAAGACCAACGGACAAGAAGGCAAGACCAATGAGAAGGAAGACTTGATTGCCCGAACTCGCGCCAACAGCGTCATGGATTCCTGAGAGAGAAACTGTGCCTGAATATCCATAAAGGAAAGCTGAACCAAAGAGGAAGAAGGCAGATGAGAATGCACCCAACAGGAAGTACTTAAGGGCCGCTTCTTGGGATAGCAGTCGACGCCGGCGCGAGAGACCCGCCATCAAATACAAAGGCAGCGATAGCACCTCTAGCGCGACAAATAGGGTGATGAGGTCCGTCGCGAGGGGGAAAAGGAGCATGCCTGCCACTGCAAAAAGCGTGAGTGGATATACCTCTGTGAGCTTCTCTCCGCTTCGCTGCGCTTCTCGCTCTTCAGGCGAACCGGGAAGTGCTGCAGCGAGGGTCGTGAAGTGCTCTTGGTCTGCAATCAAGAAGACACCGAGGATGGCGATGATGAGAATCGATCCTTGCAACAGGATCGCTGGACCATCGACAGCCACTGAACCCATTGCTGCTGTGAGCGATGAGGCGTGGCGAATCCTCCACACTTGTGCAAGAGAAAGAACAAGCGCACCGAGGGTGATGCTCAACTGGACGCTCGATCGGAGAGTGCGAGAAACAAACGCCTCGACAATAACCCCGAGGACTGCGCCACCGAGAACGATCAGAATCGGCGCAAGAAGAGAGTAGGAAAGCGCTGGTGCGATAAAGGAAGTCATTTACTTACCAGCCTTGTCAATGGATGAGAGCGGATCGCTGAATCCGGCTTGGGCAATGGAATGTGCTGCCCCAGGATTAATGACCCGTAGAAGAGGCGATGGATAGAAGCCAAGAAAAAGAATGACTGCAACTACCGGCCCAATTGCGATCTTCTCACGAAGATTAAGATCCGGGAGATTCTCATTGCCTTCGGTAACTGGTCCATGCAAGGAGCGTTGGACGGGAATCAAGATGTAAAGAGCAGCGAGGACAATTCCGAATGCACCGATCACCGCTGCAACCGGATAGCGCGTATATGTGCCCACCAGCACTAGAAACTCGCTGACGAAACTTGATAGACCCGGCAGAGCAAGGCTCGACATTCCTGCGAAAAAGAAGACCCAAGCCATAACCGGCGTCACTCGTTGGAGTCCGCCGAAATCTGCAATCTTTGATGAACCTCGTCTTGAACTCATCCAGCCAGCGACCAAAAACAGCGCTGCAGTCGAGAAGCCGTGATTGAACATGTACAAGGTTGCACCTGACTGACCCTGTGAGGTCATCGCAAAGATTCCCATGGTGATGAAACCAAAGTGCGAAATCGAAGTGAAGGCAATCAAGCGTTTGAAGTCCTTCTGACCGATCGCCAAGAAAGCACCATAAATAATGGAGATTACGGCCAGGACCAAGATAATCGGTGTGAAAGTCTTCGTGGCGTGGGGGAAGAGAGTGAGACAGTAACGGATCATTCCGAAGGTGCCCACCTTGTCGAGAACTCCGAGAAGAAGAACCGAAGTCCCTGGTGTCGCCGACTCCGCGGCATCTGGCAACCAGGTATGGAAGGGCCATACGGGGGCCTTAATGGCAAATGCAATGAAGAAGCCTAAGAACAACATGTTCTCAGTCGTCCCGCTCATGTGAAGATGAGACAAGGCGTTGATATCGAAGGTATGACCGCCTTGCTCTCCTGAAAGAACGTAAAGGGCGATAATTGACGCAAGCATCAGCAATCCGCCGAAGAGGCTGTACAGCAAGAACTTCACTGCTGCTGCAGATCGAGCGCCTGATCCGTATCCCCCGATTAGGAAATACACAGGGATGAGCATGGCTTCAAAAAACACGTAAAAGAGGAAGACATCAGTGGAGGCAAATACACCGATCATCATTGTCTCGAGAATAAGCATGAGGATGTAAAAAGTCTTGACACTCCATCGACCGCCAGTGGATTCGTTCCAGCCGGCAAGAACGACTATCGGTGCTAGTAGGACTGAGAGCAAAATGAGCACTAAAGCAATGCCATCCACACCAACTGCGTAATTGATGCCCAGAGATGGAATCCACTGGTGGGTCTCAACGAACTGCAGATTGACATTGTCGCGTTGGAAACGAGTAGCCATCGCGATGGCTACTGCGGCAACGACAAGTGTTGTCCCGAATGCGACCCTCTTGATAAGAAGAATGTTCTTCTCCGGAAGAGCGCCGACTAGGAGCGCACCAAGCAACGGCAAGAGCCCTAGTGAGGTTAACCAAGCGTTATTCATCACAGTGTGACCACCCATATCGCGGCTATCAGGCCGATTGCACCGAGCAATATCCACATTGCATAACTTCTAACAAATCCAGTCTGCGTGTAACGAAGAACTGAACCAGTCCCCTTCGTCAAACGAGCCACTCCCCTGACTGCCCCATCAATAACCGCTGTATCAGTCACAACGAGCGCATCCGTGAGTTTCTGCCCGGGACGCATGAATACTGCCTCGTTGAAGTCATCCTGAAGGAGGTCTCTACGAGCAATCTTCGTGAAGACTGAGACGTTCTCTGGCGCCACAACGGGTACTTCGGCTCGCAAGTACTTAGCGATCGCAATTCCTACGCCGATCAGCACTACAACGAGGGCAAGGATTGAAACTACAGCGGGTTTCAACATCTCAGTCTCGGGCCCTGGATTTGGGGCCACAACAGGAGAGAGCCAATTGACCAAAGAATTTCCGTGGGTAAACAAGAAACCCGATGCGACTGATCCGAGTGCAAGCAACACCATCGGAATCCACATCAAAGCAGGTGACTCATGTGGATGCGCCTTCTCGTCCCAACGCTTATTGCCCGCGAAAGTCATTACGACAACACGAGTCATATAGAAGGCAGTTATCGCAGCACCTAGAAGTGCCGCGATTCCGAGAGTCACACCCTTAATTCCGCCCATGTTGAAAGCGACCTCAATAATCTTGTCTTTGGAGTAGAAGCCGGCGAATGGCGGTACGCCGATGATTGCCAGGTATCCAAGGCCGAATGTTGCAAAAGTGATCGGCATGAACTTTCGAAGTCCGCCGTACCTTCGCATATTCACTTCATCATCCATGCCGTGCATTACTGAACCTGCTCCGAGGAACATGCCGGCCTTGAAGAACCCGTGTGTGAGCAAGTGCATGATTGCAAAGGCGTAACCGACAGGGCCAAGACCAGCGCCTAGAACCATGTAACCGATCTGCGACATCGTCGAGGCGGCAAGTGCCTTCTTGATGTCATCCTTGGCCACACCGATGACTGCGCCGAAGAGCAGTGTAATTGCTCCGATGATCGCAACGAGAAGTTGCGCCGTAGGGGCGGCATCGAAAATAAAGTTGGACCGAACAATGAGGTACACCCCAGCGGTAACCATCGTCGCAGCGTGGATGAGTGCTGAAACAGGCGTTGGGCCCGCCATTGCGTCCCCGAGCCATGCTTGCAATGGGAATTGAGCAGATTTACCGGTGGCCGCCACCAACAACATGATGCCGATTGCAGTCAGCGCCCCAGTGGAAGCCTGCCCCGCGTGCTCCTTCACGCCTGCAAACGAAACCGTTCCAAGCGTTGCAAAAGAGATCATTATCGCCAGCGATAAGCCAAGGTCTCCAACTCGGTTGGCTACAAACGCCTTCTTTGCGGCCGTTGCGTATGTGGGCTTCTGATTCCAGAATCCGATAAGCAAGTAGGAGGCGAGTCCCACGCCCTCCCAACCAACGTAGAGGTTCAAGTAGGAGTCACCGAGAACCAACAGGAGCATCGCCGCGATAAAGAAGTTCAAATAAGCAAAGAAGCGACGGCGATCGACGTCATGCGACATGTAGGCGATCGAGTAAATGTGGATTAAAGTTCCGACGCCAGTAATCAAAAGTACGAAGCAGATCGAAAGTTGATCCAGCACCAAACCGGCGTCCACTTGAAAACTTCCAACCGAGATCCAGTTAAAGAGTTTCTGGCTGACGGCGCGTTGGTCGTTGGCTCGCGAAAGCATCTGCGAGAACTCATAAAGACCGACACCAAAAGAGGCCGCCGAAAGCGCGGTCGCCAGAAGGTGGCCCCACTTATCTGACCTGCGCCCTGCCAACAAGAGCAATGCCGAGCCAAACAGCGGAAGTGCGATCAGGTATACGAGCAAATTACTTGTCATCAAATCACCGCTTCAGCAGACTGGCATCATCAACTGATGCCGA
>CAYXIS010000013.1:0-29728 GCA_964465545.1 uncultured Bifidobacterium sp. | reverse complement strand
GAGCGCCCAGTTGATGCTGACGCCTGAGGCCAGAATCTGCGCAGGTTTGGATTCGCCACCGGTCGATCCTGCGTATTTGTAGATTCCGCGCAACAAGCCTTCAACATCGAGGTTATCTGGTTCTGCTGGCTGAGCGTATGGCTCGTTGTAGACGGTTAGGTAGTAATAAATATTCTCACTGTTTTCCCCGTACATGCGACGAAGGCCGTCTTTGACAATGTGGGCAACCTCGTAGGCGAATGCGGGGTCGTAGGCAACGACCGCAGGATTCGTGGATGCAAGGAGAAGAGAGTGACCATCCTCGTGTTGGAGTCCTTCACCGTTGAGTGTTGTGCGCCCGGCTGTCGCTCCGAGTACGAAACCTCGTGCCAACTGGTCACTCGCTGCCCAGAACGCATCGCCAGTGCGTTGGAATCCGAACATCGAGTAGAAGATGTACACGGGGATCATTGGTTCGTTATGTGTTGAATAAGAAGATCCCACCGCGGTGAAGGATGCAACCGATCCCGCCTCATTGATGCCTTCGTGCAAGATCACACCTTGTGTTGACTCCTTGTACGAAAGCATGAGTTCGCGATCGACTGATGTATACGTCTGTCCGAGAGGCGAATAGATCTTCAGCGTAGGAAAGAGCGAATCCATCCCGAAAGTTCGGGCTTCGTCGGGAATGATAGGTACGAAACGACTCCCAAGACCTGGGTCCTTGAGAAGGTCTTTGAAAAGTCGCACAAAGGCTTGTGTGGTGGCCACTTCTTGGTTTCCCGAGCCGCGCTTGGCCGAACTGTAAACAGTGTCGGGTGGCTGTGGCAACGGTTTTGAAATTGCCCGCCGGCGAGGAATAGAGCCGCCGAGCAATCTGCGACGTTCAAGTAGATACTGATTCTCTTCTGAATCTTCCGCTGGTTTGTAGTACGGCGGAAGTTTTGCATCCAATTGATCATCAGGAATGGGAATATGAAGACGATCGCGGAAGGTCATGATGTCTTCCATCGTCATTTTCTTCATCTGGTGAGTTGAGTTACGGGCTTCGAATGTCGACCCCAAAGTCCAACCTTTGATGGTTTTGGCCAAGATCACGGTTGGACGGCCCGTGTGGGTAGTGGCAGCGCTATACGCGGCGTAAAGCTTCTTGTAATCATGTCCGCCGCGCTTAAGGCCCCAAATTTGGTCATCGCTCCAATTGGCAACCATCGCGGCCGTACGCGGATCACGGCCAAAGAAGTTCTCGCGAACGTAGGCGCCGCTTTCGGCCTTGAATGTCTGGTAATCGCCATCGGGCGTCTGGTTCATTAGTTGAACAAGTGCGCCTTCTCGGTCTTGTGCCAGTAGCGGATCCCATTCCCGGCCCCATACGACTTTGATGACGTTCCACCCAGCGCCACCGAAGATGGATTCGAGTTCCTGAATGATTTTTCCGTTTCCTCGCACGGGACCGTCGAGTCGCTGCAAGTTGCAGTTGATGACGAAAGTGAGGTTATCTAGTCCGTCCCGCGCGGCGAGGCTGATCGCGCCCAAACTCTCTGGTTCGTCCATTTCTCCGTCGCCCAGAAATGCCCAGACATTCTGATCGCTCGTGTCCTTGATTCCTCGATTGTGGAGATAGCGATTAAAGCGTGCTTGATAAATAGCATTAATAGGACCTAGGCCCATGGACACTGTCGGGAATTCCCAGAACTCAGGCATCAGTCGTGGGTGGGGATAGGAGGAGAGTCCGCCGCCATCGTGGGAAAGTTCTTGGCGGAAACCATCTAGTTGGTGTTCGGTGAAGCGACCTTCCATGAATGCTCTGGCATACATTCCGGGGCTGGCATGGCCTTGGAAGAAGATTTGGTCCCCGCCACCGGGATGATCCTTGCCGCGGAAGAAGTGATTGAATCCGACTTCGTAGAGTGCAGCCGATGAGGCGTAGGTCGAAATATGACCTCCGACGCCCACTCCCGGACGCTGCGCTCGGTGCACCAACATCGCGGCGTTCCAGCGGATGAATGCCCGAATTCTTCGTTCAATCGTTTCGTCGCCAGGAAATGCTGGTTCGCGGTCGGGGGCAATGGTGTTGATGTAGTCGGTTGTTCGAAGGTACGGCATACCGACGTTCTTTTCACGTGCACGCTTCAACATGCTCAACATGAGATAACGGGCTCGCACCGGGCCTGCATGCTCCAATGCTGAATCAAAGGAGGCGTGCCACTCTGCAGTTTCCTCGGGGTCGGTGTCTACTAACTGGTCTATCACCTGATCGGGCGCCTGGATTTTTTCGCTCATGGCCCTATCTTCCCCTCTCGGAGGGGGTCACGTCACATTAACCCATGAGTAGGACCGATAAATGAGATGTTTTGCGCCCACGCGGTCGAAAAATGAAGAAATAAAGGCGAAATAGGCTTGCGCATGAGGCAACTCTTGGGTGGACTTATCCCTTCGAACTAATTGGTCCAACGGGGCCAAAGTCATTAAAGAAGGGATGGTCGTTGGTGAATACCCCCTTGGGGTCGATGGCAAGTCGGATGGGTTTTGAGTCTGGATTTCTCGTCTTGGAGTCCGGTTACGGTGACGATTCGGATGAAGCATTGCGGCAAGACATAATCCAAGCAACTGGTAGTCAATTCATTAGTGGCCATGTTCAAGAAGTCGTCGATGCTGTCCTTTTATGGTGGCGTGAGGATGACGGCGATCTTGTTGACGCGCTGGTTGACGTGCTTGCCTACCTCACCGATGGCGGGCCCATTTGGGTACTCACTCCTAAAGTCGGACGGCGAAATCATGTGGAGCCCAGCGACATTCAAGATGCCGCCCCGACTGCGGGGTTGAGCCAGACCTCCACTTTCTCGGTGGCTCCAGATTGGTCGGCAACTCGTTTGGTGGCGAGGAAAGCAAGCAAGAGATAAGTTCTTCTGTATGTCGTTAGCTATTGGAACCCACGCACCCGATTTTGAACTCTCCGATCAGCACGGGGTAAAAGTCTCCCTCTCCTCGTTTCGTGACAAGCAAAACGTCGTCGTGCTCTTTTATCCTTTTTCGTTCACCGGGACCTGCACTGGCGAGTTGTGTGAGATTCGCGATGACCTAAGTTCTTTTCAGAATGAGAACGTTGCGCTGTTGGCGATTTCCTGTGATTCGATCTTCACGCAACGGGCCTTCGCGCAAGCGCAGAAATATAATTTCCCGGTCCTTTCAGACTTTTGGCCCCACGGCGCAGTATCCAAGTTGTACGGCGTGTTTAAAGAGGATCGTGGGTGTGCGATCCGTGGCACCTTCATTATCGACAAATCAGGCATTCTGCGCTGGCAAGTGGTCAACCCGATGGGTGATGCCCGAAGCGCAAGTGACTACAAGGCGGCCATCGCAGCGCTCTAATAGGTCCAATTCGTTCTCGAGGCGCGATTCCAGTAGAATCGCGCAACCGTTAGGGTGCTTAGCTCAGTGGTAGAGCGCCTCGTTTACACCGAGGATGTCGGGGGTTCGAAACCCTCAGCGCCCACCAGAAAGCCCACCAGTAATAAGTGGTGACAGTAATAAGGGAAGGCGGGAGAGCATGAAAGCCGCCCCCAGTGATCAACTCCAAATATTGGATATCCAGCGGATGGACTTTGCCGTTGCGACCCTTTTGAACAAGCTTGCCGCCCTTCCTGAAATTGCTGAGTTGCAGGCGAGGACGGCGCGCTTGGCGCTCGTGAGGGACCTTGCCGTGGCGGCAGAGACTCAGATCAGTGATATCAAAAGGGAGCTTCTTCGTTCTGAAGCCGACGTTGAACAAGTGAGCGCCCGAATCGAAAGAGATGAGAAGAGGTTATCTGATGGAAGCGCATCACCTAAGGAATTAGAGAAACTTCAGCACGAAGTGCAGACACTCTTGGCTCGTCGTTCCGAGTTGGAAGAAGTAGAACTCGAGATCATGCTTCGGATTGATTCAGTCAAGGAAAGACTAGAAGAACTTAGGGCTGAAGAGGCGAACCTAAAATCGGCTTCCGAGGAAATCTTGGGACGTAAGGTCGCTGCCAGCGAAGAAATTGAATTGGAGATTGCCTCTCTTACGGAGGAGCGAAAGGCTATTGCTTCGACGGTCGATGGTGCGCTTCTTGATCTTTATGAAAAGATTCGAAGCAACGACGGCACCGGCGCGGCAGCGATTCGCGATGGGAAATGTGATGGCTGCCATCTTTCAATCAACAGCGTAGAGCTTGGACGGATCAAGACTTTGGCCTCTGACGAAGTTGTTCGCTGCGAAGAGTGCCGATGCATCCTGGTGCGCGGGGCGAAATAGTGGCGCGTCAATTCGTCATGACCGCCGATGGCGGTTCGCGCGGAAATCCAGGTCCTGCTGGATATGGTGCGGTCTTGCATGAGGGGAACGTAGTAATCGCCGAGCTTTACGATTACATCGGCATCTCGACAAACAATGTCGCCGAATACAGCGGACTTGTCGCAGGGCTAACCGCGATCCATCAACTTGATCCGGACGCAATTGTTGAGGTGCGAATGGACAGCAAGTTGGTAGTGGAACAGATGTCTGGGCGTTGGCAAATCAAGCACGACGGGATGAAGATTCTCGCGCAAGAGGCACGTGCGGCACACTCGCCTTCGTTGGTGAGTTACTTCTGGATTCCTCGAGAAGAAAATGCCCATGCGGATCGACTTGCCAATCGAGCCCTTGATGAGAAGAGCGGCAAGGCGAGTCAGCAAGTCAATTTCTTGACCGAGCGATTGCGCATGGATGAAGTTCCTACCATGATCTATTTCATCCGACATGGAGAGACCGTTCTCACTCCAGATCGTAAGTTCTCCGGAAGCGGGGAGCCCAATCCGGGGTTGACCGAGACAGGTTTGGCACAGGCAGCCCTTGTCGCCGACGAGATCTCAAAATTCGAGCCTGATATTCTCATTGCCTCGCCTCTAAACCGTACAAAGCAAACAGCGGAAGTGATTTCCCAGCGGTTGGGGCTGCCCGTAGTTCTTGATGAAGCTTGGTATGAATGTGGTTTTGGTATGTGGGATGGAATGTCAATTGATGAGGTGGCTCGCAAGTATCCGATTGAATACAAGGCTTGGCTGGCTTCATCCTCCTACGCGCCGCCAGGCGGCGAATCCTACGACGCCCTTGGTTGGCGGGTGGATGAAGCCATAGACAAGTTGGTTGCGAAATATCCGAGCAAACGAATTGTTGTTGTAACGCACAACGGCGTGACCAAGCAGGCTGTGAGACTCGCAATGGGTGGTTCGCCAGAGAGCATCTTTCATATAGACGTTTCCCCTTGCTCAATCACCTCGATTTCCATCTGGCCAAGTGACGGCTTGCGCGCCCTGCGGTCTGCAAACGAGCAGGGACATCTTCGCTAAGCAGCGCTATTCTCCAGTTATGACCAGTGGCGCTCGAATCCTCCACGCTGCAACAGGTTCTTCAATCAGTGCGCACGGCTGGGCTCAAGAAGCAGCCATACGCATGCTTCATAACAACCTTGATCCAGCGGTGGCCGAGCATCCCGAGAGACTTGTTGTCTATGGGGGTACCGGTAAGGCCGCGCGAGATTGGCCGTCCTTTGATGCGATCGTGCGATCGCTGACCAACCTCAAAGATGACGAGACCCTGCTTGTGCAATCGGGAAAACCGGTTGGCGTATTTCAAACTCACGAGTGGGCGCCGAGGGTACTCATTGCTAATTCAAATCTTGTAGGTGATTGGGCTAACTGGCCAGAATTTCGAAGACTCGAGCAGCTTGGGCTGACCATGTATGGCCAGATGACCGCAGGTTCCTGGATCTACATCGGAACGCAAGGGATTTTGCAAGGCACCTACGAAACCTTCGCGGCCATTGCCAATAAGAGATTCAATGCAACATTGCAGGGAACGCTCACCCTCACCGCTGGGTGCGGGGGAATGGGCGGCGCTCAACCGTTGGCAGTTACGATGAACGGCGGTGTCTGCCTCATTATCGATGTCGATAAGACGCGATTGGAGAAAAGGGTAGAGACACGGTACCTGGATGAGATCGCAAACAACCTTGAAGATGCGATTGCTCGAGCGCTTAAAGCGAAAGCCATGGGCGTGCCCCTCTCAGTTGGACTCGTCGGCAATGCGGCGGTGGTCGTTCCTCAACTTCTTGCAATGGATGTTCCAATTGATATCGTCACCGATCAGACCTCGGCACACGATCCACTTTCATACGTTCCTATAGGCGTCGAGTTTCACGACGCCGCGCGATTGGCAAAGGATGATCCTGAAGATTTCACCATGCGCGCTCGGGCGGCGATGGCGAAGCACGTAGAGGCAATGGTCGGCTTCATGGACAAAGGCACGGAAGTCTTTGACTACGGCAATTCCATACGCGATGAAGCGCGGCAGGGGGGATACGCTCGGGCGTTCGCATTCCCTGGTTTTGTGCCTGCATATATACGGCCGCTCTTTTGCGAAGGAAAAGGCCCTTTCCGTTGGGTCGCACTCTCTGGCGATCCCAAGGATATTTATCGCACCGACAAAGCGGTACTTGATCTTTTTCCAGAAAATGAAGGGCTTCATCGCTGGATCACGATGGCGCAAGAGAAGGTGGCATTTCAAGGATTGCCTGCACGTATTTGTTGGCTGGGTTATGGCGAACGCGATAAGGCGGGCCTTGCTTTCAACGATCTTGTTGCGCGCGGTGAAGTATCAGCCCCCATTGTTATCGGCCGGGACCATCTAGATTGCGGTTCGGTTGCATCTCCCTACCGAGAGACAGAATCGATGCTTGATGGTTCCGATGCCATAGCAGATTGGCCACTTCTAAACGCGATGGTGAATATTTCCTCTGGTGCATCATGGGTATCTATTCACCATGGCGGCGGAGTCGGAATTGGCCGATCAATCCATGCAGGACAAGTCTCGATCGCCGATGGCACCGAGCTGGCTGCGAAGAAATTGGCTCGAGTGCTCACCAACGATCCGGGCATGGGCGTCATTCGCCACGCTGATGCTGGATACGAAGAGGCGATACAAACTGCACGTGATAAACATGTGCATGTGCCGATGCTAGATGTGGAGTAAGGATGACTCGTACTCTTGTCGAAAATATCGGACTCTTGGTCACAAACGACTCATCATTTGACGGCACACCGCTCGGGTTGGTGAGGGACGCCGCGTTTCTCATTGAAAAAGGAAGCATCACATGGGTCGGTGAGTCATCATCGGCTCCTCGTACTGAGGTGCGCAATCGCATCGATGCCCAGGGGCGCTGCATAATCCCTGGTTTCGTCGACAGCCACACTCACTTGATTTTCGCAGGCGATAGATCGGACGAGTTTGGCGCACGCATGCGCGGTGAGCCTTACGGTGCCGGCGGTATCGGATACACGGTCGAACTCACCCGCCGAGCAAATAACGGCCAACTTCTGCAGAGCGGTCGCCGTCTCGTTGCCGAGGCGAACGCTTCAGGCACCACCACGATTGAATGCAAATCAGGTTATGGGCTGACCGTGGAAGATGAAGCACGCCAACTAGTCGTGGCGCGGCAGTTGACTGAGGAGACCACGTTTCTTGGCGGCCATATTGTCCCAAAAGAGTATTCCGATAGCCCTGATGACTACGTGGATCTTGTGTGCGGACCAATGTTGGAGGCAGCCAAGCCCAATGCCAAATGGATCGACGTCTTCTGTGACCGAGGCGCGTTTACCCCAGATCAATCTCGAAAGATTCTGAAAGCCGGAATGGCAAAAGGCCTCATGCCTAGGATTCATGCAAACCAATTTGAGCCGGGTGAAGGAGTTCAAGTCGGAGTCGAACTCGACGCAGCTTCAGTCGATCACGTCACGTACTTGTCGGATGCGGATATCGATCTTCTGTCGGGATCCAAGACTTTGGCCACATTGCTACCAGCGGCAGAATTCTCAACCCGCTCAAATTATTCAGATGCACGTCGATTGTTCGAGGCGGGGGTGACGGTAGCCCTTGCATCGGACTGCAATCCCGGGAGTTCCTACACCACCAACATCCCCTTTGTCATCGCAATTGCTGTTCGCGATCTTTTCTTCTCACCCGAGCAGGCCATTTGGTCAGCTACGAAGGGTGGTGCGATGGCACTTCGTCGCAAGGATGTAGGTCATCTTGGCGTCTCCGCAATTGCGAATTTCTCGATCCTCAGCACGTCTTCGTATGTTCATATTGCTTACCGTCCTGGCGTTCCACTAATAGATGAGGTTTGGCGCAATGGCACACGAATCAAATAAAACGGTCTTGCTCGGTGTAAGCGGAGTGAGTTTCCAAGACGTCATCGCGGTCGCTCGGGAAAACGCAAAAGTCGTAATTTCCCCCGAGGCGATCGAGGCCATTGCAAAGACCCGCAAATATATCGAGGGTTACGCAGCGGGCGGAGTCCCCGTCTACGGCGTTTCAACAGGTTTCGGGGCACTGGCAAATCGTCATATCGATGTAGAAGATCGAACTCAATTGCAGAAATCCCTCATTCGATCACATGCGGCAGGAGTGGGACCGGCTATAGAGCGCGAGGTCGTACGTGCTTTGATGTTTTTGCGCCTTCGAACGATGGCCAGCGGGCGCACGGGTGTTCGGGTTGAGGTCGCAAAGATATATGCAGACTTCCTCAATGCTGGCATCACGCCGGTTGTTCCTGAATTCGGATCTCTGGGTTGCAGCGGCGATCTCGCGCCACTTTCCCATTGCGCCCTGGCGATGATGGGTGAAGGTGAAGTGCACGATGCAAGTGGGAATCTGATGGCCTCCCTAGATGCAATGAAGGTTGCCGGGATCTCTCCGATTGAACTTGAGGCAAAGGAAGGCTTGGCGCTCATAAACGGCACCGACGGGATGCTCGGCATGCTCATCCTTGCCTGCACCGATCTTGCGGCACTCTGCACGGTGGCAGATATAACGGCTGCAATGAGCATCGAGGGTTTGCTCGGCACCGATCGGGTCTTTGCTCCTGATCTGCACGCGCCCTTGCGTCCGCAGGTCGGCCAGATTGCAAGTGCTGCGAATATTTTTGCGCTCTTGAAGGACTCGGGAATTGTCGCTTCGCACCTCAAAGACGACTCGAGGGTGCAGGATGCCTATTCGCTTCGCTGTGCTCCGCAGGTCAATGGCGCCGTCCGAGACACGGTTGATTACGCGTCAACGATTGCGGGACGGGAATTGCAGAGTTCGATAGACAACCCTGTTGTTCTTCCCGATGGCCGAGTCGAGTCAAACGGCAATTTTCACGGCGCGCCCGTCGGATACGTTCTGGATTTTCTTGCGATCGCAGCAGCTGACCTTGGCTCTATTTCCGAACGTCGTACCGATCGCATGCTGGATCAACATCGTTCAAGTGGGCTTCCGCCATTTCTAGCATATGACCCGGGGGTCGACTCCGGGCTCATGATCGCGCAGTACACGCAAGCAGGCCTGGTTAGCGAGAACAAGAGATTAGCCGCACCGGCAAGCGTTGATTCGATTCCGAGTTCAGGGATGCAAGAAGACCATGTCTCTATGGGTTGGAGTGCAGCACGCAAACTTCGAAAAGTCGTCGAGAATCTTTCGCGTATTCTGGCGATTGAGCTCGTGACATCGGCACGGGCGATTGAGTTCCGAAAAAGTCTGGCGCCATCACCCGCCGTGGCCTCTGTAATAGAGACGCTTCGCGGAGTCATTCCTGGCATTGGATCAGATCGCTGGCTCTCTCCCGAACTTGAAGCAGCGGTGAGACTCGTTCAATCGGGCAAGGTTGTCACCGCAGCCAAGACGGTAGTCCCAGATCTTCGTTAATTCTGCTCCCTGTCAACGTCGTGCAACACCGCATGAAGCTTCGAGTACAAGGAGCGCGGCAAGTCGAATGGTTCGTCCATCAGGGGCATCCATGAGTGGGTCAATTTCGGTGATATCCAGCGCTCTCACTCGCGCATCCGATCCAGCGATGTAGGCAGTTTGTCGGAGTTCATCAGCAGTGATTCCACCTGGAACTGAGGCAGGGCACGCAGGTGCCACTGCACGATCGCATACGTCGACGTCAAGATCTACGTAGATTTCGCGCCCATCTCCTCCTGCAATTTCCAAAGCCTCGTTCATGACATCCGCGATTGGTCGCTTTCGAAGGAAATCGCGGGTGACAACGTGGATACCAGCGTCCTTTGCTCGCGCGGAATATTCACGGCTGTTCGCAAAGTCGCTGATACCGATTTGGACAATGTTCGCGCCCAACAGCCCCGCCTGAATCAAGCGCCATACTGGGGACCCGTTCGACTTACCGTCGCGAAGATCCAAATGCGCATCCAGTGTTATCAACCCGCATGTGGAAATGTCTGGCCAGAGTCCCTTGGCGACTGAGTACGTGATCGAATTGTCGCCGCCCAATGCAATAAGTAGTTCGTGATTCTTGCGCACTTTTGCGACCGCAGAAGAAACGCGTACCTCTCCCTCATCGCCGTCGGGGGAGTCGACATCGCCCAAGTCGAGAAGATCAAGTTCCCTAAGATCCACATTGTGGCTACTCGAGTACGTGGAGTATCGAGAAAAGACGGCACGTATTGCAGCAGGGGTCAGATGTGCCGACGTTGGCGAAAGCGAGGTTTCGCATGCCGGAATTCCAAGCAATGCGACGTTGCTTCCAGATCCAGAGGTCGGAAAGAGAGTATTTGCCCGCGCCCATTTAGGGTCATGATGGAGTCCAGATGCGAACATGACTTAGATCGTACGGGAAAGTTCCAAACATAGGGCTTAGCAATCAAGGGATTTTGGATGGGCGTAAGTACAATAAACCATGATAAATCTTCACCAATCAATGATTGATCTTCACGTCATCGATCACTGGCAACAGTTATCGGTCATTATTGATGGCGCGATCGGAGCAATTCTCGGTTCGATAATCGGTTGGGAGCGCGACCGTGCGGGCAAATCGGCGGGTCCTCGCACTATGGCCCTTGTTGGCTCGGTATCGGCCATAGTGGTTGCCATCGGGTATGTCATGGATATCAATGCAAGATACGGCGATCCCACCCGTGCAATGCACGCGATCATCACGGGCATTGGTTTCTTAGGTGCGGGATTGATCTTCACCGACCGACGAGGTGGTATTCAGGGCGTCACAACTGCAGCCACAATCTTGGCGACCGCAGGGATGGGCAGCGCGGTGGGCCTCGGATTCCAATTGGTTGGGGTGGGGTTCACGGTGATTATTCTCGTCGTTCTGCGCTCGACCCAGTTCTTGGAGGTCACCGTACGACGTTCGGATCGGGACGAGGACAAATCCCACTAGTTCTACAATTGCCGTATCCTTAGGTCGCAGAAGAGTCGCCCGGATCACCGCGTTGCAACCCCGTTAATTCGGGGCAGGCACCGAGGAAAGTCCGGACTCCATAGAGCGAGGTGGTGGGTAACACCCACCCGGAGCAATCCGCGGGAACAGTGCCACAGAAAATAAACCGCTCGCTAGCAATAGTGAGTAAGGGTGAAACGGTGGTGTAAGAGACCACCAGCATGTACGGCGACGTATGTGGCTAGGCAAACCCCACTTGGAGCAAGATCAGATAGATAGCGTTTGAGAACTGCTCGTTCGAGCTATCGGGTAGATCGCTTGATTCCGTGAGCAATTGCGGAACTAGATGGATGGTGATCCCTCTTTACCGAGGACAGGATCCGGCTTATAGGGCGACTCTTCTGCAACAAACAAGCGAGTAAGAAATCCTAGACGCGCCCGGCGAAGGACATCATTCCTTCGACGCTATTAATGCTGGAGTATCGAAGCCCAGTCTTTGTGGACCTTGCTTCCCATGCCATGCCGTTGCCTGCATAAATTGACATGTGGTGGATATTTTTTGAGTTGCCATCGTAGGAATAGAAAAGCAGGTCCCCAGGCTGCAATTCAGAAAGAGCGACGTGTTTTGTGTAACTGTAATAGAGCGACGCGTTCAAGCGATCCCAATTCGGCCAGCCAAGTCCAGCATATTTATAAGCAGCGTAGACAAGCCCAGAGCAATCAAATGAAGCGGGCCCCTCGCTTCCCCAAACATAAGGTTTATTTGCCAAAACTTGCCTCCTAGCAAATTCAACGGCTTTCAGACGCTGGACCTCAGTTGTTCTAATGGTTGTTCGTCCCGCCGTCCCATCGCTTTTCCAAAACTTTGCTTGGCTTTTGGTTTGTGCCGCCCGATTGGCTCTTGCCTCTTCGAGCAGCGCCAACTGGCGTCTCTGTTCCAGCGTGATTCTGACCCTCTTTGCCGAATCGAGATCTCTGAGCAGTTGATCTTGCACTGCCTGAAGTTTTTCCACTTCTTTTTGCTGCTCGCTCTGGGCGATTTCAGCGTCTCTCTTTGCAGCAGAAACTTTTCCGATAGCAGCTAGTTGCGATTGCTTGGTCTTCTCTGCCTCGACTTCGGCAAGTTTGGTGATCTGTTCTGCTCTCTTGAAGCGCTTGAGAACTGTCTTATTACCTGACCCTAAATTTTGTAGCATCGACATCTGGTCGACGACTTCTTGTGGACCGTTGGCATTCAAAACGGATTCAATATCAGATAGTCCACCTCCCATCATGTAGGCATTTATTGCCAACTTTCCAATCTCTTTATGCGTGGCGCTCACTGCGGCGGAGGCAGTTGCTGCGTGAGCGGCGGCCAGGGATGCGGCTTTGGTGGCGATCGCCAATTCAATTCGTGCCTTGGCGTAACGTGCCTGCGCTGCATTCGCGATTGAGACCAACTGTCTGAGCGTAACCTTGGCTTTGCTGAGTTTCCCATTCGCAGCATTCGCTTTCCGCATTTTCTCAATCTCCGCTTTCTTAGCGGCCTCTATTTGAGCCAGGGTCGGCTTTTGAGTCTTTGCGATCGCAGAAATCGGTGACGCCAAGACTAAGATTGAAATGGAAATTATGAAGACCTTGGATCTCAGCGAATGTGATGTCATAGTCTTTTAGCTCCAATGAAGGGCTTTGATCCGAATTGCAATGTAAAGGAAACGACCTCCACTTTTTTGCCCGCCCTGGGCGCTTGCACCATCTTCCCGCCCCCCATGTAAATTGCGACATGACTAATCGGCTTGCCATAAAAGACAAGATCACCCGGCTTAAGCGTCTTATACGAAACGACTTTGCCATAATTGAACTGAATGGCGGCCGAGTGAGGTAAGGAGACACCTGATCGCTGAAACGAACGAAGTGTCAAACCTGAACAGTCCCAACGGGTGGGACCAGCTCCTCCCCAGACGTAGATATCGCCAATTTGATTCAAGGCGAATTTAAGGGCCGTGGAACCTCGGCCTGTATCTCCGATATAACTTTGGGCAACTTTCTTTGAGCTATCTAGGATCTTTTGTTCGCGTGCCTTTTCCGCTTTTGCAAGACGCTCTCGGTCACCCCTTTTTAACGACGAAAGGATCTTCTCTGCCTTGGTAAGGGCTAATTGAGCGCTCGTCACCTCTATATTTAGTCTTTGCTCTTGCTCTCGAACTTGTGTCGTTTTATCTGCGACAATTCGTTGACTTGCTACCAATCGCTGTTGATATGTGGCGAAATTTTGAAGCGAGATCGTGTATTTACGAGCGATTATTTCCATTGTAGATGCATCCGAGAGGAATCGCGTCGGATCGACCGAGAACAGGAGTGAAAATCCTTCGCCCAAATCATTAGCTCTATATTTCTCGAGAGCGATTTTGGTCAAGATAAGTTTTGCTTTGTCGCGTTTGGATTGAATTGACTCGCTGCTCTTTTTCAGGTTTATTGTTTGTCGTTTCAACTCGGAGATTTTTATCTTTGCCTCATTTGCGGCTTCATACTTTTCTGCAGCAAGGGTACGAAGTTGGTCGACTTCTCTTTGTGCACTCGTGACTGTCGGGGCAGCCATTGACTGTGTATACGGAAGAATAAATGCAACCGCTAGCACGCATATTATTAGACGTCTCATCTTGAAATGACTCGGAAAAATCATCCGAGTTTCTCCAAGAGGATCTGCATTAAGGCGATCTCCTCGCTTTTGAGTGTCCCGAGATTCTTGAGTTGAGAGATGCTAAGCATTCCCTCGATACCCATTCCAGCAATTACCTCCACAGACGCATTATTTGAAGTTATCAAGTAACGCATCTGTGCAATTTCTAGTTTTTGAATTTTGCTGCTCTTCTTTGCAAGCGCCTTGATCGTGGGATTCGAACTATTGCGGAGAGAAAGCGTGGACATGTCGATAGTTTGTTGATGGTGGGGGATCATCATTTGAGCGAACATGATTTCGTTTACTCCGAGATTATTCAGTGATTTCGCATGTGAATTTGCATTGGCGGAGATTGGTGGGATGAATGAAATCAAGGCAATAGCTGACAGAAGTAACGTAAATTTCTTAAGCATGGGTATTCCGTTCTCGTAGGTTGGAGTGAACAACGCGTATTACGAGAAAGAAATTAGGTTCTAGAAACTCCTAGTTGCGATAATGACAGCGGAAAGAATAATTCTCTAGGACGAGCAAAAATCGGTCCAAAGTGCTTATACGGATCTTTAATCCACGACCGCTTTTGCTTCAGGATCAGCGAATATTTCCGAGACACCAAGAGAATCAATAAACCAATTCCAACGCATACGTCTGTCAGGAATGGCTCAGGATGAAGTGCTTTATCGGGAGCAGTTAGGTCCTGATTGAGAGATTGTTGCGCGACATTGACCGTGCTGATGTGAGCAGTGGAGTGGCACCTATTCGCTACTGAGGTAGCAAGAAAAAGAACGGCCAAGGCAAGTACAAGTGTGCCCACATGTTTCATGAATCGTAAATTCTTCAGTGGCACGTGGGTATGGTATCAGCCACATGATTCAGCAGTCATTGATATAGGGAGTTATGCGTGTCGTTCACAGGAGATACGCAGATATTTCTTTAGTTCACATTCGTGTATGTGATCTTGAAAAGAGAATAATATTGGTCGAGACACTCGTTAATTAGTGAACTTTGCAGAACTCCATGGATGGTGACCCCTTTTTACCGAGGACAGGATCCGGCTTATAGGGAGACTCTTCTGTTCTATTTTTTGTTCTTCAACCAGTCCTTGACTTTTGTAAATATGTTGTCTACCCATAGATTGAGTTTCCCAGCCCATGCATATTTGACTTGGAGAAATCGCGTACTCGACAAAATGATTGGTACTCCCAGTTCCGGCAATAACGGAGTAATAATTATTCCCACCGGCAGCAATATGAACCCAATGACTAATTTGGTGGTCCGCGACATTGTGAGAATGTACCAAAATCGCGGAATCGACGTACATTTCCTGCACAAACCACCTTGATTGATTGATCCCACGTGTAGGACGACTCTTTTGCTTTGATAGCGTTACGAGCTCTTTTCTTCAACCTACTAGTCAATGCGTGCGATAGGTGTTCCCTGATGGACAGAGGCCTCCTCCTGAACTAGCAGCGTTATAGTCCCGTCCACTGGGGCCTCAACATCGAGGGAGACCTTATCAACCATGATCTCCGCAATCACTTGCTTTGCCTTAACTTGTTCACCGCTCTTGACGAACCATGTGGCCAGGACCCCTTCGGCGGATTCATCCTTAGATAGATGCGGAAATTCGATTGTCTGACTCATCGGAGATGTCCTCCTAGGCTCTCATGACAGCATGGATCGCCGCCTGGATCTTCTCCCGTGTTGGCAATGCCTCGTATTCAAGGACGCGTGAATAAGGAACTGGAACATCTGGGTAGCAAACTCGGTGAACTGGTGCCTTAAGAAGTCCAGGATTCTTGTCTGTAATCGTTGCGACGATCTCGCCGCTTAAACCGAACGATTTGTAGTCCTCATCGACAATTACAAGGCGACCTGTTTTAGCTACGGAGGCGAGAATCGCATCCCGATCTAATGGAGAAATTGTCCGCAGATCTATCACTTCAACACTAATTCTTCCTTCAAGTGCTTCGGCAACATCCAAGCAGTGCTGCACTGAGAGTGAAATACTCACTACCGTGACATCGCTTCCCTCATGGGCGATTGCTGCTTCCCCGATCGGAACGACATAGGGATCTTCAGGCACGGGACCGATGGAACGAGGATTTTTCGCCATCCATGGAAGTCCCATAACGCCTTTATGAAACATGAAAAGCACTGGATTGTCGTCTCGGATCGCCGCGATCATCAAACCCTTCGCGTCATATGGATTCGAGGGAGCAACAACTTTCATTCCTGGCATATGCGCAAATGTCGCCCAGAGGCACTGGGAATGTTGCGCGCCATCTGAGTAACCACCGCCTGCGGCCATCATCAAAACCATAGGCACTTTAACGTTGCCACCGGATTCATAATGGATCTTTGCCATGTGATTATAAATCTGGTCCATACAGACGCCGAAGAAGTCGACGAACATTAACTCAACGATAGGGCGCATCCCTTCAACAGCGGCACCTATTCCTGCCCCGATGAAGCCAGTTTCGGAGATTGGAGTATCAATAATGCGGGATGCTCCGAACTCATCGAATAGCCCGGTTGTAGAACCGAAAATTCCGCCATACGCACCCACGTCCTCACCCATGACAAATACATCCTGGTTGGCGCGCATCTCCTGGGCGATGGCCTCAGATATTGCTTTGGCAGTCGTCAGGCGACGGATCCCAGCCTCTGACTTGAGAGTTGTTGAAGTCATTTTCTTCTCCTCACCTCACGCGAAGACGTGTTGGTACACGTCGCTTGCAAGCGGCTCAGGGCTCTTTTTTGCGAATGTAATCGCCGCTTCTACTTCATTGCTTGATTCAAGTTTGATCGTTGCAACCAAGCCTTCATTCAAGACGCCCGCCTTCATTAATTGCCCTTGGTAGAGCGGAATTGGATCCTTGGCTTCGGCAGCGGCAAGTTCAGTTCCTCGGTAAGCCTGTGCATCGCCTTCAAAATGGCCCCATAAACGCACGGTGTGAATTTCTAATAATGTCGGACCACCACCTGTACGTGCTCTATCGACTGCGCTTTTAGTTACCTCGTAAATCTTCTCTACGTCGTTACCCTCGATTCGTTCTCCATGGATTCCATAGGCTGCTGCTCGTACCGAATTGTCGCGGACCGATGTCGATACTTTTTTTGGAACCGAAATTGCCCAATCGTTATCTTCGATCACGAAGATGACTGGGAGTTTCCATTCTGCTGCGAGATTCAACGCCTCATGAAAAGCGCCCTGGTTGGTAGCACCTTCACCCGCTACGCCAACGGCGACGCTATCTGTCTTTCTATGCCTAAAGGCCATAGCTTGACCAACGGCAACAGGTAACCCTTCGGCGATGATTCCCGAACAGGAGAAGTGTTGGGTTGGATCAAATAGGTGCATATGGCCACCCTTGCCATGACTAAGTCCTGTCGCACGGCCGAAAATTTCTGCAGTCATCGCTTTCATGTTCACACCTTTTGCGAGTGCGAGATGGTGCGGGCGGTGAGGCGCTGTTATGGCATCACTGTCACGCAGGTTTGCGCAAAGGCCGACTGCGACCGGTTCCTGACCGGCTGAAAGGTGCATCTCTCCTGGGATGAGTCCTGCTCCGATATCCCATGCAGGTGTTTTATCTGCATGGTAGTCACGTTTGATCATCTCTTCATATGTTCGAATACGTACCATCTGCTTGTAGAAATTCAAGCGCATCTGGTCTGTAACCATGGTTCGCCTTCTAAGTGCCTGTTCAGGCATAAACACTCTTCAGGAACTCCCTGACTTCAACAAAGTATTTGCTGGTCAGTACATAGTCAAGAGCAGGACTTTTGCCTGCCACCTTTTGAGTGTTCGCGCTCGTCCACTACCAAGTCATTCAAAAGAGGTCTGAGTTGCCCAGAAATCCTCTGGTGGCGCCACCCCTGGTGGGGTCGTGGGTTCCATTTCATCGTCTTTATCTCCGCAAAGAACACACGTCACTTCGCCTTGAGAATTCCTTTTGAACTCGTGGATGCACTGACTCATGCGATCGCCTCCAGAAGACAACGGCTTTCTACACTCTAGACCCGTGGTGCAGGCGCTGTCTTCCCTTGGAGGCACGCCATGAGGCGCCTGGGGGATAGGCCGCCTTACTAAGTAAGGCCCGGGAATGACGAAGAGAGCGCGGACATGACCGTCGATACGGCGATTGCCAACAATAAGAGACCAAAAATGCGCGTTAATACCATCAAGCCCTGATCGCCGAGTACTCGCTCGATGGGTTCGGCCAACAGCAACAACAAGAAAGTTAGAAGCGATAAGACCAGAATGATGATCACATCGGCCACGCGTACGATTCCACGGTCTGAATTACCGATCGCTATAACCGTTGCTATGGCACCCGGGCCAGCCATCATGGGAATGGCAAGCGGGACAATTGCGGCACCGGTGGGGGATGCCTCAATGGCGTTTCCCTTTTTTCCCATCACCATGCTCCAGCCGATGGCTCCGATGATTAGTGAACCTGCAACTCTGAAGGCATCCATCTGGATACTCAGTAATTTGAGAATGATGTCGCCGACGAAATAGGCGACAAATAGAGTCAGGCCCGATACAAGAGCTGTCTGAAGGGCTATAACTCGGCGTTTTTCCTTTGCAGCACCGCTTGTCAAATTGAGGAATACAGGAATTGAGGTAATGGGGCTGACAATGGCAAAGAGCGCAATGAGGGTTGTGACGTCACTGCTGATCTTCATGAAACGTACTCTCTCATAGTTGGAGAGCGAGGAAATGCGCTTCAGGTATTGACTTTTTCCTTGCTAAATGCCTTGATTTCAAGATATCTCCTCCGAATGCTTTTGAGAATCATCAAGAGTGGCTAGCGTCACACGTATGTCGGTGGTCACAACAAACGATTTCGACATGATCATGTGAGAGAATTTTCAGTATCTGGTACTGCTTTTTGACCTTCGTCATTTGATGTGACGCACGGAATAGCGGAGAAAGTGATGAAGGGAATAGTGCAAAAAGTGTTAGTCCTCGCACAAATTTGACCTTTCGGAAGATCCCGGTGCAAAGATCATCATGTAAGTAACAAGCGGTAAGTGAGTAACTCAGGGAGAGATGAGGGTTAGAAATGAAACTAATTAGCAAGTCAAGGATTGCGGGTTTTTTTGTCGTCATAACGGCGCTTGGACTTCTGGCTACAAACACCACGGTTGCCAATGCGGTAACCAAGAAGACCATCACCTGCTACAAAGGAACCGCAGTAAAGAAAGTTTCTGCGGTGAAGCCAGTGTGTCCAAAAGGTTGGACAACCAAGAAGCCAACAGTCAAGCCAACAGTTAAGCCATCAGCGACACCAACTAAAGCAACAGGCGGTGTAGTTGCTTTCTCAGGAACCTACAAGGGCAAGATGTCGGTTCTCTGGTCAGATAGTGGAGTTCAGGCGACCTCGGTGACTGCAAGTGGAACCGGGACAGTTCTTGGCCTTGATTCGCTAAGCGGCACTGGTTCTTCATCCCCTCAGAATCAATGCGACTCAATCGATGGATCGGGAGTTCTTAGCGGAGGAGGCAACACCCTAAAGGTGACGTTTGATTCCAACGCCAAAGGCTGTGCTGAAGATGGCGCAGCACCTACGACCGTGAACCTCACTGGAACGGCCTCCGTTACCGGTGGCACAGGAAAGTATGCAGGTGCCACAGGATCACTGAAGGTCACGGGTTCCTTTGCTATCAAGTCAAACCAAGCAGGTTTCGGTGAAACGACTGCATTGACTTTGACCCTTGTTGGAAACATCAATACCAAGTAGCTCTCAGATATACACGTGTACACCAAAAGGAGAAGGAGTAGATACATGAAGAAATTCATCTCGAGCGTTGTGATTGGTGCCATGGCACTAGTCGGCGGCGCCGTTGTTGGAGGTGCTGCGTACGCAGCGACTACTCCAACGCTTGTGCTTTCTGGAGGAAGCGCAGTCTTCGGACTCGACCCAGCGATTATTGTCGCAACAGCGAGTACCGCAGGAGCAGTGAAATTCCAGGCAGCAGGGGAAGACATCAAGGGATGCGAAGCAGTGGCAACCACGACGGTAACTCCGTTTGTTGCTAGGTGCTCATGGGTACCAGCAAAGGCCGGCGCAACCGTTCTTGGCGGAGTCCTCACTCCAACTGATGCCACCAATTTCACCTCGGCGACTGCAGCAGCATTCACCGTCAAGGTGGGCGTCCCAGTCCAAGGCGTGATATCCCCAATCCACCTATACGTAGACACCGTTCTAGCTAGCGGAGCAACAGGAGTTCTTGCACCGCGGTTCGGCGTTAGTTGTGCGATCACCAGCCAGTTTATTGTTGGTCAGACGATCGTCTTCCGCGTCTATGGAAACAACGCGGACCTTGCTGGAGCCGTCATGGATCCAACAAACACCGCGAAGGCCTATATCGAGATCGCTGGCGTGAAGGATCCGATTGCCCTTAATTATGGAAACCACAGCGGAGTTGCTTTCTGGACTGCCGTACTCAAAACAGGTACTGCCACGGGTCTTTACAACACCCTTGGTGTCATCAGTTTCAAGGTGACGATGGTTGCCAAGGAGTTGAATACAGTGAAGGTCCTGACAACCAAACTGGTACGCAAGGTGGTAAATGGCGTCCAGGTCAAGGACAGCACCGGACGACTCGTTTACGAGCGAGTTCCTGCATTCAGGACCGTACCCGTTAGTCCCGCTCTTGCAGGCTCTGTCGGTACCTGGTCATCGAACTTCACCCCTAACTCGCAGTTGACTCTCTACGCAGTTCCAACTGCCTGATCCACATCATGTCGAAGAACTTGAAGTCCGAGCCGAGAAACCTTCCATTGGCTCGGACTTCAAGTTCCAAGAACTACGTCGCACACATATTCGGAGAAAGTAGGAAGATCATGAAAGTAAGATTGACATCAAGTGGACTAAGAACAAATGCCCTCAGGGCGGCGGTAGCTTTAATCCTTCCGATAGCAATGATTTCTCCTGCTATGGGCGCTGATCCAGTAACAACGCCACTTACATTGAGTGCGCCCGCCGGACTTCCGGGAGTACCTGCTCTTCCATTCACGGGCACGAAATCAGCAGCCTTCACCATTCCTGAAAAGATGATCACTTTGGATGTAACACCTAACCAAGGACCAGAGGGAACACCGATAACGATTTCTGGCAAGGGACTTCCTGCCAACGCAACCATGCCGATGACATGGTCAACAGCGGACGGTGCTTGGATAGTCGATGTTCAGCCAAATACCGTCAACTACATGGGTACCAAGTACACCAAGTACAACGTTGATATGGCGAACGTGACCACCGATGCCAGTGGCAACTTCTCTTACAAGACGACGGTTCCACGCGATTTCGGTGCAGTACATGATATTTACGTCGTCCAGAACGGCGTCGCGGTGGCGCACGCCGGTTATCAAATGGCCACGACTCTTTCCATCTCGCCAAAGAGCGGTCCTATTGGCACACCAATCACTGTTACCTACACGGGAATGGGACCAAACCTCTACACCGGCGGCGTCTCTGTCCTCTGGGATAACAACTATGCCGGCGCAGCCCAAGCACTTTGGACTCGCGGAACCGCTGTATTCAAGATCCGTGCAGCAGGGCCAGTCGGCACCCACTACATTGCCGCAACCGCTGGAATCGGCGTTCAGTACATGAACATCAAGCAGTCTCCTGTCCCTTGGGGCAAGGGATCGGCAGTAGCGTTCAAAGTGACCAAAGACGCGGGGGCTCCAAAGGCTTCCATTGAATATCCTCCATCAGTAACCCCATCGGTCTCACAGCGCACGACTCTTTCAGATGTCGGCTTGGATCCAAACACCAAGGCCGTAGCGACACTGTCTCAAACTAGTGGCGTAGTCGAAAGCAAAGTGAAACTCAATGTCACTGGGTTGACGACCACAGGTGCACACCAAATTGTGTGGTCAACTGTCGTCGGTAACCGTGTGAACTGCACAGGTACCTGCTGGGTCTACAACGGAGTTCCGATGGGTTCTGCTACTCCAGTTAACGGTTCAATCAGCCAGGACATCACCATCCCAGACAACCTCGGTGGATGGCACGTAGTTCAGGTCAAGCAGGGTGACGTTAT
Source organism: uncultured Bifidobacterium sp. (assembly GCA_964465545.1). Classification (GTDB taxonomy): domain Bacteria; phylum Actinomycetota; class Actinomycetes; order Nanopelagicales; family Nanopelagicaceae; genus QYPT01. Next base: position 7,798 of record CAYXIS010000013.1, on the reverse strand, counting down.
TGAAGCCCAAGCCTCGTTCTACGTGAAGGAGAGCATTTTCCAGTACAAGGACAAGAACGGCAAAGTGCTCAGCAATGGCATTGCCAAGGCAGACCCTTCCAATGCACCTGAATTGCGCGACGGCTCCGGGGTTCCGAAGTCAACATTCAAAGCTGGTGAAGAATTCACAATTGCCATCAAGGGCGTGGGTTGGACTCAACTCGACAATACTTTGGCTGTCACTTACGACAATAGCTACATAGGCTATGGCTGCGGATTCAACTCCAATGGATACATGGTTGTGCACTTGATCGCTACGGGCGCTCCAGGAACACATATCATCGACCTTCACCCCGTGCTGTATGTCTTCCAGCCATCCTTTGCAAACACTCCGTATGGAGCTCTTCCCATACTCTCGAATGCAACGGATCTGCCAGGACTTGCACTGGGATACCAACCACCTGCAATCCACTTTGCGATAACAATCACGAAGTAATTACCGCAAGTTACTAACTAAGGCCTCGCCTCTCGATCCTCGAGGGCGAGGCCTTAGTTCTTGCTATCTTGGCGATCGATGAAGGCAGCCACCAATTCCAGCGCCCAAGGAGCACCATTGCACTTGGTAGAAGCAGGCCACGAATGAGGGTGGCGTCGATGAGGACGCCGCATGCCAGGCCGATACCAAGTTGCTGGAGTCCTGGTATCCGGCCGAAAACCAGACCGGAGAGTGCACTTATCAAGATGATGGCGGCTGCAGTTACAACTCCACCGGTGTGGGCCAGGCCTTCGGTGATTGATTCTGCATTGCTTGCCCCTCGATCCCTGGCCTCTCTCATCCTTGAGACAATGAAAACTTCGTAATCCATTGACAATCCGAATAGAACTGCGAAGAGGAAGATCAATACCCACGCTTCAATTTGCTCAAGATGATAGGTCCCGAGGATGGAAGAGCCAAGATTGAATCGAAATACCATCACCATCGATCCGTATGCGATTGCTATCGAAATGAGATCCATGAGAATTGCTTTAAGAGGCAGAATGATCGATCGGAATGCTCGAACCAGAATCAAGTAGGCGAAGAAGAGAGCCAAGAAGACGATCGGAGGAAAGGATGCGTAAATACTTTTGAGTAGGTCTCTGCCTTGGGGAGGAACTCCGCCGAGATAGAATTTTGTCTCACGTGGAAATTCCGAGTGTGAAAGATATCTCTCCCGCAAATCGCGTTCTAATCGCTGCGAAGCCGGTGCACCGAATATGTGTCTGCCAATAACGAAGATGCGAAGATACTGTCCCGTGCCGTCGACATACGGATCTTTTACCCCTGTGGCCACGACGAAGACTTCGCCATCTTTGAGGATGCTCCTTGCCAGATTGGTCCGAGCCGTATCCATGGTGCGAGTTGTTGCCAGATTCGGCTTGCCGAGGTCAATGATGATCTGAGTTGGCGTGATGATTCCAGGGCCCACCCGATCAGTCACCATAGACAGAGCCCGCGAAGATTCCAATTCAGCAGGTATCGTTGTTAGCGCACTGGGGGTGACTTGCAGCCACATGACTGAGGAAGCAGCTAATGCAAGTATGGCCAGCGAGAAGGTGAAGACTGATTTCGGACGGCGGATGACGTAGCGCGATGCATTTGCGAAGAAACCAGTCATCAGATCTCGTCTGGCAAGTAAGCCGGCAAATCCCTTCGGCGTTACCCCACCTCTTCCTAAGTATGAAAGGAGAGCCGGTTGAAGGGTTAGCGTGGCAATTACAGAGATGACGGGGACCAGCAGCCCGGCCGCGCCAAGGGAGCGGACGAAGGGGATAGGCACTAGAAATAAAGTGGCAAGGCCGATCGACACGACAAGTCCTGAGAGGATCACGGTGCGCCCCGCGGTTTGCATCGTTTTTGAAATCGCCTCGTCCACCGACGCATTGCTCACATCTATGATTTCTCGCCGGAATCGATGAACCATGAGCAGCGAATAATCAATTGCCAGGCCAAGGCCTATGAGTTCGATGATGTTTGGAATATAGAGGACCATGAGGAATTTCTGAGCGATAAGAAAAACTATTCCTAGAACGACCGAGATCGTCGCGCCGGCAAAAAGAAATGGAACTAGTACTGCCCAACAAGTTCCGAGCACCAAGATCAAAAGCAGAAGGGCGAGCAAGATTGCAATTGCCTGACCGTGCTCCAAGTCAGTGGCCAGGACGGGGGTAACATCGTGGTTGATCGCCGATGGTCCCGTAACCAACGCCTTTTCTAGTCCTTCACGTGCAAGCGCCTGCCTCAGTTGGTCGGTGTAGTTTGCGGCCTCAAGCAATGTGAACGAAGTCCCGATATTTGTGAAGAGCACTCCACCAAGTGCCCGCTGATGGGTGACTTTGGCTGTGGGGATCGACACGGCAGCTGCGGCAATCCTCGCCTCCAGCACGGCAATCTCCGCCTTGGTCGCGTTCTTGAATTTCAAGATAACTGTAAACGTGCCTTCAATGTTCTCGCTGAAATGTTCGGCAAGAATCTGGTCTGCTTTGGCTGACTCGGTGCCAGGCACTGCGAGGGATGTCGTCAGGTGCTCATTGAGTCTGGAGCCAGCCAGTAATCCGAGGAGTATCAGCGCGAGCCAGAGCGCGACTGTCGCAAACCGATGGCGAATGACGCCGCGTGTCCATCTTTCTAGCACCTTGTGAGTCTAACGAGAACATCTATTATCCGTGTCATGACAAATCTCGAGCCAAGCCCGATTCTTGATCGCCTCTATCGCCACATGGCATGGGCCAATCAGTCGTTGCTGGTCAAACTTAAGGAGATTCCCCTTGCGGCACTAGAACTCTCTTTAGAGAATGAAGAGTGGAGGGTTGCCACGATTGTCCAGCACTATGTGAGGTCCGCTGGTTTCTACGTATCACGTGTGACGGGAGATCCGATTCCCACCGATGTTATAAGGCCTTCTTCGTCGGGTGACCTCGACGACTTAGCGAGGCGTTGTGCCGGCTTTGACGCACGGCTTCGTGAATTGGCCGCTATGCCAGAGGGGATGTGCACCTACGAGCGCGAGGGTAAGACGATTGTGCGAGCTCGTTCGACAATCCTTGGTCAGTCAATACACCATGCAACCGAGCATCGAGCACAGATCGCTGACATTCTCTCTTTTCATGGAATCAAGGTCCTGGACCTTGATGAATTGGATGTCTGGGCCTACAGCGATTTCGAAGGCTTGGGTGCCTGACTTCGAATCGCTAGAGTTTTTTCCGTGACGCAATTACCCAAATCGGTTGCGGGCTACTACAAGATTCAGAGTGAGCCCCACAGGAAAATGCTGCTTGCGATGAGAAAGTTGATCTTGGAAGTCATTCCAGATGTGGAGGAAATCATCAAGTACTCGATGCCGACGTTTGTCTTTGAAGGGACCGAGGTTGCAGGGCTTAAGGTTCCCTTCACATCCCGCTTGGAGTTCCTTTGTTGAAAAGTGAAATAAGGAAGCTAATAAGAGCGAAAATTGCTATTAAACCGGATCTCGATCGAAAGCGCTCACCGCGTACATTATGAGAAGTGCAGTGCTAATGAGCAAGGAACTTGCTGCCATAGCCATTCCATAGTTCTGTGCGCCTGGTCGTGAAATCAACTGGTACAGAACGGTTGGAAGGGTCCCCTGATCGCCATATGCCAGAAAATTGGCGGCCCCGAATTCTCCAACCGCAATCACAGCCGCATAACCGGTGGTCATCAGTATTACGTTTCGAATTATAGGCAACTCAATCAGCCACCAGATTTGACTCGGGCTGGCTGATTCGGTTTGAGCGCTCTCTCGAAGTTCGTTATCGATGCTGGTTAGGGCCGGATGCACCATCCGAATTACAAGAGGAATTGATAGTAGAGATTGCGCTATGGGAGTCACCAGCCAACTTGATCGGAGAGGAAATAGACCGCCACCGAAACAAACCAAATACCCGAGCCCGAGCACAACACTTGAAATCCCTACAGGCATTTGAAAGACGATATCCATTGCTCGCGCAAACGGTCCAATATGACCATTTGCCCTAGGTCTAGACAACAGGTAACCAATCAGAACGCCGATGGTGACACTCAGAAACGTGGCGATGATCGCGTTTCTCACGGTGTTCGATGCTGCATGGCCGACCGAAATACTCAGGACATCTCGCGCGCCGAAACCTCCGAGGTTTGTGAAATTGAGAAGACTGAATGAATTACCGACTCGGAATGCTCGCCACAAAACCGTTATCAGCGGGAGGAAGACCACAAAGCTGATGAAGCCCGTCGTGATCACAGCGGCCGGCAGGTCGCGCTTATCCATTGGTCTGCGACGTTCGAGTGAGGTAGTTCCGAAGAAATTCATCCGACCCTTCGAAAGGCGTTGCGCCACGATGAAGGCGATGATCGTCAGCAAGGTTTGAAGGAGAACCAAACCAGCTGCCTTAGACAAGTCCAGATACTGGGTCGATGCCACGTAGAGCTCGGTTTCAATTGTCTTGACTGAAGCTTCTCCCAGAACAAGGACCAACCCAAAGTTGGCAGCACAATAGAGAAAGATCAAGGCGGCGGCCGATGCGATGGAATTACCTAGTTGCGGAAGTGTGACGTTTATCAGAGTGCGCAATCGTCCGGCCCCATCAAGTGCCGCGGCGTCCTCAAGCCCCGAATCCAAGGTTGTCCAGACCCCACCTATTATCCGGACGGCTAATGAATAGTTCATAAAGATGTTGGCGCAAATGATAATGGGAATCCCCGAATGTCCGAGCAGGAGTTGAGAGATGAATGGCAATTGACGAAACGCCGTAAATCCAATCGCGACAACGATCGTCGGGAGCATGAACGGGACAGTTATGAATGCGCGGAGAAACTTCTGGCCGGGGAAGGATCGGTGGTAGAGGACATAGGCACCAGGTATGCCAAATAGAAGAGCAAGAACTGCAGATAATGCCGCCTGCCAGATGGTGAACCACACGAGGGAGGCGATCCTCGCGGTGAAGATTGCATGAATCCAATTCCCGCTAAAACCCATCCAAAGGATCTTGCCAAGCGGCCAATAGAACAGCACCCCGAAAAAGGCAATGGGTACTGCCCATATGGCCGCTTGGCTTCGACTCTTATTCAAAGATAGCTGACCACTTTGCTAGCCACAATTTTCTGTTGGCATTGAAGTCGAGCTTATCGCCGTAGGTGTGAGGAGCGACTTGGGTGAAATTGCTCCAGGCGGTAGGAATTGGAGTTCCCGCGACCGCTGGGTACATGTACATCGCTTCAGGGAATGAGGCTTGAAATTTCGCACCAAGTAGATACTTCACAACGGCTCTAGCACCTGCCGGATTTTTTGCGTTCTCTAGAACGCCGGCATACTCCGTCTGCCGAAAGCACCCGTCCAAAATACTTGCGGTCTGGGATTGACCATCGGCACGAACTTCGTCTGCAGGGGAGGACGCGTAGCTCAAGACGATCGGATAGGCGCCCTTGCCGCTGGAACCAGAGAAGTCAGTGAAGTAAGCGGCTTCCCATCCGTTGACGACCTTAACCTCGTTCCTCTTCAGTTCTTTCCAGTAAGACTCCCATTGGGCGCTGCCGAACATGTCAACCGTCGCGGCGAGGAAGGAAAGTCCCGTCGATGATGTGTTGGGGTTCTCAAGGACCGTCAAGCCCTTGTACTTAGGGAGGGTGAGTTCTGAAATCGATGAAGGTGCGGCAAATTTATGTTCTGCGAACCAGGCCTTGTCATAGTTGAAACAGACATCTCCATAGTCCGTTGCCGATAAGGATCCATCGATAATGTGGTTGCTTGTTGCCAAACTGGCAAAGGTGTTGTCGATGCCAAAGACTGCGTCCCCGATTGGTGCGGCCTTGGTGAGAATCAGGCGATTTGTGAGACTTCCGGCGTCTCCTGCTTTAACGAGTTTGAGGTTGTAACCGGTGGTCTTGTCGAAATCGGCTATGAGTGCCTTGCTCATGACAAATGAATCATGGGTAACGAGAACAACGTCTTTGATCTTCTTATTTCCGGTGACGTTGACGGCTACGACAACCAGTCCAGCCACCAGGATCGCAGACAAGCCAATCAGAATTTTGCGTGAGAATTTCATGTCGTTTCAATGCCCTTTCATAAGCGAAGAGGCACGGTTAAGAGTGGTCTCCCTGCGCTGGCATTATCCAGATCAGGTTAGACGGTCGAAGACTACTTAGTCTTCCTCTCAGTCCGGTGGCACCGAACTCCCGTGTTAGAGAAGGCTACCCCAACATTGGCTCGTGATTCTTCGGCCGAAGGAGGGAAGTCCATTCTTATTCTATGGCGAGCTTTATTGGAACCGTTTTAAGGGCTTGGCTAACTGGGCAATTGACTTTGGCGGATTCTGCCGCCGCTCGAAACCCTTCTGCGTCCAGATTTGCAACATCCCCGCTGACTCTTAAACGGATTTCGGTGATCCCTGTTCCGGGAAGGAAATCAACTTCTGCGGATGTGCGCAATTGGGTAGGAGGCGTTCCTGCCTTCGTTAAGCCGCTTGACAGTGCCATGGAGAAACATGCGGCATGAGCTGCACCGAGGAGTTCTTCGGGGCTCGTTTGTCCATTAGGCTCCTGGCTCCGCGCTGGCCAAGAAACATTGAATGTGCCAACCCCAGAAGATACTAGGGAGACGGCGCCCTTGCCCTCCAGTAAATTGCCATCCCAGATTGCGGAGGCTTTTCTCGTTGTTGTCATTTCAGTCCTATCCGTAGAAGTGAATCGATGGTGGGGATTTCATACATGGGATTTTAGTCACAATGTGACCCTACTCTCTTTAGTTGAAATTTCAACTAAAGAGAGTAGGGTCACCTCATGGCTCAAGACTCTCTGAAACTCATTGTGAGAGAGCGTTACGCGATCGCGTATTTGGGATAGGTATATGTGTTCCTATTGTGGCTGTCAGGCTCTTCCAGTGATCAGGCTTCTTACAGTTCAACACGAAGAGATAATTAACAAATTGGGCGAGGTCCGGCGCTCGTTTGAAGTAGGTGAGCTTCTCGACTGTAAAATACGTGCAGGCGAATTGGCTGAACTTCTTCGCGCCCACAACAAACTCGAGGAACAGGGATTGTTTAGTGCTCTTGCCTCGGATGGCGAATTTCGTGAGTCGTTGGCGAAGCTGATGATAGAACACGATGAAATAGATGGTTTGATCGGGCGGATCGTTTTGGGTGAGTTTGCACGGGTCTCTGAGCTTGAGACTGTTTTGAGAAACAACATCAGCAACGAAGAGAATGGGCTCTTTCCTGCCTCAGCGGTGACACTTGATGGCATTGTGTGGGATCAGATTGAGACGGCTCAAGGAGTCACTCGCTAGTTTCACGGGAGTATAGAATCCGACGATGAACGAATTGCCTCCATGTCCCAAGTGTGCCTGTGAGTTTACATATGAGCTTGGAGCCCTCTTGGTCTGCCCTGAGTGCGCTCACGAATGGGCAGAAGTTCCGCACCAGGATGCCGAGGAATCTTCACCACTCGTTAAGGATGCGGTAGGCAACACTTTGGCCGCTGGCGACACCGTCACCATCATCAAGGATCTCAAAGTCAAAGGAAGCTCTAACTCAATAAAGGTAGGGACCAAAGTGCGCGACATCCGCTTGGTTGCGGGCGCCGGCGATCACAACATTGATGCCAAGGTCGACGGCTTCGGCCCGATGATGCTCAAATCAAGCGTTGTGAAGAAGGCTTAAGTCCTCAGCAAAGTGAAGGTATAAGAACCTTCGTTGAGAAGGGCATTGGTGGAAAGGTCCCAACAGAATGCGGGAAGCGTTCCTGAAATCGAAGTGCCAGTCCACTGCCAGACATAGGGGCCACGTG
>CAYXIS010000012.1:0-30122 GCA_964465545.1 uncultured Bifidobacterium sp. | reverse complement strand
GAAATTGCCAAAAAAACCATATCTCTCTCCTTTTTTGGATCCATGGTTGTGGACCGCAATGAGGCTACTCTCCTGCAAAAAACTGCAAAGGAGAAGGATCGACAGCTTCGATTTTGTGTGAGATGTACCCCTTAAGGGGCACCCCTCATGAGGTTGTTTTGTTCGTTGGACTGACCACTGGGATTCCAATGGCGACAGAAATGGCTTTTTGCAAATTGCTTGCAAGTGCAGCAGAGAATGTTGCGGTCAGGTGACCGCTGTCCATGTATATAAGTAGATTCCCTAGTACGACCGGACAGGGGCTAGTGGGGCAGATCCACAGGTCTGGATCAATGAAAGGGATTTTCTCCTCCATTGTCATGGCAATTTCTTGACTGAGCCAATCGGTCTGGATCGCTTTGGATACTGGGGTTGCGCAATCGAGGGCGTCTTTTGGATGGGCGGAGAGGCAGATGGGGGGATCTACGAGTGATTGAGGCGAGTCCCCGATGTAGATGACATTTCTCGAAGCGAGTTTTAGATGATCAATTGTTCGTTTCATTCCCTGGCGCCACGCGGCCGACCGTGATTCCCCGGTGAGCAGTTTGCCGCGCGAATCAACAGTGGCAAATCCGCGCGTACCGGCCACCACGACAACCAAGGGTTTCGTCCCAGCAATTCTCTTGAGTGATTCAGTTCTCCAGAGTGCGCAATTCTTCATGACGCTGTTATTGGAAGGGTTCCAGGCCGAGATGTCGGATGGGGGACAAGCCGACATGGTGAGGGAAAGCAGCTTCCAGTGGTTTTTCTTGGCAAGAGCATTCATGGCAGGAAACCACGAGAGCGCGTGACTGTCGCCAAAGAGCGCGATTGTGGTGCTCGAGGTTATGTCCCCATAGACGCACGACATGGAAGAGGGCGGAAGGTTCTGCTGTGTATGGCAGCGGTCATTGTAGGAGAGTGGTCGATCATTCTTTGCATCGATGAGATGAGGCTCGAGGTTGGCAGGCACGGCAAATGCCAGGGTATTCGGTCGCACATTGGCACTCTTCGGGTTGTCCACTAACGGGTTCAAGAGGGCGTCTATCTCGGCAGTCTTCTCTTCTGCCGTGAGTGGCTTTGAGTTGTAATGTTCATTGGCTGTAGCAAAGTAATTCGCGCTCAGCGAAACTCCAGCGATGATTAGCGCGGTGGCACCGGCAGTCAGCAAGTTCCGCCGCGGGATGGATCCGATGAATTTGCCGTGCCTGAGTGGATCCTCGACCCATCGCTGCGTGGCATAAGCGAAAGCGACCGCTAGCAATGCCAGACCCCCACGTTCGTAGGTGTTGAGGGGTGAACCCTTGATCGCCATCGGTAAAACGAGTAACGGCCAATGCCACAGATAAAGCGAATAACTGATTCGCCCGAAGAACTGCATGATTGGGCTTGCGAGAAGCGGGGCCGGACCAAAACGCGAAAGATGGCTGCCGCCCGCGATCAGCAAGGCAGTACCAATCGTTGGGGTGAGCGCGGGCCATGATGGGAATGGAGCGGTGGCTTGGATGAAAAGGCCCGAATAGATTACGGCCACCAATCCGACCCATCCGAAAGTAACCGAGAGCCAACGTGGAATCTTGGCCAACGCGACTCCGAATGCCGCGAGCATTCCGCCGAGTGCAAGTTCCCACGCACGCGTTGGCAAAGAAAAGAATGCCCAAGGACCTTCTCGCGTGACCAGAAACGCTGCAAATGCGAAAGATGCGGTACCAATCGCTGCAATTGCTATTCCCACACGCAGTCGGAGTCGCCGAGTGCGATATGCAACCAAGAGAAAGATTGCTGGCCAAAAAAAGTAGAACTGCTCTTCAACACCTAGCGACCAGAAGTGCAATATGGGCGACGGGGCTGAACCGGCGGCAAAATAATCAGTCGCGCGAAAGGCGAAAACAATGTTGGACACATAGAGAGCAGCGGCAGAAATATCGACGGCAACATTAGGTATGGAAAGCGGGGGTAGCAGGATGATCGAAGCGACAAGAGTGACCATGAGAACCAATGCCGATGCTGGCAAGAGCCTGCGCACACGGCGGGCATAGAAATCTCGAAGGGAAATCTTTCCGGTGCTCTCATATTCCCTAAGGAGCATCCCCGTGATGAGAAAGCCCGAGATTACGAAGAAGACATCCACTCCGACGAATCCGCCATTGAAGCCTGGAATCGACGCATGAAAAAGGAGGACTAGGAGAACGGCAATTCCGCGCAGCCCCTCAATATCTGCGCGGAAGGCCAGTTTCGATTTTTTTGAAACCTCTTTGGTTGCCATTAGAAAAAGGTACTGCAGAGGCCGCCAGACCCAAACAAGGGTCTGTTTCCGAGTTTGCATTCACATAAAGTTCACAAGGAACATCGACATGGATACGGAGGAGGGAGGACTATTTTCCACCGTCCTTGAGAGGAACATTCAGTATCGTCCACGCCCCACGAATTTCAATCGTGGTCTCAAGTCGGCTCCCTTGTGTAGTCATTTCTTTCTGTTCAAACTGTGAACCCTCCGAACTCCGGCCAATTGACGCTAGGCTTGAAAAGCCCGCCGCATCTATGGAAATACTCAGGGATGCGGTCTTCGCAATTGGATTCTTGAATTCGTTCCAGATCGCAGTATCTTGATCAAGCAGATTTATCACGTGCATGGTGAGACCTTGCTGGCCTCGGAACACCCTGATCCAAAGGGCGCCAGGTGTGGCTTCTGGACTGCACACAACATCCGATGCCAGTTGTATCTCGGTGTTGACTCCGAACACATCGATGCGTGAAACGTCCACTCTTGATGGGTCATACAGCAAATCACCCGCCGCCACAATGAAATCGTAATAACTTCGGAATTTCTTGAGAGAGGAGCCCGAAGCCAGGTAGTTTGTAACGTAGTACGCGTGGTACAAAATTCTTCCATCGCCTCCGAAAATGAGGTGAGAAGCGCCGCCCGAAGTGATACTTGCACAAGTCAATTCAAACGAAGCGATCGCCTTGGCGAGTTCCACCTCTGACGAAATTTCCCCAAATGGCTGCAAATAAGCCGAAAGAATTATTGGTTTTGAAGAATTGAGTTCTCGTGTCTTGGTGACCAAGTTGGCCAAAGTGCCATAACTCGAATGCGGGTCCCATACCTCTATATAGGTTGCGTCTTGATTAGTTGTAGTAGTTCTCCACGTTGGATAATCATTTACGTTGTTGAAAATATGCTTGCACTCTGGGACCGATTCTACGATTTGATTCAGCATTTTTGGGAATTGCTCGGCAAGATCGACCCGACTGCCATCCGACTTCATAGCGATTCTCGGATATCCGTACTGGTCTAGGTGAAAGGCGGGGAATCCGAACTCACTCGCTTTTCGAAGTTGCCCAATAAGGTGTTCAAGCCATGTGGGATCGGCGGGGTCCAGTACGCGGAGAAAGTCGTCACCCAACTGATACGGAGTACCAGTGGAATCGTAGAGACCTGCATTCTTCCATCTAGTCCATCCGTCTAGGTCGACGGCGTACACGGCGACATATCCGCACGGTGTGGCGCCAATTTCTTTGTACGCGGAAATTAGCTCCCCTATTTTCGCAGTAGAGATTTCCTGCCCTAGAGGGTCGTTGTAGTGAGTCTTTTCAGTCGTGACAAACTCATGCTTCCAAGCCCAATCATAAAATTGAATGGCAGTTAGGTGTAGTTTTTTTGCCCAGTCCTGGTAGTCCTCCGTGATGACGGCATCGCTGAATTCTGCAACAAATCCGTATCTGAGTCTCTCCCATGGATCGGACAGGACTTCGAAGGAGGAGGAAATTGCGTCTGTCCCGTCATTCCAAGTCACCGAGTATCCACCTTTAGGGAATGATCCCAAGTTGAATGTTCCGCGGCATTGGAGGGTAGAAAGCGGGACTCCGAGATGGGAAATAGTCAGCGACCCCGACATTGGCGCCACGCCTGTTATATCTTCATTTGGTTGGTATGAGACTTTGTCGAATACTAGATCCATTGCTGTTTCGCTCCTTCGTGAAGCATTAGTAGGTACATGGCATGCGACCAGAGCAGTGGATGAGCTGAAGCTCCCCATCTTTCCTCCCACGGGCTGACCATCGTTGGCTCTTGAACATTGTTGGGAATTTGTTCAGGCAGTAGTAAATTCTCGTCCGCAGTGGAGGCGAACCAACTTCAGGATTTCTCCAAGAATTCTCGTTTCCCGCGCATGGCCTCATTCCAAGCCAGAAGCCCTTCCAATAGGACCCAGTCGCCGCCGCCGTAGTATGAGTCTCCGATATACCGCTTAACTCCACCCTGTGGATTGCGCAATTCTCTCTTTATCGCTTCAACAGTATCCAGCACGATTGAATTGGATGATTCGTAAACATCGTGGGGGAGAGAAGCCCAGGCCAAACTGGCATCGACTCTCGGGTCTCCGCTGTGTTTAACGAAATGCCCATTGACAACAAAATCGCGCTCGAGGATGTTGAGGATCTTCTCAAATTCAGCCAAGTAGGACGAATCTCCCGTAATTCCAGCTGCGGCTTTAAGACCGCCAGCCACGGCAAGTAACGTCGAACCGTGCAGGAGATCCCCGCCCTCTTCCCAGCAGTCATAACTTGGACTTGACCAAGCCAATGCCAAGAAGTCTGCGACTATTCGAACGGCCGACAGGAGTGATTCGGAGTATTCAGTCTGAGTTTGAGGTAACACAGCCAACCAAGTTCCATAGCCGTCCAATTGGTAATTGGGCCAGACTTCGTGATGATCAATCTCTACGGAACCGTCTAAATGGAATCGAGTGGGTGGCGCATTTTCAGCGAGAACTCTTTTACCATCTCTGAGTCTTAATCCCGCTTCGACAAAGAGATTTTCGTATGTGAGAACCGCATTGCCAACCCATTCGTGGAATTTCCTTGCACTTTGTGGGTAGCCAGAGACATGCATCGCAAGGGCACAGAAAGCACCATCACGCAACCAAGCGTATCCGTACTGCGAGAAAGTTGGACTGGCGACGTACGAACCACATTTATCTTGCCATTGGAGAATGAGGTTAATACTCTCACGGGCTAGCGGGTCTTCGGTCAGATACGTATAGCTCATCCTTTAACAGCTCCTAAACTCAATCCCTGGACGAAGTGTTTCTGTGCAATTAGAAAAACGATGATGATTGGAACTAGTGCGATAAGGGAGGCGGCAAACACTAAGCCCCAGCTTGTTGCGTGTTCGCCATGGAAAAGTGCAATGGCAATCGGCAAGGTTCTCTTCTCTTCAGAGTTGATAAGAGTAATTGCCCAGGCAAATTCGTCCCATGAGGCGAGGAATGAGAAGAGGGTGACAGTGGCCAGAGCCGGACGCGAAAGAGGAATATAAAGCCTGACAAATCGAATCCATGCGCTTGCACCATCGACTTTCATTGCATCATCTAGCTCCCTAGGAATATCTTCCATAAAGCCACGCAACAAGAAGGTGTTCAGGGAAAAGTTCATACCGACATAAAAGAGAATGAGTCCTGCAAATGAGTCCACCAAGTGTAAATGTTTTGCAATGACAAATTGGGGGATGAGGAGAACGATTCCTGGAACGACTAAACCCGTAAGAAGCAATATGAACAACGCCTTTTTTCCCGGAAAAACGAACTTGGCAAAAGCGAATGCCGCCATCGAGGCAAAAGCGACCGTGAAGATTGTGCTGATCGAGGTGACGAATAGGCTGTTGAAAAAATATCTTGAGAAATTGCCTGTGGTCCACGCTTGAACATAGTTCTGAAACGTGGGTTCTTTGGGGATAAACCGAGGCGGAGATTCAAAAAGATAGGTGTGCTTCTTGACACTAGTCGAAACCATATATAGAAATGGCAAAATCATCACTATGGAAAAGAGACAGAGGGTTACAAACCGAGACGTTGTTACAAGTCTTGTACGCTTCTTGCTACCTACTATCATGCGTCATCTCCTGGCCGGAAGAATCTCCATTGCACACCCGAGAGGACAAGGATGATAGCGGTTAGAAGGAACGCGATTGCGGATCCATAACCAAAGTCAAGGTAAGAGAATGCCTGCTTATACAGGTAGGTGAGAAGAACCTCAGTGGCGCCCATCGGGCCGCCTTGTGTCATGAGGTAGACCTGAATGAATACATTGAAACCACCGATGACTAGCATCATGCTAATAAAAGTCGTTGTCCTTCTTACGGCAGGAATCGTCACAGCGAAAAATCGACGTGACGGCCCGGCGCCATCTATAGCAGCTGCCTCAATCAGTTCGGGATTTACCGATTGAAGTGCGGCGAGGAAGATGATCATCGACCACCCAATGCCCTTCCAGATTCCAAGAGCTGCCATCGCGATCATTGCGGGCCATCGACTTCCAAACCATTGAACATCTTGGTTTACGAGGTGGAGTACGTCCTTAAGGATCCAATTGAAAAAGCCGCCGTCACCTGAAAAAAGGTATAGGAATAGCAGCGTTACGACAACCCAACTGGTGATTACCGGGAGGTATATAAGAATGCGAAAGGTGCTGCGTCCGCGGATTTTGTTGTTCAGCAACATCGCCGCTAATAAGCCCAAGACAATTTGCGGAGGTACCGTGACGAGCATATAGAAACCTGAATTCACTAATGCGCGCCAAAATACTGGGTCGTGAAGGGCACGTGAATAGTTTCCAAAACCAAGAAATGGACTTGGAATGCCTGGAAGGACTTTCCAGTTGTAAAAGGAAATCTGTATCGACTTCGCAATGGGATAAATGACCGTTAGTAGAAAAACTGAGATTCCGGGGAGTAAGAATAAGTAAGCAGTAGCGTGATTTCCCAACGACTTTCGTCGACGGGAAATCACGCTACTTGTCGGACGATTGGATGAGGAGGAGACAGAAGCCCGGGGGTTAGTCTCCCGTTTCCTCACTTCACCCATATTTCTCCTCCGTTTACCTTGTTAACTAATTGATTGCCGTGTTAGCAGAGGTGCCTCAGCCTGCCAGTAGCGGATCGATGGCTGTTGCGGCTGAATCCAGCGCAGCTTTTACAGTCATCTTGCCGGTCAAGGCTTTCTGCATCTGATCGTCAAGAATTTGATCGATCTTCTGCCAATTGGGAGAGGGAATTCGCGGCTTTGCAGTCTTGAGTTGTTCAGCGAATGTTGCATAGTAAGGCGCGATTGAAGGAAGAATTGCGCTTACATCCTTTCGAACGGGCATTTGTCCGACTTTTGCCATGGATATTTGCCAGTCAGAACTCAACATGTAGCGAATGAATTCAAGCGATGCCGCTTTCTGCTGTGTTGTTGCCATCATTACGACATCTTCGCCACCCACAACGCTCACGCTTCCACCGGGACCGGCAGGTACTAAAGCCGTCGTCGGCTTAAAGTTTGGATATTGCCCAGCCATGATCGGGAACATCCAAGGGCCATCGAGAATGGTGCCGTACTTGGCTTTTGCCAATCCATCACCAGTGCCTATAGCACTCTTGTTCTTGGTGATCAGATTAGGAATGTATCCAGCCTTGTACATATTGACGAGCATTTGCACCGTTGCGATATTTTTCTTGCTGTTGATGTATCCGCTGGATTTGGTGAATTTGGAATCGGTGATGTCACCGCCGCCAGACCAGATCCATGGCAAGATGCTCCATCCGCCCGTACCGCTTTCTGCATATGCACTAACTCCAATTTTCTTCAATTTTGGAGCGTCCTTGAGTAGGTCCGCGAAAGTTGCGGGTGCCTTGGAAATTCCAGCCTTTGCGAATGCAGCCTTATTCCAGAACATGACCCGCGTATTCGTGTCTAGTGGAAGTCCGTAGTAACTGCCTTTGAAGTAGTTCGTGGCAAGTGGCCCAGGAAATACCAGATTTGAGTAGGTTTTGAAGTCACTCATTTGACTGTTTAGGGGTGCAAGAACTCCCAAATTCGCCAGTTCTGGGACCCAGGCAAGGTCGGCTCTAACTACATCTGGAAGATCGCCTCCCGCGGCGGCTACAAGCAGTTTCTGATGCAGGCTGTCGTATGGAATGGCGACTTGCTTAACGATGATTCCGGGGTGTTCAGCCTCGAAACGGGGAATAAGGAGTTTTGTGATCGTCTTTACTTCGTCTCCATCGGCACTGTAGGCATGCCAGAAGTTAATGGTCACTGGATCGGCGGCCGAAGCCGCTGTTAGTCCTGAGGAAAGGCCCGAGACCAACAGTCCGAGGGAAAGCGCAGTGGCTGCCGCCGAACCCCATTTAGTGGAAATTTTCAATGCTTTTCTCCAATCATTACTGGGACAGCCGGGGAGCTGCATGTCGAGAGATGGTGTTGCTGAATTAATTTTATGGCGGAAGTAATTACGTGTCAAGAGTCACCTATTAGGCAAGATTTGAGGGTGTTTTGTTCATTGAAGAAAGTAATTAAATATGACAGGGTTGAGGCAGTAGGCCAACGAGAGGGTGCACACGTGCGAATTGCGACTCCTCCCTGGACACCCGAGTCGGGGGTGACCCAATCTGTCGCCCTCGAGGTACTCCTAAACGGCCCGATTTCCCGATCCGAGATAGCTAGACGACTGGATCTTTCTCCCGGCTCGCTCACGCGCCTGAGCACTCCGCTCATCGATAGCGGACTCCTCATTGAAGTTGAGGAACGCACTGATGGTCGGGCCGGAAGGCCCTCTCGTCCGCTGGATGTTGTTGTTGATTCCCAGCATTTCATCGGCATGAAACTCACCGGCGACCAAGTTGTAGGCGTCACGACCGATCTTCGGGCGAACGTGCTTGCTTCGGCATCAGTCTCGCTTTCTTCGCGCGAACCCGAAGCGGTAGCCAAGGTCATCAGTAATTTGGCGAAGGAACTTGCCGAGCACGTTCCTTCGGTTACCGCACTAGGTGTGGGGATCGGTGGGTTGGTTGATGACCATACAGTAGTGACTAGTGCCCCTTTTCTTGGTTGGTCCAACGTCCCGTTAGGTTCGATGTTGGAGAATCTCACGGGCATTCCGACAGTGATTGAAAACGATGTTATAGCGTTCACAGAATTGGAGCACTGGTTTGGCGCTGGTCGGGGGTTAGATCGCTTCGCAGTTCTTACGCTCGGCGTCGGAGTTGGATATGGGCTGGTTATTCATGATGACATCGTCGTCGATTCCGATTCAGGAATAGGACTTGTCGGCCATTGGCCTCTTGATCCTTTTGGCCCGCTCTGTCCTTCGGGCCACCGAGGTTGCGCACGAAGTATTCTCACTCAAGAGGCCATCAGCGGAGCCGTCTCCACGGTTTTGAATCGCCAAGTCACCTATGAGGAAGCTCTGGATTTGGCCGAGCAAGGTGAGCCAGCTGCCAGGCGAGTGGTGGACGATGCAGGACGTGGCCTTGGGCGAATGCTCGCAGCAATTGCGAATTTAACGGCACCGGAGAGAATCATTCTGGGTGGCGAGGGAGTCCATCTCGTGGATATCGCCGCAGATGCAATTCAAGAAGGCATTCATGAGGATAGAGATCCCCGCGCTCGCACATTGGATTTAGTTACTACGCCGGGGGATAACACTGAATGGTGTCGTGGCGCTGCAGTCATTGCTATCCAGCGCTACGTTCTTGGACGTCGCCTTTAACACATTCTTATTCTTATGATCTCGGAGTAGCCTGACAATTACAGGATCGTGGAGGTGCTGCGGTCCTCGAAATCGAGGCTAATTATGACTGCCGTTGAAGGATTCAAGAACAAAAGTGTAATTGTGACGGGGGCTGGTTCAGGTATCGGTCGAGCCGCAGCAATTCAATTCTCCAAGCAAGGAGCCAAGGTTCTTGTCGCCGAGCTCAATGAGAAGAGTGCCGCTGCTGTTGTAGACGAAATCCATGCCTTAGGCGGAGTTGCCATGGCTGTTACTGGCGACATGAGCGACCAATCCGTCGTCGACAAAGTTGTGAATGCAGCCATCACTATCCACGGCGGCTTAGACGTATTGGTGAACAACGCAGGCATCATGGACAGCATGAGCGCAAACGATGAAGTCGGGGTGGAGGAGTGGGACCGCGTAATCCGCGTGAATCTCACAGCCCCGTTTCTACTTTCACGCGCGGCGCTTCCGCACATGCTTCTTCAGGGAAAAGGCGCAATTGTGAACACTGCATCTGAGGCAGGTTTTCGAGGTAGTTGTGCCGGAACCCCATATACGGTCTCTAAACACGGTCTTATCGGGCTGACGAAGTCGGACGCGGTGATGTATCGAAATCGAGGCATTCGAGTGAACGCAGTCGCACCCGGAGGAACCAAGACGAATATTTCCGTCGTGCCCGTTCCTGGGAATAAGGGGCCTGAAGTCCTTGGTGCATACATGCCGAACGTCGGGAGGATTGCCAATCCTGATGAAGTGGCAGCTGCCATCCTTTTTCTGGCATCTGATGCCGCGAGTGACATAACGGGAGTTGTTCTGCCCGTCGATGGGGGCTGGTCTGCTGTTTAATTGATTTATGGTCGCGCTTGCGCTTTTCATTCTCGTAGTTGGAATCGACCGTGCTGTGGCGTCAGATCGTTGGCCGTTCATGGATCCTTTTCGAGTTCTTTGGCGGAGGTGGATGCCGAAGGCGAAAGCATTTGTGCGATCTGCACCAGGTACTTACACGTACTTATTTGTCTTGATTATTACGACGTGGGTTCTCCAGACTTCAAGTAGCAGAATTGCAGAGGAATTGCTCCTTGAGAGAAGCACCAATCTGCACCAACTGATTCGTGATCCCATGCGGGTGCTCTTTGGAAGCGCTTTCTGGGTCTCAAGTACAGGAGAACTTCTATTCTCATTGTTGGCGTTTAGTCTGGTTGCTACCTCGGTGGAGCGGTGGATCGGCACGGCGCGCACGGCGAGTGTCTTTTTTTTCGGTCATGTCGGGGCGACACTTGTGGTGGCATTTTGGATATGGGCCTCGCTCAATTTCACGGTGATCAAGTCTCCGATGACAAGCGCAAAAGACGTTGGTTCGAGTTATGGCCTCGCCGCTCTCGCTGCACTGCTGACATACCGAATTCCGCACCCGCGACGATGGTTCTATATAGGTTCATTGGTGCTGCTTATCATCACGATGTTGGTCGTGGATTCCTCCTTCACAAATTGGGGTCATGCATTTGCCCTTGCCATAGGCTTGCTAAGTCATTCCTTGATACCCAAGCGAGTTCGAAAGCGGCACAGACTTAAGCTTTCTTCCTTCCCTTGATCAAGGGCATGTCGGATATCGAAGACGGATTTTCCAACATCTTGTTAATGGGCAACTCGGCCGCGCCGACCATCAATAGATTCGCGTTCAATTTGCCCGGTGTGACCACCACTTCCTCCTGTGAAGCAACCAGCGCGTGCTTCCTGAATTCCTCAAGTAAACGGTCGTGATCGAACTTGAAAAGCGAGGCAAGGAAACCAGAGAGTATGACAATTTGAGGATTGAAGATATTGACCAGGTTTGCAACACCTATCGCAAGGGCATCTATCTGTTCCTGGAATTCTGCGATAGCCTCTAGTGAATCTGTCCCTAAGATTGCCGCTTCCAATTCATCCTCTGTTGCCGTTTTGAGGCCGAGGACTTTCAATAGGCGATCCCGACGCACCGCGGCCTCAAGAGTGCCAACCA
Organism: uncultured Bifidobacterium sp.; assembly: GCA_964465545.1. GTDB lineage: Bacteria > Actinomycetota > Actinomycetes > Nanopelagicales > Nanopelagicaceae > QYPT01. The sequence goes on along the minus strand of CAYXIS010000012.1, from coordinate 18,568 downwards.
AGCCGGAGTAATCTTCCCGATTCGAATCGGAGATGCGAATGTGACCCAATTCGCTTGCAAAACCTGATGCGCCGCGGAGTTGTTGGCCATCAATGACTACTCCACCGCCTACGCCGTTTGTGCCACCAAAGAGATAAACGATGTTGGAGAACTTGCGGGCACTTCCCATCGTTCGCTCGGCCAAACATCCGAGGCTGGCATCGTTGTCAATGAAGACGGGAAGGCCAGAGAGCTTATTTAGCATTGGCCCAAATGGCGCATTGATCCAGTTGAACGCAGGAGCAAAACGGACGAGTCCTTCGGCCACTCTTACCTGACCGGGAATTGCCACACCGATACCAATGATTCGAGTACCCGGTGCGAGTTTGGCGCGCATGTGAATGACCAAGTCATTGGCTATTTGGACTGCCATCGCGGGAGTGAGATTGGCGGGATTTGGTCTGCGCGCTTTCATGAGAACTTGTCCCAAGAGATTTACGACGCCGACCGTGGTTGCATCGAGGGCTGTGTTGACGGCAAAGGCGACGACGTCGGAACTGAGGGAGACCATCACGCTTGGACGACCCACGCCGGTCGGACCAGCAGACTGAGATTCATATACCAAGCCGATGTCCTTTAGTTCAGAGACTAGATTTGAAATTGTGGTTCTGTTGAGGCCCGTGCTTGAAGTGAGTTGAGCGCGCGAGAGTGTGCCAAATCTGTGAAGGAGTCCGACGAGAGCGGACAGGTTGTGCTCGCGAAGATCCTCACGGTTTCGTCCACGATCCGAGGCCGTTGAGAGCAGCGAAGTCGGCATCACATACCTACCTTTCATAATCCCGCCATTGACAGTTCCGCCATAATAGGGTAAATTGTCGATTCAAACAACAAACTCACCCCAAGGAAAATACATGTCGCTTACGCCAAGCCGCGAAGATAAATTCACATTCGGATTATGGACCGTTGGCTGGCAGGCCAGAGATCCCTTCGGTGATGCAACTCGTTCCCCGATTGATCCAGTCAGAACAGTTCAAGAATTAGCCTCCCGCGGTGCTTATGGGGTGACCTTCCATGATGATGACCTGGTTCCCTTTGGCTCGAACGAAGCAGATCGAGAAGCGCATATTGCACTTTTCAAGAAGGCGCTATCTGACACGGGAATGAAAATCCCAATGGCGACGACAAATCTTTTCTCTCATCCGATCTTCAAAGACGGTGCGCTTACATCCAATGATCGCGACATCCGCCGATTTGCTTTGAAGAAAGTCATGCGCAACATCGATCTTGCCGTCGATCTTGGAGCTGAGATTTATGTGTGTTGGGGCGGGCGTGAGGGAGCAGAATCCGATGGGGCGAAGGATGCCTACGTGGCACTAGAACGCTACCGCGAAGGATTCAACATCCTTTCACAGTTTGTGATCGATCGGGGTTACTCGATCAAGTTCGCAATTGAGCCAAAGCCAAATGAACCACGCGGAGACATTTTTCTCCCGACTATTGGCCATGCGATCGCCTTCATTAATTCCTTAGATCATCCAGAAATGGTGGGAGTGAATCCAGAGGTAGGGCACGAGCAAATGGCGGGCCTCAATTTTGTTCACGGAATCGCCCAAGCCTTATTCCATAAGAAGTTGTTCCATATCGATCTCAATGGCCAACATGGGCCAAAGTACGATCAAGATCTTGTCTTTGGACATGGTGATCTCAAATCTGCTTTCTTCCTCGTTGACTTGCTGGAGCGCTACAACTACCAAGGTCCCAAGCACTTCGACTACAAACCCGCGCGAACCGAAGATGACAAGGGTGTCTGGGAGTCGGCGACCGCAAACATGCGTACATACCTGCTTTTGAAAGAGCGCGCCTTGGCCTTCCGCAATGATCCAAGAGTCAGGGCGGCCATGGTTGAGTCCCATACTGATCAACTTGAAGTGACAACGCTTGCAGCTGGTGAGAGTTGGAGGGACATTGAATTAGATTCAATCGATGTAGAATCTGCGGGCGCGCGTGGTTATGGCTACGAGAAGATCGATCAACTCGCCATTGAGCACCTGATGGGGGTTCACGAATAGGAGGCCGCGTTGTCTAACGAGTCTGTTCTTGTCGCTGGCGTCGATTCTTCAACTCAATCTGTAAAGGTTGTCATTCGTAACGCCGTGACCGGTGACCTGATTCGTTCGGGGCGAGCGGCCCACCCTGCCGGAACCGAAGTAGACCCAGAGTCGTGGTGGCTGGCCTTACAAGAGGCGATTGCTGTCGCTGGGGGATTGGATGATGTTGCAGCCATTTCCATTGGCGGACAACAGCATGGAATGGTCGTGCTGGACATCGACGGTAATGTCATTCGCCCGGCGCTTCTCTGGAATGACACTCGGTCGGCCCAAGCGGCAACGGATTTGAACGACGAATACGAGAAACTCCATGATGGTGAAGCAATTTCCGCTGCAGTGGGATCTCGATTGGTTGCGGCATTTACAGCGAGCAAAGTGCGGTGGCTGGCCGACCACGAACCAGAGAATGCTGACCGCGTCGCTGCCATAGTTCTTCCTCACGACTGGCTTTCGTGGAAACTCTCTGGATCATCACGACTTTTGGAGATATTTACTGACCGCTCTGACGCGTCAGGTACCGGTTACTTCGACCCAGTGGAAGGGGAGTACCGGCGAGACATTCTGGCACTTGCTTTGAAGAGTGATCGAGAGATCATCTTGCCAAGAGTTCTTAGCCCCTTTGAGATCGCTGGCATGACACCTTCTGGGACAGCAATCGGGGTTGGGTGCGGTGATAACGCTGGTGCAGCCCTTGGTGTAGGCGCAGAAGCCGGGGATGTAGTTATCTCCCTAGGCACATCGGGCACCGCATTCTCGGTATCGACAACACCTACTCACGATCATCAAGGTTACGTTGCAGGCTTTGACGATGCCACCGGTAAATTCTTGCCATTGGTTTGCACACTTAATGCGGCTCGGATTCTTGACGCGGGAGCAAAGATTCTGGCTGTTTCTCTCAACGAATTCGGTCAAAGGGCTCTCGCGGCGAAGCCCGGTGCAGATGGACTTACATTGCTTCCGTATTTCGAAGGTGAGCGGACGCCGGATCGACCTGATGCAACCGGCGCATTGACTGGACTAACTCTATCGAATTCAACCCCTGAGAATTTTGCGCGCGCGATGATCGAGGGAATGCTTTGCGGGATGGTCGATGCAGTGTCCCAGTTGGAAACACAAGGGGTGCAAGTGAAAAGGATTCTCATTATCGGGGGAGCAGCGAAGAACCCTGCGATTGCGCAGATTGCCTCCTCTCTCTTTGGCAAGCCGGTCTATCTGCCTGAAGAAGGAGAATATGTTGCAGATGGTGCGGCAAAACAGGCCGCATGGACTCTTCTTGGTTTTGAACCACAATGGACAAAGTCATCGATGGAAGTTGTTCAGGCTGAATACGCCCCAATCGTGATGGAACGTTATATGACCTTGGTGGAGCGCACAAAACTCTGGTAATGACTTTCGGTCATTTGCCTTGCCTTATACGGTCGCGGGGTTCTATTCTCTAAGCATGCTCTACGCAACGATATTTGTAGCTTTGATATTGGTCTCCTGCATCGTGCGAATCTATTTCCTTAACTCCGAAATAAAGGAGTTAGATCTCGGCGCAAGGAAATTCCTAAGTCGGGTTGAGAATTGGGCGTCGACCTCGGCCAAGGGCGGCGTTGCTGTCACTCATGAGATGCCGAAGGAAGTGCAGGAGGCGCAGACGGAATACGAGTGGGCGATAAACGCGCGGGACTCAAAGAAAGAAAGCCGCACTATATGGCTAGGAGCTTCGGCAATGGCCTTGATCGCACTGGTTGCCGCCATTCTGGAGTTGTCTCAAGATTCTTACTAGTTGATAGTTCCCTATCCCTGCCCCTTAGGCATTGGACCCCGTGAAGACTGTTGTGCCACTTGCGCAATATTTCGTTGCATTCCACCGAAGACGAGACCGTGAAAAGGTTTGATCAGCGTCCAATAGAGTCCTCCAGCTGGTCCAAGAGGATGGAAAAGCGCCCTTTGCCGAAAGAGTGTTCTGCCTTGGGAATCTTTATCAACGATCAACTCGAGCCATGCGAGCCCTGGCAATCTCATCTCGGCTCTCAAGCGGAGAAGGTGCCCCTCTTCGAGTTCTTCAACGCGCCACCAGTCAAGGGCGTCGCCGATAATCAGATTGAACGGATCTCTCCGACCGCGTCGCAAACCGGGTCCTCCGACGAAGCGGTCAAGCAATCCGCGAGACCACCAGCCAAATCGCCAGGAGTACCACCCGTGTTCTCCGCCGATCCCCTCAATGACGTGCCATAGTTGCTCGGGAGTGCTTTCGACTATTCGCGATCGCTCATCCACATATAAAGAACCACCAGCCCAATCGGGATCACTTGGCAGTGGGTCACTTGGTGCACCTACGTGGGTGGCAGATGTCCAACGCGTTGTTACCCGACCATCTTGAATCCTTTGAAGTGCCAACTCGACCGCGCGATGAAAATCTACAAGTCCCTCTTCGGGTTCAGGTATGTGCTGTGAGATGTCGTTCTCTTTGCATACGACCTCGTTGATCAGGCTTTCCATCAGCGGTCGCGCGATCTTCTTCGGGACTGGCGTTATGAGTCCAACCCAATGACTTGATAGAGAGGGGCTCATAAAAGGTAAAGACATAATCCTACGAGGCTTGAGTCCAGCAACCTGCGCGTAAACGATCATCATCTCTCGATAGGTCAACACATCAGGACCGCCGATGTCAAAACCGCGGTTGACTTCACGAGGCATGTTTGTTGACTTCACGAGGTAATGGAGCACATCTCTGACTGCTATCGGTTGAATCCTGCTATCTACCCAACGCGGTGTCACCATGATCGGCAAACGTTCGGTGAGATACCTGAGCATTTCAAATGAAAGAGAACCCGAGCCGATGATGACTGCAGCACGCAGGATTGTTGTTGGAACACCGCTTGCTAGCAGTATCTCTCCTACTTCTTTCCGTGATTGAAGGTGGGGACTCAGTATTTCCTCCTTCGGGTAAAGGCCCCCGAGATAGATGATTCGATCGACTGATGCATCCTTCGCGGCCGCTCCAAAATTCTCGGCCGTTGCTCGATCCAAATCGGCAAATTTGGGGCCTGCCCCCATGGAGTGAATGAGGTAATAGGCAACCTTCACATCGCGAAGTGCCTCGGCCAGACTATGAGGGTCTTCGGCATCGGCTTGGACAAACTCAACATGGTCATACCAATCACGGTCGGCCATGTTTCGTTGTTTTCGCGCCATGACTCGAACTCGGAATCCAGCAGATAGCAATTCAGGAACAAGTCGGCCGCCGATGTATCCAGTTGCTCCAGTGACAAGAATGAGATCGGCGAGGCGTGGTGAATTTTCGCTCTTCATGGATCGCCTCAAGAGTCTCTTGGTGCTTTCGACTAATCATCCTCGCGAAGACCATGGAAGGGAAGCAATTTCGGCGCCTTGTTGATTCCTGGAATCTTTGGAAAATACAGGGTCAGCAAGCAAATGATGAGAAGAATCGCAAAGACCTCAATGTCGGCGTTGTGGGAAGTAGATAGTGGCTTGACGGAATACCAGAATGCGTAGGGCGTTAACCAGAATTGTCCTGGAAACATCTTCGTTCCGCTTGCAACGGCCATCCTTCTCCCGTCAAGAAAAGCTGTCTGCCCTTCGTGAGCCAGATATGTACCATCGCCTAGAAATAAAGCAGGCATTGTGAAGTCACTTGGGTAGGGACTGTATTGCGTTGTTAAAAGTCCATCCAAAGAGCCTGACTGTGCCAAGAAGAGTAAGGCATCGGTTAATGTCTTCACGGGACCGAAAGATAGGTCATCGACTACAGACCTTCGGTTATTGGTGCTCCCCAATACACGTATGTAATTTGTCGTCCACTCTTTCTGCTGGCGCAAAGTTGCCATATTCCAATTTCCAAGCGCCGCATCAATGGCTTTGCCCTGACCTTGAACGAATCCTTCGATGAGACGTGTCTGCTCCTCGGCGCTGAGTCCTCTGAACTTGCCGATGGCCGCGTAGACACCGACCGACGTGCTGGCCCGAAGCGGGTAGATTACAAAGTCATTGGCTGGATCAACCGGCATGCCTAGACCAGTGTGATTCTGTGGATCTATTGGACCCAGTGACTGACCTACTCCCAACCCGTTGTAAGGGGGACCGTTACTGCCCTTGCCCTCCGCGTTGGAGAGTTCTTTCGCCGCCGTGAGAACGAAATCTGTGGGAGAAGCATTAGCCCAGTCTTGGAGTGAGCGCTCTCGAGACTCAGGCGCCTTGAGGAAACCCGCACAAAGGATTGTCAGTGCGAGAACAGGAATCAGTGCTACCGCAGTTTGTCGATATAACTTTGCAGGGCCGTAGAAGTTTCCGCCCTTTAGAAATCTTGCAATGCTTCTTGCGGGGGCAATCATTCTTCAAGTTCCAAATTGGCAGAAGGACTCCACGGCAGACGGAAAAAACGTTGTTGCACTACGGCTATATGCCAGATAGTAAGGGTTGCAACGACAATGGGAAATATGGCGATATGAAGAGTGAGCATCTGGCCAACATTTAGAGGGTTAAAAAGGCTACCAATGCCTATTGAATTGAAAACATTCTTGGACTGAAGGGCAATCCATTGGGAATTCAAACTGCTAGCCACCAGGCCGCCGGTGTAAGCCGTGAACATGCATGTGAAAAATGCGATTACGCCGCTCGCCCACATCGCGAATCTCCGGCCCTTCCAGGCCGAGCGCCAGAAAATGAACAAAAAATGCAAAATGATGGATACGAAAAGAATCTGCACGGACCAAAAATGCAATCCATGGACAAAATGGCTCACATTCGAGGCATACAACCAGGAAAGACCCCTCGAAGCCATCAATATTCCAGAGGAAAAAACAACGATCAGCGCTGCAAGTATCACTGAGTTGTTGACCAGCCGCCACATAGAGATGAAACGTGGAGCGGCTTTCTCTAGTGAAGTTTGCGAACCCTCGCCTTTCTTACGTAGCTTTCGGATGTTCACAGAACCAACAATCAAGGGTGTGAAGAAGAGCAGGAGAATTAGAGAGAACATAAAGAGATTGGGAATCGAGATGGTCAACGGCCCGAGGTTGACGTACCGGGTGGGATTATTGAGTGTTATTGATAAATCGTTCAATGTGAGTCAACTCCCCTCGTTGTCCAAACTCGCTAAGTAGGAACACTTATTAGCATTACCGCTATATATCGATTTCTCTTATTTGTGGTCTCCATGAACAACGAGAACGGGACACTTCGCATGTTCGGCACACGAAGAACTCACTGAGCCGAGCAAGAGACCTGCAAAGCCGCCAAGCCCACGAGAGCCGACGATCAACATATCGGCTCCGTTGCTTGCATCTAGCAATACGAACGTTGGATGGCCTTGGCAGATACTTCCTTTTAGCCCCGCGGGTCGCTCTTTGCCGAATACTGAATCCAGCGCATTGCTGAGAATTTCCCTTGCTGTTTCGTCCGGCTTCCAGATTCCAGGTATTCCACCTTCTAGACCAAAAACAATCGGGTACTCCCAAGCAACCATGGCGTGAATTGTCGCGTTCAACGAAGGCGCTAAACGTGCCGCCCATCGGAGTGCATTCTTCGAAGATTCTGAACCGTCTACGCCGACAATGATTACATGTTCGGCTTTGTTCCCTTTTGTTTCCATGTCATGGCCTTCCGAAGAGTTGCATGATCTCCACCTCTACTTTAGACCTGTGATCTGGCGTTGAATAGGACACATTGCGCGTGAGTCTCCTTTGTGGTGAGAACTGCCCCTAGCGCTTGTTTTTCGCCGGAGTATTATCTTTGAATGCGGAGGAATCCACCTCTAGTAAAGGAATACGACAATGGCTACAAAGGAAATACAAGTTCAAAAACCCGCACATCTACGGCCTCTTTTAGACTTCCCGGTTTTGATGGATTGGTTCGACGACTTTGTGCCTTTCAGCTTCTCGCTTCGCAGCGAGGAAACACACCCAATCAAGATCGAAGAGTTCATGAAAGACAATGAGTTGACGGTTCGTGCCGAGCTCCCGGGTGTAGACCCTGACAAGGACATTGAGGTCACCGTCGGCGAAGGCATTCTCACCATCAAAGGAGAGCGCCGTGAGGAACACAAGGGCGCAGAGAGATCGGACTTCCATTACGGAAGTTTCATCCGGTCGATCGCGCTCCCAAATGGGACCGATGAGAAGAGCGTCCATGCAACCTACAAGGATGGCATTCTTGAAGTCAAAGTTATGCTCAAGCCAGTCGAGAGCAAGATGACGAAGGTCAAGGTAGATCGCGCAAAGTAACCTCGTATATACCTGACTGGCTCCTCTCTTCAAGACATCCGTCATCTTGCGAGATCATGGGAGCCAGTCATTTATCTCAGGTGCGTGTTCGCGTATTCGACTCCGGCAACCGTGATTTTGAAAATTCCATTTGACAGTTCCTCAATGAATTCATTGGCTAAGAGTTGGATCGTGGCATCTTCCCAATCGGTCGTCGAATGACTAGAGGACGGGTCGTTGAGTGTGTGGCCGTTTGCTTCGAATTTGATTACGCGATCGTGCACAATTCTCGAAAATTCGCCAGTCGAGGAATTTGAGAGTTCTTGTAATAACTTCAACGCTTCTCTTGTTAGGTCTAAGTTCATGAGTGACTTCCAATTTAGAGTGTGACTTCTTCAGTGTAACCCTGGAAAGGGAACTGTGCTACGTTGATAGCGTCTCACTCACCAAGGAAGCCGTAGAGATGATTCAAGCCGTCAAGTCCAGCATTCAGGAGATAATTCGCCATGAGGCGATAGCACTTCGTCACGATGAGATCTCCGATTATGATCCGCTTCTCAATTATGTTGGAGAGGCGCGTTTCGTGCTGATCGGCGAAGCGTCACATGGAACTCATGAGTTCTACCGCGAACGTGCACAAATTACCAAGAGGCTTGTAACCGAGAAGGGTTTCTCTGCTGTCGCCGTTGAGGCAGACTTTCCGGACGCTAACCGAGTCAATCGTTATGTTAATGGAAGCGATGATGACGTAGATGCAGTTGGCGCGCTGGAGGGATTCCAACGCTTTCCTGCATGGATGTGGCGCAATGCTGACGTACTGGATTTCATTGGTTGGTTGCGGTCTTACAACGATGACTTACCCTCTGGCGTCCAGAAGATAGGTTTTCACGGACTGGATTTGTACAGCCTTCATTCGTCAATTGAGGCAGTCCTGGCATATTTGAAGAAGGTGGATCCAGACGGTGCCGATCGCGCGCGAGAGCGCTACTCATGTTTTGATCATTTCGGCACCGACTCCCAAAAGTACGGCTACGCAGCGGCCAAAGGTTTAGCAGACTCGTGTGAAGACGAGGTTGCCAAGCAATTGACCGAACTCCACGAACGCTCGTCTGAACTTGCCCGTCTTGATGGTCGCGTTGCGGCGGACGAATTCTTTTTTGCAGAGCAGAATGCCCGACTCGTGAAGAACGCCGAGGAGTACTACAGGATGATGTATCGAAGCGACGTTTCTTCGTGGAATCTCCGCGACATGCACATGATGGAGACGCTCATCGCTCTTGACAATCATCTTTCAGAGTCAAAGAAAAAGGCCAAGATTGTCGTTTGGGAGCACAACTCGCATTTGGGAGATGCCAGCGCGACCGAAATGGGTACACGAGGCGAGTGGAACGTCGGACAGCTAACAAGGCACCGATTCAGAGATGAGGCGGTATTGGTCGGATTCACCACCTACAACGGGACTGTCACCGCCGCTTCGGATTGGGGCGGGGATGCGGAGCGTAAGCGAGTTCGTCCTGCCCTTGCTGGTAGTTACGAGAAGCTATTTCACGACACCGGACTAGAACGCTTTCTTCTCCTCATGAAGGAGGGGAGTCAAATGAAGCAATCTCTTAGCAGGCCCCTTTTAGAGCGCGCCATCGGAGTGATCTATCGCCCCGACACTGAGCGTCATAGCCATTATTTCCAGGCCAGCCTGGCGCGCCAGTTTGATGCGGTGATTCACATCGACGAGACCCGCGCCGTAGAGCCTCTTGAGCGAACAGTGAAGTGGGAAGCCGGTGAGGTAATGGAAACGTTCCCTTCGGGCATTTAAGGCGCGCCGATTTTCACATACGAATACCAATGAATGGAGCAGTGAGGGAAATGGCAAAATACAAAATCACCCTGGTGGACACACTCTCAAATGCCGAACCTGAGATTTTCGAGGCAGCGAAGTTTGTCATCAACGATGGGTGGGTACAGATGCTTGACGGTTACAACAGTCCGATAACCATTATTCGTGAATCCGATGTGATGCGGATTGACCGCTTAGCGGATTAGCCGCAACTGAGAACCTGAAGGGCGTGGGCCTTTGAGCGTAAAGCGTCAGCCGGGAGCACTGACGCTAAGTGAAAGTGATCGGCGAATATTGGCGGTTTGGGCCGCCGATTGTGCCGAGAGGGTCTTGCCCATTTTCGAAGGCGCTTCGCCACTAGATACGAGGCCTCGCGATGCGATTAATGGTGCGCGAGCTTTCGCTCGAGGTGAGTTGCGAATCGGACCAGTGCGTACGCTCTCTGCAAAGGCGCATGAGGCAGCGAGAGAAGTTGGCAATCCAGCTGCGACCGCGGCAGCGAGAGCAGCGGGACATGCAGCAGGTGTGGCGCATATGGCCGCACATGCTCGGGGAATGGCATATGCATCAATTGCGGCGGGACTCGCAGCTCCGAAAGAATCGAATGCCGCAGTTCAAGAAGCGCAGTGGCAGTTGAATTACGCTTCGCCGCTTGTGAGAGGCGCTATGCGCAAGTTGCCTCCACCGAAAAGATCTGGTGGAGCGCTTTCGAGATTGATCTCGGATATGCACGCGAAGTTCGCAAGGGAGTCGAGTCGAATGAGATCTGGACTAGGAGTTCCCTCCGAGGATTCCAAATAGCCATCTATGGAAGACATTATGAGGTCTTGCCTGAATGAGACTCTCCAAGTGCCGGTGATTGATTCAAATTCTGCGGTATGTTTATTTTATGAGACGTGGTCGTCTTCTTGGTGCTGGGCTTTTCTCGCTCGGCGGGTTGATTATCGTGTATGCCATACTCGGTCCGCTTATTTTGGGAGTCATTCATTTTCGCACCTCGGTCTCTGGACTCAATCAAATCCGAGGCGGTGATCTTGCAGCGCTTGCAGTCGTAGCCCCTGCGTGCTTGTTGGTGGGGTTGCTTGCTTGGCGCGGACATGCGGCGGCGCCAGCGCTAGCTCTAGCTCCAGCGATGTTCGCGATGTATACCTATTCCCAACTAATTCTTGGTAACGAGTACCTGCTGCAGCCGGGCAATGTTGAGCGATTCTTCGCCTTGCTACTCGCGATCTTCCTCCTCGCTGCTGCGGTGGTGCTGCACTCCTGGGGACTTGCTCAGCCCGAGAAACTGCCTTTGCTCTCGCGACGGCTTGAGCGGGGCAGCGGCATATTTCTCATAATCATCGCCGCGTTCATGGTGATCGGGATTCACCTGCCGAATTTCATTGATGCTATTCGGGATCATCCGACTGGAACGGCGTATCTCGCCGCACCTACTACCTTCTGGGTGGTCAAGTTTTATGACCTAGGCATCGTCGTGCCTTCGGCCTTGACCGTCGGCATTGGTTTGGTGCGACGCAAAGCGTGGGCACTTAAACCGGCTTATGCGATTTTGGGCGGTTACGTGTTGCTCGGTTGGTCGGTCGCTGGGATGGCTTGGAGCATGTTGGTGAACAGCGACCCGGATTCATCCCTGACCCAGGCGCTCGGCATGACTGGGCTGGCTGGCGCTGGCGCGGTGTTCGCTTATTTCCTCTACCGACCCCTGTTCCGCCGTGCGATTGATCGAACGGTCCTTCCAGGGATTGGACCACGAACATGAAGGGCGTGACGCGTTGGGTGGTAATTGCACTCGTGGTTCTGCATGGGCTGATTCATTTTCTGGGTGCAGCGAAGGGGTTTGGATGGGCGAACGTGAGCCAACTGAAAAAGCCGATTAGTCCTGCGCTCGGTGTTTGTTGGTTCGTCTCGGGCTCCTTAGTTGTTATTGCCGGAGTGTTACTTGCTGGCGGAGTCGGATGGTGGTGGGTTGTTGGTGCAACTGCGGCAGTAGCCTCGCAGGCAGTGATTTTCACGTCTTGGGACGATGCCAAGATGGGCAGCATAGTGAACGTAGTACTGCTGGCAGCGGCTATTTACGATTCCATCCAAAGTGATTCCTGAAAGAATATCCAGTCGAACTGCCATAATTTCTCCTACTCCTTGTCACTTCTATTTATTCTTCTTGGCTGGGAGCACACCGGTATCAGGAAAGACACCACAAGTTGTTTCGTGTTATTTACCCAGAAGAGAAAGTAAATTCGTGAACCCGAAGCCCGCGATAAAGATCACTGCAATCAAATATGGGACTTTGGCCTTGAGTTCACCCTCAGAAATTGCTCTTCGACTATAGAAGATTGAGATTGCTGGTAAAGTAAAAATTATCGCAAACGAAACAAGCATCATCAGAATTTTGATCCGAATCGGAGCGTTGGTTGTTCCCACTTCGTAACCAAGGCTGCTGTACAGCCATTCTGCAACCACGATCCCAATAAACAGGGTAATTGGCGTCACAGCCAGGAATACCCACGCTTTTCGCCTATTCGAGTTCATCTTAACCTCCGAACGACTAGTAGCCAGTTACCCAAAACTAGCCCATTATCAATCTACTCGGTGGTACAGGCTTGAGTGCCTGACCTTCATTTATTTAGAAATCAAAAGACAAAACCCCCGCCATTTCTGACGGGGGTTTTGAGTTGAGATTCTTACAGGTCGAAGTAAAGCTTCTGGGAGGTGCTGATTCCTTCTACCTGCTGTTTTGTCTTGGCCTGTTCATTTGGGAGCACAACGGGCGCACGGGGAGATCTAAACATTATTTCTCTTTGGAGCAAAAATCGATCAGTAAGGCCGTGGCTCTATGACTCTCATTCGTTTGCAGACTTCCCATTTTTGGAGAGTCTGCAATTAACATGGCAGAGGCCAACGCGAGATCCTGATAGTTTCCATCTAGCCAAGCCGCTCTTGTGAAGTCTAAAAGGACAAAATATTGATCGTCCGAGGACATTGGACTTTTACTATGTTGGACGATCTTGCACCCGCTGTGCAAAGCCTGGTTGGCTTCCCAAGGTTTGACTATTGTCGTAAAACCAAATTTACCTAGAAGCGAAATGGCCAATATGAAACCGATCCCAAGCAATATGCGCCTAAGAGATGTCACTGGCTCAGGCTAGCGACTAGTGGTTGTAATTTTGCATAAGTAGGGGAAGAGCCGTTGAGGCAAGCTAACAGAATGAGAAACGGCGGGGAGTGAGGCGAGTCTTGTGGACTCACTCGCACTTCCAACAACTCTATTTGGCTGGAGAAGTTAAGGCCTACAGGTCGAGGTAAAAAGATGGTCATTTGATTACGTTCAAATCGAATCGTTTTCAGTCATCGGGGCACAACGGGGGCACACCAAACCGAGGTGCGAACTACTTTGAGATCACTAAATACCGTTCATCATCTATCTGCTTTCCCCAATACAGAGGATCATTTAAAGAAAACGAAGTTGCTGAGCCCATCTCAACTCGCACGGCTCTCTCGAGCATATCCGAAGTTATCCCTGCACCAGTAGACCAAAAACCTTCAACTAGAACGAAATAGCCATGTTCACTCAAAATGGAGTGCCATGTCTGGAGAGTGCTGGGCAGATTCTCTGTCGCCCACAAAATATGTCTGCCAAAGACGACGTCGAACCTTGAATTCAGAATTGTTTTATCCAGATTTTCGACTGAGCAGGTGAAATAATCTATTTGGTCGCCAAACGTTTGACATTTCTCTTTAGCCAATTTCATCATTTCGAAAGAGGAATCAACGTAGGTGACGTGATGTCCAGCCTCAGCCAGTAACTCAGTAATGCTTCCTGTGCCACCACCCATATCTACTATCTGTATTGGCGTGTCTGGCAACTGGCTGATAACTAATTCGGCCCATTTTTGCCTTATGAGCGGGTCTGACAAGCCGTGATCAGGTTCATTGTCGTACGTTGGGGCGTAAGAATCCCACTCACTCTCACTCATTCCGGGAGCATATCGCAATGTCCATACAGACTAGCTTCACTATGAGGAGGCAAGCCGAACAATAGTAAATGACGGGAACTGCGGGTCACTTGATAGTACCCATCACATCCCGACATTTCGGCAAGTCAGATAATTAGTGGCCCATAGGTCGAAGCGAAATTTTGATCAATCTGAGGTTTGCTCTGACCTGCTTTTCCTCCTTTAAGGTCACCCGAGAGACACGGCGGTGCCCAGGATCATTAAATTCAGGAAGATTCTTAGGCGACTTCGATTCTGGACATCTTGTGACCTATCTAGTAACACAGACTTAGTGACACAGATTTAGTAACACTAAAAAGGCTATACAAGTGAAAAGATTGCGGAGTAATCTTTTCAACAAATAAATCGCAACTACGAAAAGGAGTAGACATGACCAGAAGCGTTGATATCCGAGAGTACATCCTTGGAGGGTTTGAGCATTCACGAAGGCGAGGTGAGGATTCTTCCATTTTGGTTTCGGGAGATATCGCCCGTGAATTGAACCTTCGCAATCGAATGCCTATGGTTTGCGGTGTCATGTACTCACTCATGAAGTCGGGAGACGAGATATTGCACAAAACGCCGAGCGGACAAAGTTCAACTATAAAAATCAGATATCGAATTGCTTAAAGCCAAAGATATTTTTCGGCGATCGGAATCCCTACGGATCAATAGGACGCGATCAAACCGAAAGAGAAACCCCCACCATTTCTGATGGAGGTTTTAAGTAGAGATTCCTATGGGTCGAAGTAAAACTAAGCACGATGATCTGATGCTCAATAGTCGTCAATTTCAGATTTTGGGGCAAGGTGGGGGCACGTGGAGAACTAAATAGAGGCATTGCGTGGGCCTGAAAGAGTTTGGTTTCGATGCGCCAAGAACATTTTCGTGGGGACCAATGACACAAGAGGTTAAGGCTTAATCACTAAGGACTTGATCAAGGAAATGAGTGCAGGGTCTTGGACCACGGGAGCGTCACCATCTTTTCCGAGATATGCTGTGTCACCAACTGTCAGCGTGGTATTGATAACGGCTTCCATAGCCATAGATTGAATTTTGGGGTCTGAGATCGACGTACTTAGCATCAGGCCCGTTCGCAAAATGGATACTTTGGTGTCATTAAATACCTTAAGGTGTTGCGAGTTTCTGAAATTTCGAGCGAAGAAACGAATTGCAAACCAGCCAATTGCCAAGAAGTTCAAGAATGGCAGATCTTTGGCGAATCGATCCGATGCGCTTAAATCGGGCACCCAATTCTTTGTACTCCATCGATAGGAGAAGGCTCCGACAAGAAGTAAGGAGGCTACCATTCCATAGAGGTAAAGGGCTGAAAGATTTGTGTATACCCGAGTTTGTCTGTTGAAGAAAGTAGATCCTTCATCGGTCGCGATTTCCGCTTGCTTAATTTGCGCAGTTTCCACGATGTTCTTATATTGGTCTTGGAGAGCCTCAAAATCCAGTTCGTATCTCCTAAGATTAAGATCGGAAGTTCTCATCGCGGTGGCAGGTAGCAAAGTCTGCATTGTGTAATCAATGATCTCAGAAGTGCTGTTATAGAGGTCTCTCGCGGCCTTCCCAGGATCTTGAATGTCCATTCCATTAAATTCAAGCATTCGACGTAAAAGACTCCTTAAAGTCTCTAAAGATTTGTCGACCTCACGCCTAGTCGTGTTCGTAACAAACTCAAATGATTCGTCTGCGGCTATTAGAATTTTCCTGAGTGACTCCAAGGGCCGCACAATCCCTTTGAAAATGAACGAATTCGAACCCAACGAAATTTGGGAAAGTTTCTGGATATCGTTCTCATTTAGAACATTTCGAATATAGTCTTCGTAATATGACAAACGAGCCTCCAATTTATTGAACTAGTTAAATTGAGGGGAACTTGGATATGGAGCCTAACCTGTACTCACGTCGAAGGTTCCAAGAAATCGCCCAGAATGAGAGGAGATTCGGCATCGCCGATTCCCTTCGTTCTGGGCCTCTAGGATTTCGCACGTGCGTCCCTTGTAACACGGCACCTGCAAAATACATGGTGGTCGAAATGTCCGATTTCGAACCGTTCAATGGATCCATTCTCGGGGCACGTATGGGGCACGAAAGGACTTTGTTAGCGAGCTTTGCCCACCCGGAAGAGCACATTCGCTCGTAAAGGATCGTTCGCCTCCATATTCGGGTGTAGGAAGTCGCCTGCGATATCCCTTTTCATCCCGATTTTCTCCATCACACGACAGGACCGCTGGTTGGAGGCGGCGGTGAAGGAGACTATCTCGTTCATTTCACAATTCTCGAATGCCCAAGCCATCACGGCCTTGGCGCCTTCGGTGGCGTATCCCAAGTTCCAATGATCGCGCGCAAGTCGCCAGCCGATTTCAACCGCAGGGGTGAAATGGGACTCGAATTTGCATTGAGCCAAGCCGATGAAGCCGACGAATTCGTGGGTGTCCGCGATTTCAACGGCGAACCGTCCGTAGCCGTACTCGGCCCAAGTTCTATCGGCTCGTTTGATCATCGCTCGACTTTCACCCTCGCTCAGGACGGGTCCTATGAACTCCATAACCTCTGGGTCTTGATTAATTGAAACTAACGAAGGTAAGTCGGAAGCCTTCCAACGCCGCAACAAGAGTCGTTCGGTCTTGAGCGAGATTTCATCCATGGTTCAGAGATTGTAGCCACCAATGCAAAAGGGCCTCCCGATTTCTCGATGGGTTCATTTGAAGTTTTTTAGAGGTCGAAGTAACGACTATGAGGATGATTCCCCGCGCAAAAGAGAGAGTAAGTGTTTGGTTGGGGCACTCGAGTAACGCTTCAAGGACGATTACCCTTTGTACTATGAATCAGACTCTTACATCAGCAATCGTGTCTGCGGGGCTCGTTGTTCTCGGCTCTCCCTTGGTGGAGATCATAAAAGGACAGTTCGCGCGGACAGACGCCAAGCGCACAACTCGAAAGACCAGTATTCATTGGTGGAAGGTAGCCATTCAAGATGCCGAGACTTGGTATCACGACGCCGATCCCAAATTGAGGAAATTTAGGAATGATCCGAACGTATTGGCAATGCGAGAGTAGTTTCCAGCAGAACTCCAGACCAGAATCGATACTTTGACGTTACCTCATGAATGGGAAGAAGTACCTTCTGATAAATTGGCTTTGGCGCAAGAGAAGGAGTTTTTCGAAGTTACGAACTTGATGATGTCGGAGGTCGTTAAAGCCGAGTATCGTTGGCTTATAAAGTAAACGACATTGCCTAATTCATCGCTGGCCGACGATGTTCGGACAAGGCTCCTCCCTTTAGGACAGCGCTTAGTCAGTGCGCGGCGTTTGATATGACGGGATCCTCGATTCGCAATCGCTTGGACAGAGTCTCTTGAGAATGAGGGAGTACAGGGAAGGACGGTCAAAAGCAACATTGTCACATGAGAGGTTTTGGAATGTAGTTCCCCTCGTATTGGTACTGATCACAAGAAAATATGTCCGGTAGATGACGTATAAGTCGCTTGAGGCGCTGGATTTCGGTAGGTTCAACCTCAGATGACACGAAAAGGAGAGCGATGCTCCAAAGATTGGCGGGTCCTATTTTTCAATGGAAACCAATAACGCCGGGGGACGTTGGAACCATTGCTGTGGCGTTGGCAACCATCCTTACTCTCATATTGAGCGTTCGTTTGGCACGCAAGAGTTATAGATTGACAGTAACCCAAATTAATCGGGAAGACACGACGAAGATATACGCAACCGCCCTTGCCGGACTTCGTGCATCATTCGTTTTGGAGTACTGGAATCTTGTACAACGGGGGAACGAGATAGCCAAGACTATTGGTATGCCTGATCAAGTGGCCATGGTTGTACTCACAAACGTCTTTGGTAGTGGCATCAAAATAGTGTTGACGTCACACCCAAATGACGATGTAATAATTGCTGAAACAAGGAGTATTGAATTCCAAGCAAAGATCGATTTACTTGGCAATCCCGTGATAAGTGATGCCTTCAAGATTTGCGTGCAGGAATTTCAAGAGTATTCGAAGGAAGTGAATACTCAATTTTGGAGTATCAAGGGCAAAGAAACTAAAGAAGGCTTGGAAGCTATCCAGAAAGATCTTACGCACCAACTCTTTGAGATTTATCGGCGATTTACTTCGCTTGAAAGTGCAATGAAGTCGGAGTTGACAGTTGCAGTTAAGAATCCCTGGTACATGAGGAAGGTTAAATAGGAAGGCATTCGACATCTTAATTTATCAAGAGTCATGGAAGGATCTTAAACTTCGGAGCACAAGAGCATCAAACCTAACCAACAATGGCGAGATGTGATGAGAACCAATGGCACTGGCCGATCTTCACCTCGCGCCATGTTCGGAGGCTAGCGGAACGCTGGTTTAGAGGGCGAAGAACAACTCGAACTCGGCCGGCAGTATATGCACGAAATTATCGAAGAGCTGCGGTTTG
>CAYXIS010000011.1:0-30787 GCA_964465545.1 uncultured Bifidobacterium sp. | reverse complement strand
CACGCGGATCGATCAAGTCATCCCCGAGTAGGACGGCGAAGGACTCCTCGCCCACGAATGCCGACGCTGTAAGAACGGCATCGCCCAGACCGCGCAGGTGGGCTTGGCGAACATAATGTATTCGCGCTATTTCAGTGGATTCCCTAACAGTGGCAAGTAGATCAAAACGACCCTTCTTTTCCAGCATGTCCTCAAGTTCTGCCGCACGATCGAAGTGGTCCTCGAGGGCGCGCTTGTTGCGACCGGTAACCATGACAATTTCTGTAAGTCCTGCCGCGGCTGCTTCTTCGACTACATACTGAATTGCTGGCTCGTCAACGACTGGAAGCATCTCTTTCGGCATTGCCTTGGTGGCAGGAAGAAAGCGGGTACCCATGCCTGCCGCAGGAATTACCGCTTTTCTGATGGAAGTCGAAGAGTGCATATTTGGCATGCGCTCACGCTAGCGTATGACTAAAGACTAGTCACCATTGAGTGCGAGCCGATTTCGCCGACAACTTAAGTAATTCTCGAAGAGTCAATACGGACTTACCCTTCTCTAACTTCCTGCGTTCGAGTTCGCTTGCCAAAGCGAGAAAAATGATTGCAGTGGTAAGCGCATCTCCCAGAGCATGGTGTGGGGAGTAGGCCGGCAAATGGAGCGACCTCGCCAAGTGTTCAAGTGACGGTTCGTGATCAAGATCCACTTCCACAACTCCGCATGTTCTCGCAAGCCCTGCGGTGTCGATCAATCTCTTTGAGAAATCCAAATCCTCGGTCTCAAGGCGATCTTTCAGAAACGCGTTTTCTACCCACGCAGCATGGGCCACCACGACACGTCCTCGCAGCCGCTCACCAAATTCAGGCATTATTTCCTCAATAGGCGGGGCACTTTCAAGATCGACTGCACGAATCCCATGTATCCGAATTGAGGATGGAGATGGTATTTGCCTCGGTCGCACTTCTCGATAGTAATTTGCCTCTGTGATTATCCGACCTGATTGAATTTGTGCTGCGCCTATAGAGATAATCTCGTCATTCTTGAAATCCAACCCGGTGGTCTCTAGGTCGATAGAGCAATAATTGATGTCTCGCCAATTCGCATCGAGATCCGATTTAGCAAGAGGACTCAACTTGCCAAGCCAACTCAACTCACTCTCGATTCCCACTCGGCTTGAATACGATTCTGAATCGCCGCCACAGCTCGGAAGGATTCTCGCAAATGTCTTCTCGTGAGCGAATCCAGACTGTGCGGCGAAATCCAACTGGAACCTTCCTTGCCACTGCGGATGGAAGCAATCTCCTGGTCAAAAATCAATTGATATATGTCCTTAAATGCGTTCACGAGGATGTCTGCCTCGTCTTCCTTCAGCGACCCGTTGGCTGCAGCGCGCTTCAACCGATCAATAGTTCCCCCACGGACATCGCCTTGGGCAATCGCCAGCCATCGTGCAAGAGAAGAAATAGGCGTCAATCCGCCTTTCTTTAAGTCCATTTCGCCTTGATTCTCGCCCGAGTGTTCGACGACAAAGCCACGAACAAAACCGACAGGTGGCTTCTTCGCCAGGGTAAATCGGAGAAGCTCTGAGAGAAAAGCATGGCTACGAGTCGTTGACCGAATCGTGTCAGTAATAGTGCGCCCCAATGTCAATTGCGTGAGAGGTTGGCTATCCGCCGCAATCGAGGAAAGAAGAAGTGCCCCAGCACGAGATGGATCAGTAAGCCATCCCTGTGAGACTTCAATCCAGGCAGATCGCGAGCGACTAAATAAGAGGTTGTCTGCGTTGGCACCGTTAGGACAACGATGGAGTCCGCAGCGC
Source organism: uncultured Bifidobacterium sp. (assembly GCA_964465545.1). GTDB lineage: Bacteria > Actinomycetota > Actinomycetes > Nanopelagicales > Nanopelagicaceae > QYPT01. The sequence continues at coordinate 28,988 of CAYXIS010000011.1, read as the reverse complement.
TCCATTAATGTCAGTACCTGAGTTGCTCCCCTTTGAATTTCGTCAGATAGGTCGGCCGAGTCCGGTACATCAGCCCAGACAATCGCCGTATCTACATCAGAAATCGGTAATGGCTCTCCACGGGCCATAGACCCAAGGATGAGCCAAGAATGCGTGATCGGACTGTCGACCGCATCCGTTAGATCCAATACGCGAGTGAGAATCGCGTCAACGATGGCAGACATCAGCGCACCCACATGAAGGGCAGGGATGCCCGTATCGTGCAACTCCACCAGTGACGGAAGAAGCAACTTTGATGCAACCGCTAGTTCATCAATGCTCTTTGCTGACTCGATTGCTGCTCGGATGAGGAGAGGATTGCGGAGTTCAACCGAAGACAAATCCATCGCTCGCACTATTCCAATGGGTTTTTCGTGCTCATCAGTTACAACTAGGTGGTGTACACCCGCTTCCACCATGAGAAGGAACGCCGCTGCCAAAGTGGTGTTATTCGGCACCGTGATCACAGGTGAACTCATAATTACGTGAATAGGGTCATCGATACCCACGTCCCCAATCCCGACGCGACTGCGGAAGTCTCGGTCAGTGACGAGTCCTAATTCAGTTCTTGACTGTACGAGTGCGCACGACTGCTCGGCGTCTGTAATGGCTTTGGCAACTTTGCGCACCGAATCCGATGCATCGCACCAGACGATCTTGCGCATATAGCGTGTGACACTGGATTGAGTATCCGACAACAAGGCGCTCGACGTCAGCCGGTGGCGCGTCACAACGGTTCCAAAGTGATCGAACTGCAGAGCCCTCGTGTCATGCACAACGGTGCGCGGATCTGGCAAGCGGTAGCAAAGCGTTTCCTCCGCGGCACGGACAGAATATTGAGGTGGCAATCCTGTTAAAACAGAAATGTGTCCGAATGCATCTCCTGGTGAAAGCTGATCAATGACGTTTCCTCTGTCCAGTACTTCGACAGAGCCCGTTCTGACAATATAAATATGATCCAAAGGTGCCGAACCAGCACTCACGATTACGGTACCGTTGCCAAAGTACTCAACCTCGACCTTGCTCGCCAGTCGTTCAATATCGTCGGCCGAAAGAGCATCGAAAGGCGACTGTTTGGCTAAGAAATCTGAAAACTCCTGCACTGGTTACCCCCGATTAGAAAGATTAGCGGATTTCCTGATTTGAACTATCAGGCTCACCAGCGCAAGAAGAATCATGAACGAGATTACGCCTATGACTATCAAGTAGACATCACGGGGTGCATGATGAGCTGCAACTAGAATATATAGCTGAGGTACAAGAAAACTTGTTGCGGATGCCCATGCCCACTTCCAGGCCGATTTCCACTCTCGCCTAACGACGCACACGGTCAGACGAGCCGTTGCGATGCCATAGGTCCATGAAGTGATTGCGTCAATGACGAAAAAGACTATGGGGTTGACGCCGTATTTGCTGAGTGCTTTCCAAACAACGAATGTTGCAACCACCGTGTACAGCAAGATCGTGCTGGCCCATAGTCGCTCCGCAATGAAGGTTCGACGAGTCCGCGTGGAGCCAGAGGTTCTCCTTTTTTTGCCCACTGAATGAGCGTATAAGAAGTTAGACTCAACAACTATGTCCGATAACCTAATCGAGGTGACTGGCCTCACCAAGAAATACAACGATGTGGTCGCCGTCGACGGAATCGATTTCCACGTTCGCAAGAGCGAGTCGTTTGGCTTCCTCGGTCCCAATGGTGCCGGCAAGTCCACAACCATGCGCATCATTGCAGCAACATCTCAACGCACTTCGGGGAAGGTTCTGGTTCTGGGTAAGGACCCGGAGATCGAGGGACCGCAGATCCGTGCCCACCTTGGAGTGGTTCCCCAGCAAGATAACCTCGATATCCAGCTCACTGTCACAGAAAATCTGTACATTTACGGGCGCTACTTCGGACTCCCCGACAAATTCATCAGGGCAAAAATCGAGGAACTACTCGAGTTTGCTCAACTTGAGGAAAAGCGACACGTAAAAGTAGACGCGCTTAGTGGCGGCATGAAGAGGCGACTGACCATAGCGCGGGCGCTCGTGAGTGAGCCAGACATTCTCATCCTCGACGAGCCGACCACCGGGCTTGACCCGCAGGCGCGCCATATCCTTTGGGATCGACTCTTTCGATTGAAGGAAGATGGCATCACTCTGCTTCTAACAACTCACTATATGGATGAAGCAGAGCAACTTTGTGATCGCCTAATAATAATGGACAAGGGTTCCATCATGGCCGAAGGAACTCCTCTCGACCTTATTAAGAAATACTGCTCAAAGGAAGTTCTTGAAGTTCGATTTGGTTCGGACAGAAACGCCGTGCTTGCCCCTGCCATGAAGGATCTTTGCGAGCGCATCGAAGTACTTCCTGATCGAATTCTTCTCTATACCGATGATGCCGAAAAAGCACTTGACGATATCGTCCATGCTGGATATCACCCCATGACTTCATTGGCTCGTCGTAGTTCTCTTGAGGATGTCTTCTTGCGACTCACGGGTAGGAGTCTGGTTGACTAATGACTACTGCAGATAGCACCCGCAAGATCCCCAAATTCGGAGCCCGCTACATTTTCGAAGCTCGCCTTCGAACGATGACCAAGTTCGTCTGGATCATCCTCGCAGTCACGATCCTGAATCCTCTTCTGTACCTCATTTCGATCGGGGTTGGAGTCGGCAGTCTTATCTCGCACAACATCGGGCCCCAAGGTATGGACGGAGTCTCTTACCTAACATTCATTGCGCCGGCCTTGTTGGCGGCCAGTGCCATTCAGGCCGCGCAGGATGAAGTGACTTTCCCGACGTTCCAAGGATTCAAATGGGGCAGAATCTTCTACGGAATAAATGCCACGCCACAAACTGGCTCCAACATTGCTGGGGGCGTCTTCCTAGCGGCCATGGCGCGCACTGTCCTTGGCGTCGTGGTCTATTCCACCATCTTGTATTTCTTTGGTGCAATGAATTCACCGCATTCATATCTTGCTATTCCGATTGCAATTTTCTCCGGCGCGGCATTCGGAGCGGTTATGCTTGCCTTTGCGGCATATACAGAGAATGAGGACAAGTTCTTCACCATCGTGGGTAGATTCGTAGTCGGACCCATGTTTCTATTTTCGGGAACCTTCTTTCCCATCACCAATATGCCACTTTTCGTTCAGTTCTTCGGCTGGGTCTCACCGCTCTGGCATTCGATAGAGCTGGGTAGGTACGCCACATACGGACACAAGATCAGCACGGCAATGGTGATAGTCCATTTCACCTACCTCTTTGCAATGCTGGTGCTCGGACTCTTTTTCGCGTTCCGACAGTATTCACGCAGGCTGGAAAAATAGTGCTTACCTCGATTGCCGTTGCCATTGCCGAAGCAAGAGCGGGCAAGATGGGAGATCGATACTACGCGGGCCGATCGCGAGCGGTTCTTCAACGCAGTTTCATCGCCTTCAAATCCTCCACATGGATGATCATCGTTTCGGGCTTTATCGAGCCAGTTCTCTATCTCTTTTCATTCGGCTACGGCGTCGGCCAGTTTGTCGGGACCATAGAGGTCGGAGGCGGCCGGATGGTCACCTACGCCGCATTCATCGCCCCAGGTCTTCTCGCCACAAGTGCCATGAACGGTGCAATCTACGATTCGACCTGGAATGTTTTCGAGAAGATGCATGAGACCCGCCTTTACCACGGCATGCTCGCTACTTCTTTGGGCCCTTTGGATGTCGCACTGGGCGAAATCGCATGGGCGCTACTTCGAGGGTTCGTTTACGCCGTTGGTTTTATGGCTGTAGTCGCACCTCTTGGCCTTATTCCGAGTTGGTGGGGGATTCTCGCAATACCTGCCGCGGTATTGATCGCCTTTGGATTTGCATCGGTCGGCATGGCAATAACTTCATACTTTTCGAGTTATCAACAGATGATCGGCATCCAAATCGCGATGATGCCGATGTTCCTTTTCTCCGGATCCTTTTTCCCAATCAGCGTCTTTTCACCGTGGCTTCAAAGGATTATCGAGGCCTTCCCTCTCTGGCAAGCCATTGAACTGATACGAGGACTGACACTTGGCGTGATCAATATCGGGCTTCTAGGGCACGTTATCTACTTCCTTATAATGATCGCGAGTGGTCTCTACTTCACGACGAAGAGACTCGATGCGCTCTTCATGCGCTAATTTTCAGATATGTCTTATGGAGAATTTCTTTCGATATCACCCCGGGTTGTTCCTGATAATTTTTCAGCTGCGACGAGGGGTTGGAGAACAACTTCTCACCCGCATGCAACATCTTTGGAACTTGAGCAATGTGGAGTTCGTCCAATAACGCAGCATTCATAAATTGTTGAATTGTGTAGGCACCACCGCCGACTCTGACGTCCTGTCCATCCGCTGCCTGGAAAGCCATCTCATAGGCCTGGCCAACCCCTCCCGTCACGAAATGAAATACGGTGCCATTGCCCATATCCAAAGTTGGTCTTGAGTAATGAGTGAGTACAAATACAGGGTGCTTGTAGCCAGGGCTTGAGCCCCACCAGCCTTTCCATTTCTCGTTGGGCCATTCGCCTCTTATCGGGCCAAACATGTTTCTCCCCATTATTGTCGCGCCGATATTTGTGAAGCCGCGTTCAATGTAATCATTGTCAAGGCCCAAAGTGCCGTCACTCTCGCCATGCCACTGCTTAAACGCTTGAGTTTCCAACGCCCACGTGTGCAGCAATTCCCCGTTGATGCCAAGCGGGGCAGCTTCAGACTGATTTGGACCTGCCATAAACCCATCTTGCGAGACCGAGATATTCAAAGCCACGAATTTCGTCACGTCATTCTCTTTCCGACTGTTTCACCAATTTGTAAACCTCAAACCAGAGAACACTTCCAAAACCCGCGACCACGACCATGATCCATTGACTTACGTTCAGGTAGGCGAGGTTAAAGGCTTCTCGCGCAATCGGCACATTAACTAGCAGGATCAGCATTCCAATTCCGCCGCCCAACATCCATTTGATGGTCTTGTTCTTTCTCTCTTTGAACGTTCGAAGAATAGAGAGATGTTGCGATCGGTTCACGAGTACCAAGGCAATGTTTCCGAGCATGAGCGTGCCGAAACTCATTGTCCGGACAAGATCATCGCTTTTGCCTGATCTCAAAGCCCAGAGATACATCCCGAGCACCACGACTAAAACTCCGGAACCTTGAGCAATTGAGATAGCCAGATTGCGTCTATCAAACATCTTCGCATTCACGTCGCGGGGTTTCCGGCTCATGATGTCAGGATCGGTCTGTTCTGACTCGAAGACTACGGACGATGCTGGATCAATGATCAATTCAAGAAAGGCGATTTGCGCTGGTAGCAGGACCAACGGCCACTTTGAGACAAATACTGGTATCAGAGCCATTCCGAATATCGGCACGTGGATTGCGATAATGTAGGACATCGCCTTTTGAAGGTTGGCGAAAACCCCTCGGCCTTGTCGTATACCTCCTGCAATGGAGGTGAAATCGTCGTCGGTTATCACGAGTGATGCTGCTTCTCTTGCAACATCGGTACCACGTCCGCCCATTGCAATCCCGATGTCGGCTGCACGAAGTGCCGGTGCATCATTGACACCGTCACCCGTCATGCCAACTACCTCCCCGTCAAGTTTTAGTGCACGGACCAGTCTCAATTTCTGCTCGGGGACCATTCGAGCAAAAATGCTCACGCTTTTAATTCGCTCGGCCAATTCAAGATCGCTTAGCTTGCCTAATTCCGGTCCGGTAATTACTCCAGCTTTCCAATTAAGCCCCACTTCTTTGGCCACCGATAATGCCGTCCCTGGATAATCGCCGGTGATCATCACTGTTCGCACTCCAGCACGAGCACACTCGGCCACCGCGTTGGGAACACCAGGGCGAACCGGATCATGCAAGTGAACGAGACCAAGATAATGAAATTCAAGCTTGTCAGGGGAGTCAGGAAGTTCCGATGCGAGATCTAGCCTTGCCTTCGCCACTCCTAGCACTCGAAATCCTCGTTCTGTCGCATCGTTAACATCTTTGATGATTGCCTCGAATTGTTTGTCGTCGAGATGACAAAGACTTGCGATGGCTTCAGGTGCACCTTTTGAGGCAGCAATGTAGCCATCGCTCGTGCGCCAAACATTGGACATTGCCATCAATTTGCCCGTGACAGGGTACTCACGCACCAACTCCCAGTTCTGATCGCTTACTGCGATGGCGTGAAATGCCTTGTCCATCGGATCAAAGGGGTTGATTGGGGAAGCGAGCAGCGCGGCCTGGGTGATCTCGCGATAAGCCTTGGGTATGGGATTGCCGTCAAGCACAAACAGTTCATCATCAATCTTCAATTCATGGACGGCCATTTGATTCATCGTGATAGTGCCAGTCTTGTCTACGCAGATCACTGTGGCAGACCCTAGAGTTTCGATTACTGCCGATCTTCGCGCGATGACGCCCTTCTGAGACATGCGCCAAGCGCCTATCGCAAGAAAAAGCGTGAGCACGACGGGGAACTCCTCGGGCAATAACGCCATTGAAGCCGCTATACCTGCAAGAGAGCCTTCCACCCAGTCATTCCTCGTAAAGCCATAGATGACAACCACGGCGACCGCCGCCACCAATGCGGCAATGTATATAAAGCGTACGAGTCGATCAACTTCCTTCTGAAGGTGCGTCCTTTCAATTTCAATACTTCGCAGTGCTGTGCCTATTCTCCCCAACTCAGTCTTCGCGCCAGTCTCCTCAATGACCGCACGACCATAACCAGTCACGATCAAAGTGCCAGAAAAAACACGGTCCCCGGGTTTCTTGTATAGGGACAGTGATTCACCCGTTAACATGGATTCATCAACACTCAGATGCGATGCGCTAATGAGTCGACCATCAGCGGGTACGCGGTCTCCCTCACTCAGAATGACCAAATCCCCGCGCACAACATCTTTTCCGGGAATCCTCTCATCAATCCCATCTCGAACCACAAGCGCCCGAGGTGAAGAAAGATCACGGAGCGCTTCCAATGCTCGCTCTGTTCGACTTGATTGGTAGAGAGAAATCCCGACCACAATGAAAACTGTAAGCATCAAGACCGATGCATCCAAGAGTTCGGAGACTACGAAGTTGATAAGACCGGCTGCCACCAGGAGGCTGAGCATCGGTTCGCGAACGACTCCAATAAACTGCTGAAAGAAATTCCTTGGTTTGGCGCTCGGTAGAAGATTCGGACCATCTGTCTCTAAACGTCGCTCAGCCTCACTCTTGGTGAGTCCAAATGAGTCCACGCGATCAGTGTATTACCGGGCTCAAAGTAGCCGGATTATCGTTGAGTTCCACCCCTTACTCTGCTTGACTCCTCCAATGTTAACCAGACGCTTCACACTCCTATTAGTAACCGCAACAACCTCTATCGGATTGGTAGTTGGGGCTATACCGGCCGCCCAGGCAAAGTCACTGGTTGGGACTTCATGCGCCAAAATTGGAGCGATAACTGGCAATGGTCCAGGCGGAAGTGTCGTGTGCAAGAAAAAGGGAAAGCGGAATATTTGGCAGGTTCTACCCGCCAAAAATATGGGTCAGCAGAACCAAGGAAAGGGCCCATCAACCCAGACAAGTTCGCCGACGCCGACAAGCCCACAATCTCAAGACTGCACCAAACTTCCGGAGTTCACTGCCGATTTCATTGATCCAAGTTATGTGCGAGACGTCACGCCAATTGGCGAACAGACTGGCACTGGAGGCGTCATCGCGGTCCGTTCCTATATTCATCCGAAGAGTGAATTCTTAGGAAAGGAATTGCCAATTTACGCACCTGTGAACATGACTTTGAATTCGGCAAATTACTACAAGGTCTCGGGTGCATCAGCTAATTACCAACCCGAGTACTCGCTCTATTTCGATGCGGGATGCGGAATATCCGTGAAGTTCTTTCACATAAAGGGCGTAGTCGGAAAAGTTGCGGGCGTTGTACCAACTGAGCCAATGTCATCGAGTGCGGGACAACCTGTTACTCCTGCCCCGGTTAAAGCGGGTGAACAAATTGGCTGGTACAAACTTGGTGAGAATAGCGTCGCTTTTGACTTCTGGGTGGATAACCAAGTTCACACAAATGATTTCATCGTCCCATCGCACTTCGCGACGAGTAACGCACTGCATAGCGTTTGCCCATATGACCTATACACCTCAGTAAAGAAGGCAGCGTGGCTGGCGAAACTTGGTGCGCCTGGAAGCGACCCGGTTCCGGGAACCACTTGTGGAGTGGTCACAGAAGGATTGCCGGGGACAGCGGATGGAATGTGGTTTATCAGCCAAGACACGCAAACTGATCACCTAACCTATGACGGTTCCTACCAGTCCCAAATAATGTTTTCGACGGATCCAAGTGGATTGGTGCGAATTGGCGGCCTCAATGCCTCTGGGTCGATTAGTCAGATGATGGTTGGTTCGCAATCTCCCACCTGGATCAAGCCTTCCGATGTCATGGTTGGCTCCAGTCATTGCTGGTCCAACGACAGTCAGTCGGTTGCAGTCACCGTGACGAGCAAAACCACTATGTCGGTAATCGTCGGAACCGGTTCGTGCTCGACGTTGCCGAGCACATCCACGGGGAAGGTCTACTACCGCTAACTGGTGCGACTGAGTGGTGAGCTTGGAAATGAACGCCAGAAGTCGGTCACACTTACTCGCCCAAGAAGGGACGTATCTCGACCTTGCGGTTACACGCCTTCGAGCCTTCGGTGGCGAGCTTCAGCGCCACATCGGAGTTGGGTGCCGTGATGATCCAAAAGCCAGCGAGATACTCCTTCGACTCAATGAAGGGCCCGTCGCTGATCAGATTGGCGTCGCCTCTGTTATCAACGACAGTGGCGTTGCTAGGTGAGCCAAGACCTCCAGCAAAAACCCAGTGACCCTCGGACTGAAGTCGGTCATTGAATACATCAATGGCCGCCATCTCATCCCCGGAGGCGGAGTTGGATTGGTCGTCAATCACGGAAATTAGATACTGCATCGCCATTCTTCTCCTGTGTTTAGTGGCGCCCTTCGTGGACACCGATTACGCCTTCAATGAAAAACGTTGCCCTAATCCGACAACAACCCCGTGATTTAGTCAAGGAATTCGCAAGTAGTGCGCCCGGAGGGAGGAAACTGGGCATTAGGTCACTAACTTTCACCATTCGATCCATTGATTAGGAAGTGGTCCGTTAGTAAAGTTTTCGAAACGACATTCCTTCCCCTCGATGAATCGGGGATCAACTATGGAGAAGTCGACAAAACTTATACGTTACTCGATCGCTCTGACTCTATTTCTCTCGGTTGGCACCTCGCATGCGTTCGCCCAAAATTTCAACACACAAACTCACTTGACGACGAAATTCCAACAGTGTGCCAAGGGAAGTTACAAGAACTCGAAAGGTAACTGCATAAAGAGTCCAACAAAGGCTCCAACGTGGCCTGCAGGAGCGTCTGCAAAATGTTCGGATGCCACCTACTCGTTTAGTCAATCTCGACGAGGCACTTGCAGTCATCATGGCGGTGTCGCAACTTGGAGATGATTTCTTAATTCTCTGAAAATCGGATTTGAGAATTCTAAGAAGACCAGGGTTTTGTGCGCCTGGAGGGACGAAACTGCGCACTGGGAATCAACTCTTAGGTTAGTAACACTGGTGTCGCATGACATTTGAAGGTAAGTTCCATCCTCACACTAGAAGAATGGACTCGGGCCAGTGAGTATGGATCCTATTGAAACCAATCCCGAAAGTTACAAAGTAATCTTCGAAAATGATCAAGTTAGAGTATTGGAATATTTGGACCATCCGGGACACCTCACGAAACCTCACGAGCACCCAGACAGTGTGATGTACACCTTAAGCACCTTTTCGAGGCGTCTTCATGCAAACGGCGGCACTCGAGACGTCGAGATTACCGCCGGAACTACCGGTTGGCTGCCCGCACAAATTCATGCAGGGGAGAACATCGGACAGACAGATACACACGTTATTTTCGTGGAATTGAAGAAGGAGTCGGCGTTGACTGAGCACATTGGTCCGCAAATTTAAGAAATCTTCTCACCTTGTGCGCCCGGAGGGACGAAACTGGGCACTGGGAGTCGACCGTTGTCCTTGATTAAAAGCCGCTTTCGTTCCGAGCGGTTCTGGAGTCCAGCCGAGAATATTCGTGCAACAAGCAGAAGGAGTGGTCACCCCTTAACCGAGAAGTCATCACCACTGGAACGATTGTTACGCTGAATTCTGCAAATCATCATTGGCATGGCCGACTTCAGAGCGCAGATACCGTAAGGGGGAAATAGAGTGATTACAGACAGAACAACCGCAAAAATCGTGGGAATTCTTTACATCATTGGAACGGTTGCGGGGGTCCTTAGTGTGTTTGTTATGTGGCCTATCTCGAACGCCCCGGAACTTCTCAAGTTAGTGAATGCAAATCCGCACCGAATCGAATTAGGAGCCCTCCTTCAGTTGGTCATGGGCTTCCCACTTGCCATGGTTGCGGTGTTGATGTTTCCAATCCTTAAGCGGCAGAGTGAGGTTTTAGCAATCGGGTATGTAGTATTCCGAGGGGCGCTGGAACAAATCTTCTATGTTGCTACCGCTATTTGCTGGCTTGTAGTCGTCATTGTGGGCCGGGAGTATGGAGACGCCGGGGCTGCGGATGCTTCCCAGTTTCACAATCTCGGAACTCTGGTGTACAAAGCCGTGGATCCAATAATTGCCATCGGAGGGATCGTCTTCAACCTCGGCGCCCTAATCTTGTACTACCTCTTGTATCAAGCCAGACTCATTCCGCGATGGATATCTGTCTTCGGGTTTGTTTGCGTCGTGAGTGGCCTCGTTGCGGGCTTGAGCGCCATGTTCGGCACGACTTTGGACATCTTGAAGATGCCGATGCTGCCACAAGAAATGATTATGGCCGTATGGTTTATCGCCAAGGGCTTTAGTCCAAACGCGAACGCGTCCGAGGGTTATAAGCAGCCACTTGTGAGTTGAGCAGGTACTTTGTCTGGTGCGCCCGGAGGGACTCGAACCCCCAACCTTCTGATCCGAAGTCAGAAGCTCTATCCGTTGAGCTACGGACGCCAACCGCACAAGGATACAGTGAATGACAGGCGGTAGCTTACGAAATATCTCGACCGACGTTTGCCGGGTAGCCAGAATTTGCCGGGAACCCGAGGTACATATCCTGATTTCCCGGCATTGTGGGGTCGGCATCGAAGAAGTGTGTGCCGACTGACCGCACCGCGAAGTAGTAACGCTCAGCCCAGACGTTGCAGGCGGGAATTGCAGTTGGCATTGCGAGCAGAATCTTCCTGTCCTTCAATCCGAGTTTGGCAATGCTTGCGCACGCCATGAGAATCTCTTGCTTGAATCTGTCGTCGACTATCTTTCGAGTCCAATGCCTGGTTGACTCGACTTTACCCGTGGAAGGGTTTTTGACCGTGAGCCCCTTATAGCCCGCATCATGGAAATTGCAGGCATTGCGAAAACTTACGACTATCCCGCTACCCAGATCTTGAGTATCTAACATCTGTATTTCCTTTTTGTTTACCCAATCACTAGGTGTCATGCCGCCGCATCCGTTTGAAACATATGCAATTGGCACCTCAATGGACACCCACATCCACTTGGTGCACGGTGTCCTTACGTCCTTCTTTCCAGACGCGAGGACCGCTGTGGCACACAAGTAAAATGGCCCAAAATTCTTTGAACCTTTCGTGAATACGTGCGCGGATATTTTTTTCGTGAATACGCCGTTGGAAGAAACCTTCACGGTCTGCGTCCACAGCAGGGTTCCGTCGGAGTACATTCTGAAAACAAGACTGCCGGGACCACTTGCACCTGTGTTGTCGATCCGATACCTGATCCCATAGGCCTTGCCAAGCGGAACATATGTCTTCACCTTGTTGTCAACGATGACGTCTTCTGCTAGTTGATAGACAAAGAAAGTAGGTGAACTCGCAGCTTGTGCCGGCAGCGATTGCTGCGCCAACATGACCGATGAAATTGCCAAAAGAGCTAATCCAGATCCACGAAACTTTCGCATATTTAGAGTGTAAATCTAGAAAATCGATCAGGCTAGGTGACGAGCACTAGTCCCAGAGCAAAGACACCATAGAGGCCCGCAGACAAAGCCAAACGTGTAGACGTGAAACGTTTCGTGCGCATAAGCCAAAGCAAATAGAGAATGCCTATGATCGTAACCACACCCGAAAGTAGAAGTGGGCCGTCAAAATGCCAAGGGGTGAATAAGATTCCCAAGCCCGAAGGAACCGTTGCTTGAATCATCATCGCCCCGCTGATATTGGCGAGCGCAAGCGAAGTCTTACCCTGCCTGACCCAGATAATCGCGTTCATCACCTCTGGCAATTCGGTCGCAATAGGAGAGAGTAGGAGCGCTGTGACCGCAGCGGATAGTCCGAGCTCAGGTCCTGCCCACTCAAGTTGAGCCACAAATAGTTGAGATGCAACAAAGATGATCGCAAGGGTGGTTACAGTTTGCACCAGCAGGGCCCATCCTGAAGGAGTTTTCCTGTTGGGCTGCAGCTTGAGCGGCTCAAGATCAATACTGGAATGGGCTTCCGCGTCGGCTCGCATCTCCTTAACGAAATACACGCCGTAGGCTGCAAAGAACAGCAATCCACACCACGGTTTGATTGCAAAGGCAACAAGACCAAGGGCGACCTTCACAATAAAGATAGATAGAAACCATTTCTGATCCGTAGGAAGCCTGCTTAGGTCAACATCCTCCAGTAGATCTCGCTTGTCATCGCCGCTAGCGAGTGATCGCTTCCGTCTAATTAACATCCATCCAGTGACACCATAGGCAATTGTCGCCAGCACAAGTGGGCCACCCATAGCAGCACCTACTCCAATGTCCTTTGACAAAGAAGAGTGCCCCATGGTGACTGCAACGAGTGTCACTACGCTCTCGGGAAGTGCGGTCCCAATCGCAGCTAAGACAGTGCCGATTGCCAAGGTGCCCATATTCAAACGAACGCCAAGCCATTCAACTGCATTTACAAACCACTCACAGGCAAGATAAATGGCAATTGCACACCCGAGGAGTAGGGCTACGTGCACTATTGTCATAAAGTTCTTTTCATCTCTTCCGATATCGCCTTGTCATCGCCCAAAAGTGAACTAGCAAGATCCGAGATTACCCGTTGGCGATCTTCTACGCTTCGATTCTGGCTGAGCTTGTATTTTGCTTCGACTTTAGTAACGCGTAGCGTCACGGCAACGATCCCATGCAATTGCGCTTCGAAGTATTTCTCTTCGGCCTCCGATACATGCCATGGCTCGGCTCTCTCGTTTTCATGAATTTCCGTAAGACTGGAAACTATCTGACGCAGGAGTTCCACGTCCGCACTCACTTCAACAATGCCGCTCAGATGGACGCTTTGATAGTTCCATGTCGGGACAACTTTGTGATCAGTACGTTTTCTCTCATAGTTCGAGGGCGACACATAGGCTTGGGGACCGTGGATAATCGCTAGACCTTTGGTGCCTGGCTCTATCGACTTCCATTGCGGGTTCGCCTTAGCCATGTGCATGACGAGGCGACCGTAATTGGATTCATCCATCGAAGATGTTTCCCAGACAGCCGGCATGAGTGTGGCCACTGGAAGCCCGGTCGAATCCATCGTCACCAAATCAGCAGCCCGAGCGTGGGCCACAAATCTGGTTATCTCTTCCCACTCGCTGACCTCGAAATGCTTGGGAATGTACATCTGAGGATTCTGCCAGTATGAGCGATTGCCCTGGACGGAGTGCTTGACAATGACGTCATTATGATGTCACTATGACGCCATGAAGATGTCAAAGTTCATCGATCTGCTCTCGGCGGATCTTAAGGCCCTCGGAAAGCTGGGCGGAACTGACCTCGAATCGGCCGTTTCACGCTTGATTCCGACCCTCGAGCCCGTTCTTCGAACCCGGCTCCTGGAGGCCCTGACCGAGGCCGCCGACGAACTCAAAGACCAGCTTCCCGGATCCCGTGTTGAAGCGAGGTTGGCAGGCGATGACGTCGAGTTCGTCTACCTACAGGATGAATCCATCCCCCGTGAGACTCCAGCGGAGTTGAACGCGCGGATCACCCTCCGTCTCCCTGAAGATTTGAAATCGCGCATCGAGAGCGCAGCAACCAACGAGGGAATCTCTCTCAACTCTTGGTTGTTGAAAGCCAGTGAGAGAGGAAGTTTGGCCGGGTCACTCGGCAGAAGACAACTCAAGGGGAAGGGAAGAAGTTAATGAAGATTAATGAATCAACCAACGTCTTGCACGAAGAGGCTTTCGACATCGATCACCCCGAGGTGTCAATAGCGACCGTTTCCAGCGACGTGAAAGTTACTTCCTCGCCAGATGGGAAAAGCCACGTCACCATCTATGGAAAATCTGAACATGCCAGGAATCTTGGAGAGTTCGTTGATATTTCTTCAAAGAATCGCACGCTGGCGATTCGGGTAGATAAACATAGCCGCGGGTTGCGAGGATTTTTGAATTCCATCTCCACCAAGTTCCTAGTAGTTGTGCAATTGCCGACGTCCACTGAATTGAAGATAACAACTATCTCCGGGGATGTAGAAGTTGATCAAACAGTGCAAAGTATTGACATCAACTGCATATCAGGATCCATCTCGGTGCTTCACAATCCCTCTGGATCATGCGCCCTAAAAACTATCTCAGGGAACATATCCACCCATACCTTTTCGAGCTGCGAGTACTCACTCAACAGCGTGAGCGGTGACATCAAGGTTCACGTTGCTCCCGATCTTGAAGTTGATGTGGACGGAAAATCCATCAGCGGAGTACTCGAGTCCGAGATTTCTTTGAATTCAAATACCGATACTGCATCGAAGAATTCGGACACAGTGGTAATAAATGCATCAACCATAAGTGGAGATTTCACGCTGGCCAGGAACTAGTTAGGAAAGGAGGAGAAAATGACTCGAAATAGGAAAGAACGTCTTCATGCAGGCTTTACACGTGAAGACGTAAGACGCAAGCGCGATTCCCATGCTTTCGGTATCAGCGACGCCGACCTGTATTTTCTGCAAGCCCTTGGTCGACTTCGCTAAAAGTGACTAAGTAACCACTCCATCACTTCGACCCGATGGTTTTCGAGTATTGAGAAATGACCGTCCATCTGGGTTAAATGAAGCTCCGAATGAGGAATCGCCCTAGATAGCCATTGGCTGTGTTGAAAGGGAACATCCAGATCCCTTTGACCGTGCCAAAACTGAATAGGGGTCGTGTTATTGGTGAAATCGACCTCCCATTCGGAGAAGAAAGCCTGGTAGTCCTCCCAATAGCCTTCGATTCCATTCTCCACAGCTAGGTACATGGTTTCGTAGGAAAATTGATAAAACGATTTCGACACCCTTGCCTCGACAGGCATTGCTTGGAGTTTAGCGGCAAGAAATTCTTCCGTGGCATTCATGATCTCCTCGCGGCTTTCGTACAAGTGTTGCTGAAACTCAACTGGATCAGAGAAATACAAATTCCTCTGCCTTCGCTTCTTTTCCGGAATACCCTCGAAGTAATCGAAATTCGAAGATGTAATCGGGGCAAGAGAGGCGAATGTTGCAGCGGCACACACCAATTCTGGAAGAAGCACTGCCGAGGCAATCGCATGAGGACCACCTCCGGAAATTCCCCACACTGCTATCCGATCTATCTCAAAATGATTAGCAATCGCCGAAACATCGCGAACTGAATCAGCCACGGTCCTCTTGGGCTGCGGCGTCGACCCTCCATAACCTGGACGGTCATAACAGAGTAGATGCGCGCCGCGAGCGTTTACCTCTTCAGCCATATCTTGGAAGATCTTCCGGCTGGTGGGAGTGCCGTTGTGAAAGAGAAGCGTTTTGCCACTCGGGTCGCCAGTGGACTCCACCAGAAGGTCCCTATCGTCGGGAGTCTTCACATTTGTGGTCCGGAAGTGCACCTGCATTACTCAGCCATGTCGAGAAGACGGCATGCCCAGGTTCAACGCTTTAGCGGGGAGAATTCGGCGATACACAAAGACGATGCCGGCTCCAATCACGGCGCCCACCAAGATGTCGCTTGGATAGTGGATTCCCGCAACCACTCGCGCGACTCCGGTGATGAGAGTGAGCACAGCAAAGATCGTTGCAGTTCTTTTGTCGTAGTAGTACACCGAGGCCACGAGCGCCACCATGAATACGATGTGATGCGATGGCATTCCGCCGTCTGCACCGTGAGGAACCAGCAAATGGACGTTTGATTCCGCGACAAATGGCCGCTGACGAACATAGATCGCCGAGATTGTTTCAGAAATTACAATCGCAATCCCAAGCGGCAGGGCAAGAATGATCATGCCTTTCTTGACGAGATTGACTGCGAAATCTCTCGATCCCGACTTAACAGGATATGACTTGAGAATTTGAATCAAGAACCAGAGCGCCGCAAGAAGGATCACTACATAAACAAGGTCATTCGAACAAATTCGAACGAGAGATCTGTGGTGCTCGCCCCAGTTGTTCAGGGATCTAACTAGTGAGGAATCAATCGACATCCGAGTATTTTCACACAGAAATTGGCCTCGAACTTACGAAGTGCAGGCCTAGATATGGGATTCCTCATGAATCATGTCCACCGGCTTCTCAGGAAATCGGCCTTCAAGAAGTGGTGCCAACAATTCAGGGAGTCTGCGTGGGGTAAGCGGATCAACGGTTTCGATCAACTCTTGGAGAGTCCACCACTTCTGGTCCACAGTCGTCTCGCGCTCAAGTTCTGTAAAACCTGAGATGTCAACGTCAAAATGGGCGACTCTGGAGAAAAACCATGTTTCCTTAGCGTGGAGCAACACGCCGTTGAAAGAGAGTATTACTTCTCTATTCCAAATATGCGGTCCTAAGGTGAAATCCACCAGACCTGTTTCTTCCAATACTTCCCTGCGAATTGCTTGCTCCGGAATTTCGCCGGGTTCAATACCGCCACCGACTGGGCACCAGAACACATCTGACTTGTTCTGCGGATCCTGCCCCTTGAAAAGAAAGGTCCGATCAAACTCATCAACAAGAAGAATTCTTGCAGCAGGACGAATTATCGGAATTCTGTTCACGGTGGAATTATTCTAGGTCCCAGGTGGCGTCCGGGTGCAGTGCAGGACAGCGACTCCCCAGAGCTGTAACACCCTCAAAATGCCACCATTCATTTTGATAAATGGACGTTTTGGGGGCGTCTTTATTGCAGTTGCACCAAGACTGCTCTCGCCAGCCTTGCACCCAGATTTCACATCTCCAGCCTAGGTCCAGCTCTTTCCGCCGTTGGTGCTACTTAGAACCCCTGCTTTTTCATTACCTAGGATCGCGACGAATATTCTTTCCCCTGCAGATGAGAGCGCGATTGCAGATGCACCCATCGGCACTGGAAAAGTACTCCAGGTTCTCCCATTGTCCTTAGTGATTGCACCTGTTCCCATACTCAACGCAACGATCTCTTTGGGATCCTTCCGATTCCAATCGACGGACATTACCCCGCGTGGACCACCAAATCGGGTCCAGGTTTTGCCGCCATCTACTGTAATAACCATTCCGTTATCCATATCTGGTGCGATCACCCTTAAAGGGTTAGATGCGTCAACCAACATGGAGCCCATGAATCCCTGCCCAAATTTCTTATTGACCACTCTCCATGTCTTTCCACTGTCTGTAGACCGAAGAAAACCCACTTCTGGCGAACCCAAGTAAGCATTCTTACCTGCTGCGCCAAGGGCGTGCACATCCGAGATCTTGCCAAAGAAATTGAACCGAGCGAAAGATTTTCCACCGTTGGTAGATCTAAATAATCCGTTGTGACCGCCCGCAAGGTAGCCGACATCGGTGGTTGCCCATCCCATAATGTCCGCGTTCTTAAATGATGGAATTGATTTCCATGTAAAACCCTCATCCCTACTAAGGCTCCCCGACTCATGCCCAGTCACGAAAAGCCCAGTCTTGGTGTAGGAAAGAGTGTGAATGTCACCCCCAACAAAGGTCGTCGATCTATTGATGTGACTAGTTGTCGCTGAGGTGTTTGCGATAGCCGTGAGGCCAAAGACCAGGACAAGCGCGGCAAACATCGGAGTTCGGAACCCAAAAAGTCTCTTGAAATTCATTGTGGCACTCTCCGCTGATTCAAATCCAGTCTATAACTCGGTGGCATATAAAAAGTTCGACCCCTCAAGTGAAAGGCGAGAGAGGTCGAACTCGTGCGCCCGAAGGGATTCGAACCCCTAACCTTCTGATCCGTAGTCAGATGCTCTATCCGTTGAGCTACGGGCGCTGGTAAAGCAGGTGAAGCCTACCTGCTTTTTAGAGCCCTCCCAAATGGAGCAATTCTGGCCGTTCGACGGCCTTTACTCGAGGCTTTCCCAGCGGCTCGCCCTTGGCGATTTCCGCCGCATTTATCTTCTCCCAATGTTCTTGGCTAACGACGAGATGGCCAACAACGAGCTCAGTGATATCACCTTTATCTTTTGGCTCTGCAGGCAGATCGTCAATGAGCAATTTTACGACATCACTGGCGTCACTCTTGTTGGTACCGATGACTCCAGAAGGTCCACGTTTTGCCCAACCAACAGTGTAAATATTTGTTCCGACTACGCGCCCCTCGTCGTTAACAACTTTTCCCTTCGCATAGGGCACTCCTTCAATGGGCACAGCCTCATAGCCGATTGCAGAAATAACAAGGCCGCACCTAATCGTCGTTGTCTCTCCAGTGGGAACCACTCTTCCATCTTCGATCTTGTTAATGCCAAGAACTATTCCTTCAACATGATCGGTCCCAAGGATTTCCAGCGGAGCAAGGAAAAATTTGAATTCCAATGTGCGCTCGTGAGAAGTTGGCTCAGCTTGCGTAATGAGTTCCATCGCCGACAAATTGCTCTTGACGTCTTTCTCGGCTCCTTCGCCGACGCGTGCTAACGCCGCTTCAATCTCACCCTTGTTCATGATGACGTTTATGTGTTCGAGTTTTGGTAATTCACGAAGCTCAGGTGCGGTAAACGCTGCGTGCTCTGGACCGCGGCGAGCGCAGAGAATCACTTCGCGGATAGAACTCTTCCGCAAAACATCGATCGCGTGGTCTGCGGTATCGGTTGCGTCCAACTCACTAGGTTCCAACGCCAACATGCGCGCAACGTCCATGGCGACATTTCCCGCCCCGATGACGACGGCGGTCTCACAGTCCACAGGGAAGGAGAGGTCCTTGTAATCGGGGTGCCCGTTGTACCAAGGGACAAAGTCGGCAGCAGAGATGGATCCAAAAAGCTTCTCACCAGGAATGCCAAGGGACTTACCTAGTGAGGATCCCGTGGCGATGACCACTGCGTCATACCTACTTATTAGATCGGAAAGGGCGACATCAGTTCCGAGTTCCACGTTAGCGAAGAGCCGAAAATTGCCAGCTGTCGCAACTTTCTCAAACACCTTGGATACGGTCTTGATTTTTGGGTGATCTGGGGCCACACCGCTTCGCACCAACCCCCAAGGCGTTGGGAGGCGCTCGATCATGTCAATGGCGAAGTTCTTCTCCTCGCTGCCCAAGTTCTGCAGAGCTTGTGCCGCGAAATATCCGGCTGGACCCGCCCCGACTATCGCAATCCGAAACGTTGGCATTGGACACACCCTTCCTCATATCGCAACCAGAGCAGGTTTCTAGGCCAGAAGCATCTGCGAATTCTATCTACCGCGTAAGTGGCTAATAAGAGGTGTTCCGCTATGTTCTTCGTCTCTCTACGGAATTTCCTCTAGAAATTGATCTCGTCGTATCCAGGGAACCGATCCAGCTTGATCGTGACTCCCGCCTCCTTCAAGGTTGTTCCGAGTTCTGAGACCATTGGCGCAGGTCCCGAAATATAGACAACCTGCTCACGAACCTGCGGCGCGAGAGCAAATATCTTCTCCGCTGTAACCGGTTCGCCGACGATTAATTTCATCTGAAACTCAGGATGTTTCTTGGTGAGCCCCTCCAACTCTTTCTGGAACGGAATGCCACTCGTTCGGTTGAAATACAGAAGGGTGGCGTTGAGTCGTTTACCAGTCGCGCTTCGCTCTTTGAGAATGCTTCGGAAAGGGGTTATTCCTATCCCTGCAGCGACCAGCGTGACTGAGGATTCATCTTCCCAGACGAACTTTCCCCCGAGACTGTGAGTCGAAATCTTCTCACCAGGCTTGAGTGCGTTCAGCGCCTGTTTAAATGGACTTGCCGATATTCGCGTCGAAATATTGATGGTCCCTTCGGATGGAGCAGAAGAAATCGTGAACCAGCGCTGATTCTCTTTCTCCGTCTCACCTGCCTGCGGAAGCAAAAATGCCTGACTCTGGCCCGCCACCCACTGCAGGTTGTTTCTCTCAAATACAAAGGTTCGTACGTTCTCGACCTCGTCATGTGAAGAAATCAAAGACAAGTCAAGTAAAGCCTTCTCATTTTCCATTTTGGCAACATATCGCGCAGGAAGAACGATGTACAGAAATCGTTGGCGGAGACGGGGGGATTTGAACCCCCGAGACCCTTTAAGGGGTCTACCTCATTAGCAGTGAGGCGCACTCGACCGGGCTATGCGACGTCTCCGAGTACCTGTGGAGTTTACAGGCAATTGACAGGGCAAATACCGCAAAGTAGGCCGCCTTGCCCGAGGATAACTCTTGAGTACCCTTGGCAAATGAGCGAAAAAACGACCACCAGCAAGAGGGCACACGACCCTACGCCATCAGATGCTTATGCGGCGCTGATGAAAACGGGATGGGCAGACACTCCTCTTCACGGAATAACTGCCGCCCCCGCAGTTCCATGGTGTGTGGCCCGACGAGATGCGCTATCAGAGGCGTTTCCTGGAATCCGTTTAATCATCCCAGCGGGGAATTTCAAAGTGCGTAGCAACGATTCCGACTACAACTTCAGGCCGCACTCTGCTTTCGCTTACTACACCGGCGTTGCGGGAGTTGAAGCCACCGCCGACGCAATCCTCGTCATGGAACCAACAGGTGTTGGCCATCAACCGCTTCTCTTCATCAATCCACGGTCAACTCGAGACACCGACGCCTTCTATCGCGATCCACGCTATGGCGAACTCTGGGTCGGCCGACGCTTCACCACAGAGGAAGCGCAGGCACGATATGAAATCGAGACGCGCCACCTCGATGAATTGCTTGAACTGTTTATAGACGAAGTCGAGACGCTACTGATCCGCGGAGAAGATAGATCAGTCGACGAGAAGGTCAAAGTTCACGATCGTGAGGCCGAATTCCTAACCTTCGTCTCAGGTGCCCGCATGATCAAAGATGAATACGAGATCAACGAAATGCAAGCCGCCTGCGATACAACCGCACGTGGTTTCGCCGACATGGTCCGAGTCTTGCCTGCTGCAGTTAAAACGCCACGCGGCGAGCGCGTTGTTGAAGCCGCCTTCTTCGGTCGATCACGCATCGAAGGAAACGACACCGGCTACAACACGATCGCTGCCTCTGGTTCTCACGCCTGCACCCTGCATTGGATCCGAAACGATGGCGACGTAAGGCCCGGGGAATTGATCTTGATCGACGCTGGTGCCGAACGCGATTCTTACTACACCGCCGACGTCACTCGAACATTCCCTGTTAGCGGAAGATTCTCGCCGGCACAGCGTTCTTTGTACATGCTTGTATACGAGGCACAGAAGGCCGGCTTTGCTGCGGTGAAACCGGGCGCCGACTGGACAGATATCAACGAGGCATCTCAGCGCGTTCTCGCTCAAGGTCTTGCCGATATGGGCGTACTCACCATCTCGGCTGAAGAATCACTCCAACCAGAGATGGGTCTTCACCGTCGCTGGACTCTTCACGGTGTCAGCCACATGCTCGGCCTTGATGTTCATGATTGCTCGCAAGCCCGAAAGGACCAGTACGCGGAAGGGACGCTCAAAGTCGGCATGGTCCTCACCGTTGAACCAGGGCTGTATATCCAGCCTGATGATGAACTCTTTGCACCCGAATTCAGAGGCATCGGCATCAGAATTGAGGACGATGTCGTCGTCACCGAAGATGGCTGCAGGATCTTGAGCCATGCACTGCCTCGGCATCCAGATGAGATTGAGGCGTGGATGGCCTCCTTACTGCACTAGTTGGATTCCGAGCCAGGCTGCACCAAGTCCAAGAGCCAGCGATAACAGAAGGTTTATCGCTGCGCCCTTGTATTGCTTGAGTTCGTAAGCAAGATAGAGGTCCAACACGAACGTCGACCATGTCGTGAATGCTCCAGCAAAACCGACTGACACCAGTGCTCGGAGGTTATCTGCCGGGCCGATGCTGAGTCCGACGATGAATGCTCCAAGAACATTGATTACGGTGATTCCATACGGGTACTTGAGGTACTTGCGAAGTTGCAGATCCAGCAAGTAGCGCGAAGGCGCCCCCACTGCGGCGCCGGCAATCACGAAGAGCGCCTTCATGATCCCACCGCGAAAATCTTGCGAGCAACGGGAAGAGTGATTGCCACGATCAACAGACTTAGCACGACTGTCTCTACCAGGTAGAGGAATCCGCCGACGTTCGAGTGAATGGTTTGAAAGGCAACTGCGGAAAATGTCGTCAACCCGCCGCAGAAACCTGGGAGTAAGAGGTGGCGCATTGCATCACTGCCATGATGCTCCATCAGAACAATAAAGAATGACGCAAGTGCAACACCAAGAAGATTCGCCGTCAAAGTCCCCGCGCGATTTCCGTCGAATATGACCGAAAGGCTCCAACGAAGAAGTGAGCCAAGAATTCCACCAAGTGCGACCCAACGAGCGGCCTTTAGAATGGCGTCGCCTTCTTGTAAAAGCCGCGGAGCAAACTGCTGACGATGCTGATGATCAAACTTGCCAAGAGCGCAGTCCAAAAGTCTTTAATATCCAATTTCGAACTCCACCTATCGGTGAGCTCGAGCATTGCCGCGTTGATCACCCAAATGAAAAGACCGAAGGTCACTAGGGTCACTGGAAATGTCAGGATCTTGATGATCGACCCCAGGACCGCGTTAATAAGCCCGAAGAGAAGAGCCACCCACAGGTAGGTACGAACACCTCCGTGGACGGTAATACCTGGAACTATCGCGGTCGCTGCCCAAATAGCTAAAGCTAAAACCACCCACCGAAGGATCAATCGCATGTACTAAACAATACCCTCGCGTTTGCGGATTTTGCTGCCCAACCACCGAATTGGATCGTATTTAACATCCACAACGCGCTCTTTCATAGGAATGATTGCGTTATCGGTGATCCGAATGTGCTCAGGGCAGACCTCGGTGCAGCACTTGGTGATGTTGCACATTCCAAGGCCATGCTCTTCTTGGGCGGTCTGCTTGCGATTGCGCAATATGTCCAGAGGGTGCATATCGAGTTCGGCAATTCGAATGAAGAAACGAGGACCCGCAAAGGATTTCTTGTTCTCCTCGTGATCGCGGATGACGTGGCAGGTGTCCTGGCAGAGGAAGCATTCAATGCACTTGCGGAACTCTTGGCTTCGCTCGACATCGACCTGCTGCATTCGATACTCGCCGGGGGCAAGATCCTTGGGACCCTCGAATGCTGGGACTTCCATTGCCTTCTTGTAGTTGAAGGAGACGTCGGTGACGAGATCGCGGATAACCGGGAACGCTCGGAGCGGGGTGACCGTGATCGTCTCGCCCTCTTCGAACATATTCATACGTGTCATGCATGCAAGCCGTGGCTTTCCGTTGATCTCCATCGAACAAGAACCGCACTTGCCGGCCTTGCAGTTCCAACGAACAGCAAGGTCTGACATCTGCGTTGCTTGAACGCGGTGGATGATGTCAAGAACTACTTCGCCCTCATTCGCCTCAACTTCGACATCATGAAGTGCGCCGTCTTTAGCGTCTCCACGCCAAATCCGAAGTTTGACCATCTTCTTGATCGCGCTCACTTGGAACCACCTTCCAATGCAGACATCTCTTCGGGCGTTAAGTACTTCTCGAGCTCATGCGGATCGAAGAGATCGCTGAGCTCCTTGGGCATCGTCGGCAACTTCTGCGTAACAACGCTGACCTTGGAACCATCCCACGTGCAAATGGAGTTCACTTGGCGCCACTTGGCGTCCATCTTGGGAAAGTCGTCGCGAGTATGTCCGCCACGCGACTCTTCACGTTGAAGTGCAGATCGCGCAATGCTTTCCGAAACCAACAACATGTTGTCCAAGTCATGGGCTAGGTGGAAGCCGGGATTGAACTCCCGTCCACCTGCTGCCTTTATCTTTGTTGCACGCGTCCGAAGTTCGGCTAACTTTACGAGCGCCTCTTCGAGTTCAGTGCGGGTGCGGATAATCCCAACGAGATCGTTGGTGACCTGCTGCAATTCGTGGTGCAAGGTGTATGGGTTCTCATCCCCGTTGCCAACAAAGGGAGCATTTAACCGCTCGCTTGCACTCTTGACGCTCACCTCGGTGACTTCAGCGCCGGTGACTCCCTTCACGTATTCGGCGGCACCTGCACCTGCACGGCGGCCGAATACGAGAAGGTCAGAGAGCGAATTGCCTCCAAGGCGATTGGATCCGTGCATTCCGCCAGCAACCTCACCGGCGGCGAAAAGACCTGGAACGCCCACCGCGGCGGCAGTGTCAGGCTCGACTTCGATTCCACCCATGACGTAGTGACACGTAGGGCCAACTTCCATGGGAGTTAGCGTGATATCCACGTCAGCAAGTTCCTTGAACTGGTGCCACATGCTCGGCAACTTCTTCTTAATAACATCAGCTGGCATTCGCTTGGAGACGTCCAAGAAAACTCCGCCGTGCGGCGAACCGCGACCAGCCTTGACCTCGGAGTTGATCGCACGAGCGACCTCATCGCGTGGAAGCAATTCAGGTGGGCGGCGGTTGTTGGCTTGATCGGTGTACCAGCGATCGCCTTCTGCCTCGTTGTCCGCGTACATCTCTTTGAATACCGCAGGGATGTAATCGAACATGAAACGCTTGCCTTCAGAGTTGGTGAGGACTCCTCCATCACCGCGTACTGACTCGGTTACTAGAAGACCACGAACTGATGGCGGCCAGACCATGCCGGTTGGATGGAACTGCACGAATTCCATGTCCTTCAATCGTCCGCCAGCCTTCAGAGCAAGGGCGTGACCGTCTCCGGTTCCTTCCCAAGAATTACTTGTCACTTTAAAGGACTTACCGATGCCTCCGGTGGCAAGAACTACTGCGGGAGCCTCGAAAACAACTTCGTTTCCGTTTTCGCGCCAATATCCATAAGCGCCGGCCACTTTGCCATTCTCTTTAAGAATTTCTGTAATGGTTAATTCAGCATAAACCTTAATGAAGCTCTCGGCATCACCGTGATCGCGCGCATCTTTCTGCTGCATCGCGACGATGCGCTGCTGCATCGTGCGAATAAGTTCTAGTCCTGTGCGATCACCGACGTGAGCAAGCCGCGGAAACTGATGGCCACCGAAGTTTCGCTGACTGATCTTTCCCTCGGCAGTGCGATCAAAAAGTGCACCCCAAGTTTCCAATTCCCAGACCCGATCTGGCGATTCCTTCGCGTGAAGTTCGGCCATGCGCCAATGGTTCATGAATTTCCCTCCGCGCATCGTGTCGCGGAAGTGCACCATCCAGTTATCGTCGGAGTTAACGTTTCCCATGGATGCGGAGACGCCACCTTCGGCCATGACGGTGTGTGCTTTTCCAAAGAGCGACTTGCAAATGATGGCTACGCGAAGACCAGCTTCACGCGCCTCGACAGCAGCGCGAAGACCAGCACCACCTGCTCCAATGACAACTACGTCGTACTTGTACTTTTCCATCGTTGTGCTCCCCGTTGCCTATTAAAAGAAGTAGAAGTTCGTGATCGAACCGGATGAGACAAATCGAACATAGACATCAGCGAGCGCAACTCCGAATAGTGAAATCCAGGCAAAATTCGCGTGCTTGTGATTCAAAATTGAAACCCATGTCCATAATTTGTACCGAAGTGGGTGCTTTGAGAAATGCTTCAGGCGCCCTCCGATTGTGTGGCGGCAGGTGTGACAAGAAGCTGAGTAGAGCCAGAGCAGGGTCGCGTTGGCGAGCAGTACCAAAGTGCCAACACTCATGTGACCCCACTGGCCTTGCGCATTGCGGAAAGCCAGGATCGCATCAATCGTGAGGATGACGTTGAAAACCAGGCCCGCAAGGAAGAACCATCGGTGACCGTTCTGCAATATCAAAGGCGCTTTTGTCTCACCGGTGTACGTCGAGTGAGGCTCGGCAACTGCGCATGCTGGTGGTGATTGCCAAAAGGAACGGTAGTAAGCCTTGCGGTAGTAGTAGCACGTCATTCGGAAACCGAGCGGAAAAATCAAAATGAATAGCGCGGGTGACACGGCCATGCCAAAAAGAACCGCCGTCCCGAATGGATGTCCGAGAAGCGATCCATTTTCAGGACAGGCAGAGGTGAGACATGGTGAATAGAAGGGTGAAATCAGTGGCTCTGCGAAATAGAACTTCGCCTCAAATGCCCGGAAGGTTGCATAGATAATAAAAGAGGTGAGTACGGCCACCGTAATGGCGGGTTGGAGCCACCAGCGGTCGTTGCGCAATGTGCGCTCTGAGATTTTGGCCCTCGTACCCGAAAAAACTCCAGACATGCAACAGCTCCTTTTGGCCGGCCTTGAGCCGAGCGCGTTAAGGAGAAGTTAATCGCCGTGGGGGGACCCTGACTAGCCATACTGGTACGTAGGGGTTATGAAATAAAGCACACCGAGGCCCATTCTGGGTCGATACCCTTCACTATTCGCACCTGCTTGCTTGCCGTTCGAGTCGCCGAAGGAGTTTCAGAGCCTTCATCTTGGTGGCGTTGCGGGTGTTGTGCGTCTGCCTTTCGAGGAAGTTGCGGATTCTCCGATTGTCTTGGATGTGATCGTCGAACTCACCTAGTGCCGTGATGGCCTTGCCGATGACGATGTTTCCACATTCCTCTGACTCGTAGCGATAACGCTCGACCTTCAGGAACTGCGTCAGGATCTCCCCTCGCAGTGCGGGTTTACCTTTGGCTACCTGAGTCAGACTCATAATGGTGTTGTTGGCGGTGATCAGGTTCCCGCTCTTGAGAAATCCGAATAGGCGAGGCAGAAGCCTGGTGACGCGACCCGTCCTATCAACTTGGGAGAGATTGCCAAGTACGCGGATGGCTGTCCACTTCATCACCTGGTTCTCACCATCAAGGAGCTTTGCGAAGAAAGGAAACTGGGGATACAACTGCGCTGGGTGTGTCTCTGAGATCGCGATAACGTTCTTGGCGGCGCAGTACTTAATCTCAGGGCTCATCGATCGAAGGTCGCGCATCAGGGATGACACTGATTGCTGCCCCACTCAGATCACTCCAATTCTCAAGCAACCTGCGCGAATAGGACCACGTAGTTCTTCCCGTAAGCCTTAGCGCAGTTTGGACAGGTCGTATAGGAGAAGTACATCTTCTTCAATTCCTTACCCTTGCCCTTGACGTACCCCGTCATCTCTTCGATCCATTTCCCGACGTTCTGATAGGGCCCTTCAAAGACTTTCGTCAAGAAAGTCCCTGAAAGGGTCGCCATCTCTGCACCCGGCACTTCTTTGGCGACGTCTATGTAAAGATCTTCGCCCCAGGCAGACTTCTCATCCACGAGCATCAATTGGTAAGGCTGCTTTGCTTTCGCCTTCTCGATCAGTTCAAGGTTTTTTGCGATGACCTTGCCCATGTTCACAGGAACATGCATCATGCTCTTGACTCTGTCTTTGACGAATATCTTGTCTTTCCACGTGACTTCTTTTTCCTGCCATGGTGCCGGATCGAAGGGTTCACAGCAACCGGTTCTGAATACTTCCTGCGTGCTCATATTTCTCACCTCTAATGGGCGTTACCGTTGGTAGTCGAATGCCCTCTTAAAAGTCTCAACCGAACTGCACGATCCCGCAAGGTGTTCAACCCTCATATGATGATTATCAACTAACTGCACCAAGACTTTCCCGCCGATATTCCAACCCCCTTGGCATGAGTTATAGCAATAGATCTTTCCGTCACTCCTCACCTCGCTGGGCTCACGGTCGATATTCCCCGAATGAGTGGGGCTAAACATAATCACCCCCGCTTTTTCGGTGAAGTATCCGCCGATTGATATTTCAGCTTGCGTGGGGTCAATGTTGTTATGCAAGAAAGCCAAGCCCTTACCCTGAAACTCTAGATCTTTCTCGTTGCTATTGGCGCCGTACCACATGCCCTGAATCGTGCCTACAACGTCTTGATTCACTTGCCCGCAGACCGGCTGAATCGTTCGTTGGACGAAGACGTAGTGTTTTTGCTGGTCTTCGCCGCGCACAACCATCCCGCCAAATTTCGAGAAGAACGCTTTCTTCAAATCACCTGAATACAAATCAAAGGTGCACATGGAGTGGGCATATCGGTCGTCGTTGTAGTAATTCCAATTAACGTCGGACCTCGCAGGGGTGTTGTAATTTGCTGCCCATATTTCAAATGGCAGATCCAAACTTTGCTCTCTCTTTACCGCCTGCACCCAACCGATCTCTTCGCCTGACTTCACTTTGTAGCTGATGTTGTAGTAGCACTGCCCTTCGGGACCGCCGGTATGACCTGGTTTCACGATGCCGTATTTACACTCTGGTTTCTGGTTGGCGATTTCATCTCGCAGCGGCTTGATCAAATCTGTGTAGCTTGCAAAATCCAGCACCAGCCCGTCACAGACTATGTACCTCACTACATACCCTGTTGGGATGTATTTTCCAGAACTATCTGTTTTATATGCGGCAAATCAGTTTGATAACTACTCCTGTACAATATGAAGAATGGATCAACTTATTTTACTATTGAAATAAATGAATTATTTAATGTTTGGCGCTTGAAGGTTGCTAGCGATATATTGATATATTTAACTTACTAAAAAAAGCTCAAAAATTAATTGATTATAAAGTGTTGTGGAACAAGCAATAAATTACATATGAAATAATGTGAATTTCTGAATGAAA
>CAYXIS010000010.1:0-31123 GCA_964465545.1 uncultured Bifidobacterium sp. | reverse complement strand
CGCTCCGGTCATTCGCGCCCTTGAGGAACTCGGCGTGCAGATCGAGCATGGAGGGCGATATTCGCTCCCCATAGTTGTAAACGGAACGGGTGAACTACGTGGCGGGGAAATTGATATTGATGCATCCGCATCCAGCCAATTCCTCTCTGCTCTTCTGATGATTGGCCCGGCGACCCTGAAGGGAATCACCGCGCGTCATATTGGAACCTCCCTTCCATCCATGCCTCACATCGAAATGACGGTTGCTATGTTGCGCGACTTCGGCGCGAAACTCGACATTGACCGCGAACGCAACATTTGGCGAGTGCACTCATCGCGTCTGCACGGTCGAGAATTGGTGATCGAGCCGGATCTCTCAAACGCAGCTCCCTTCCTTTCTATTGCGATGCTCTGCGGCGGCAGCATCACGATCGCAGACTGGCCCGCAAGCACTACGCAACCGGGTGATCAGCTCAAAACCATCCTGGCTCAAATGGGCGCTGACATCTCCTTGAGTAAAGATGGATTGACACTCAAGGGAACCGGTTCAATCCACGGCATCGACATCGATCTTCACGATGTCGGGGAATTGACGCCGTCTATCGCTGCCCTCGCTGCCCTCGCTGACTCGCCTTCTTCCTTGAGAGGAATCGGCCACCTACGCCTCCACGAGACAGATCGCCTGGCGGCGTTGACGAGAGAGATCAATGCTTTGGGCGGAAACGTGCGAGAAGAAGAAACTTCTATCCACATAACCCCAGCGCCGCTTCATGGCGGTATCTTTCATACATATGACGATCATCGACTCGCGACTGCAGGGGCGGTTATCGGACTGGTCGTGCCCGGTGTCGAGGTCGAAAATATCGCGACCACAAATAAGACATTGCCAGATTTTCCCGGGCTCTGGTCGAGTTTGATTGAATAGACACCAAGCCTATGGCGCGTAAATATGACGAATCCGACGTAAAAGTTCGGCCAAGTCGTAGCACGCGCCCAAGGAGCAAAGATAGACCCTCGCATGCAAATGCAGTCGACGCCTTCGTGACAACTGTCGACCGCGGTCGAACAACATGCATCACTGACGATGGAGTAATCCTCACTGCAATGAAGGCTCGTGAGCTGGGCCCGAAGTCCGTCGTCGTAGGCGACCGCGTTGGAATTGTCGGTGACACCAGCGGAACCATTGGTTCCCTTGCTCGCATAGTCACAGTCAAGGAAAGAAAGAATTCGCTCAGTCGCACTGTCGATGACGTCGCCAAAGTGGAACGAATCATTGTTGCCAACATCGACCAACTCATCATCGTGGTCGCTGCGACTAATCCCGAACCCCGACGAGGGCTCATCGATCGGTTCTTGGTGAGCGCTTTCCATGAAGGAATCACGCCGATCATCCTTGTCACAAAAATTGACCTCGGGCCTGAACCATCGTTCCTCCATGAATATGAAACTCTTAACGTGAAAGTCCTTACAACATCCAAGGGCGCAGACTTGTCTCAGATCCGAGAAATCCTTCACGGCAAGACTTCTGTGCTTGTTGGTCACTCCGGTGTTGGAAAATCAACTCTCATCAATGCCCTCCTCCCTCATGCAGAACGGGTCATCGGAGAAGTCAACGCGGTGACTGGCCGAGGCCGTCATACCTCCTCCAGTGCGATTGCACTACCCCTCTCCTCGCACTTGAAGTCCAGCGACGGATGGGTAATTGATACCCCGGGCATCCGTGCTTTTGGTCTTGCCCATATCGACCCAAATCGGATCGTCGCCTCTTTTCCAGACCTCGCAGAAGTAGCTGCGACCTGTATGCCGAATTGCTCACATTCTGAAGAGAGTTGCGCCCTCTCCAAGTGGGCCGCACCGGACGGGGTGGAAATTCCCGAGCGGGTCGCCCGAATTCAATCCCTAAGAAACCTTCTGGATATCAAGCTGGACTAGGCTACGACAGGTGTCGACTCCTAAATATTCACTCGCAGAAGATCTGGCCCTCGCACTCAAGATTGCCGACGCGGCCGATCTCATCACACAATCACGCTACCAATCACAAGATCTGGTCATCACCACAAAGCCCGATAACACCCCAGTCACCGATGCCGACAAGGCGACGGAAACTGCGATCCGCGCCATTGTCATGAAAGAGCGCCCGAACGATGGCCTGCTCGGCGAGGAATTTGGGGAATCGGATGATTTGGGGTCTCGCTACTGGGTAATCGATCCCATTGATGGCACTAAGAATTTCATGCGCGCAGTGCCCACGTGGTCAACGCTCATTGCATTGATCGAGGATGGCGAAGTTGTCGTCGGCGTTGTTAGTGCACCAGCAATCGTTCGACGTTGGCATGCGTCGAAGGGAAACGGCGCATATGTTTCATTCAATCAAGGCGCGCCACGAAAGATTTCTGTATCAAAGGTTTCGAAGATAAAGGATGCCTCCGTCACGTACTCGGACTTTGCCGGTTTCGGTGAAAGGCGTGATGCGTTCATGTCACTCATTGATGAGAGTTGGCGATCACGCGGCTTTGGAGATTTCTGGTCGCACATGCTTGTCGCCGAAGGCGCCGCTGACATCGCAGTCGAACCCGTATTGGCTGTGTGGGATATGGCAGCGCTGGACATCATCGTCCGCGAGGCAGGAGGTTCCTTCACTTCGATTACCGGTGAACCAGGGCCCCACCATGGCAGCGGGCTTTCAACAAACGGCCTCCTACTGGACCAGGTGGTGAAACACCTCAATGACACTACCCACTGAAACTAGGGTTGATTTCGAGCCAGCAAAAACGGCTCTTGAACCGATCACGCTCAGCGTCGGAGGAATGACGTGTTCTTCTTGCGTTGCCACCATTGAAAGAACTCTCAACTCAATTCCCGGCGTCAGTGCCACCGTAAATTTCGCATCAGAGACCGCCCATGTCATGGCACCGGCTGAGACGAGCTCGAAACAATTGATCAGCGCCATTAAATCAGCAGGCTACTCGGCAACAGAGGTGGCCGACCCAAACCAGGTTGCGCTCCACAGCAAGAAGTCAGCTACGGCGCTCTTCTTTGCCGTGTTATTCACCGCTCCTGTCCTTGCAATCTCGATGACGATGAGCTGGCACCCCGCAATTGATAGATGGATCATCGGGCAACTCGAGAATTTCAATCTGCAGTACCCGAAATACTCGCCCACCGCATGGCTCCTTATTGGGCTCAGCGCACCTGTCGTACTGATAGTTGCATGGCCGATCTATCGCGCTGGCATTCGCAACGTCTTACACCCCACGATGGACACACTTATCACCCTTGGCTCGCTCACGGCCTTTGGGTGGTCTATCTACGCAAACAGCACAGGCTACGGTGACGTCTACGCAGAAGTCTCAGCAACAATTATTACCTTTGTCGTCGCCGGTCGCTTCCTTGAGTCGCGAGCCAAGAGACGAGCAAGCAGCGCCCTCTCCACCCTCTTGGCTCTTGGAAGCAAGGAAGTCACGGTAATCCGCGAGGGTGAGCTCGTGCAGATCCCCATCGATCACTTGGATGTCGGCGACCATTTCGTTGCCAAGCCCGGAGAAAGAATCGCAACAGATGGAGTGGTCGTCTCGGGTGAAAGTGCCGTGGACAATTCTCTTCTCACAGGCGAATCCAAACCTATCGACGTGAATCCTGGTTCGCTGGTTATCGGTTCCTCGCTCAACAAAAATGGCCGCCTTGAAATTCGTGCAACACGCGTCGGCTCGGACACCGAACTCGCCCGAATCACCGCGATGGTCGTGAGTGCGCAAGGCACCAAGGCGCCTATTCAGCGCATGGCAGACCGCATCAGCGCAGTCTTCGTGCCCGTCGTCACCCTCATTGCCATTGGCACCTTCCTTG
Source organism: uncultured Bifidobacterium sp. (assembly GCA_964465545.1). Taxonomy (GTDB): domain Bacteria; phylum Actinomycetota; class Actinomycetes; order Nanopelagicales; family Nanopelagicaceae; genus QYPT01. The sequence continues at coordinate 27,298 of CAYXIS010000010.1, read as the reverse complement.
GCTGGCACTACACAGATCATTCCCTCACCCAATCAATATCGACGGCTATTGCAGTGCTCGTGATCGCCTGCCCGTGTGCACTTGGGCTAGCGACACCCGTCGCACTACTCGTGGCCTCGGGCCGTGGTGCACAACGTGGAATCGTCATACGCGAACCAAAAGTTCTGGAAGTCGCCCGCAAGATCGATTCGGTTATCCTTGATAAGACAGGCACCCTCACAAACGGAACCATGTCCCTATCTGCATCACATGTCGTTCCTTCAGCAGGGGAGGTTCTCGGCTCTGGATTCAAAGAGTTATTGCGCGAAGAAGTGATCCTCTCCTCTGCCCTCTCGATCGAACTCCAGAGCGATCACCCCGTGGCCACTGCGATCGCGACATCTATTTCCGCCAAAAGCATCAAACCGACCACTGTCACGGAATTCTCCAGCACGCCGGGGTCTGGCTCTGCAGGGCGGGTGAATCTTGGAACGAAATCCCCCGTCGTTCTGATCGGCTCACCGTCAGCCGTCGCCCACTCCACCACGCCGTTCCACCAAGAGTTGATCCACGAGATTTCGCTAGCACAAGAGAAGGGCCTCACTGTCTCCGTGCTTGCGTGGGACGGCGTCGCACTTGCAATGTTTGCCGTCGGGGATGAAATTAAGGCCGATGCGAAGAAGACAATCGCAGAACTCAAAGAGCACGGGATCGACCCATGGTTGGTGTCAGGCGATAGTTCGCAAGTCGCCATCTCGGTGGCAAAGGAAGTCGGCATCGCAGCCGATCACATCCTTTCTGGCGCGCTGCCGCAGGACAAAGTAGAAAAAGTAAAAGCCCTGCAAGCAAAGGGCCATCGCGTTCTTATGATTGGTGACGGAGTCAACGATGCTGCCGCGCTAGCAAGCGCCGACCTGAGCATCGCAATGGGCACGGGCACCGATACCGCCATGGCCACGGCGGATATCGTCGTCATGCGCCACGACCTCGGCAGCGTTATCGATGCGCTGAATCTCTCTTCAAAGACGCTTCGGATTATCCGTGGCAACCTCGCGTGGGCATTCCTCTACAACGTAATCGGAATTCCCATAGCAGCAATGGGGGCCTTAAAGCCGATATATGCAGCTGGAGCGATGGCTTTCTCAAGCCTGTTCGTCGTGACGAACTCGCTGCGGATCAAGTAGGGATCTAGAACGTCACGTCGTAGGAGGTTAGAGAAACTGGTTCAACGTAAAAGGCCGTCTTCTTCGGACCATTTTCCCAATAGATATCGGCATAGGGCGTCTTGGTCTTCAGGGAAGCTTTCCCAATTTCGATGTCGTATCCCACGCCGGTAATCTTCTCAGTCCTCGTTCGATCCAAGATCTTCTGTACGACCTGGCTCATCGACATTTTCCAATTAAGGAAAGGGGTACTCGGACCCTGAGCCTCAATTGCTGCGGTCTCCGGACGCGAGAAGACGTAGAAACTCCAACCACTCTGCTTCTTCATGTCAGAGATAGTCAAACTCGTATATGACTCGGAATTATCAGTCAATTTCTTCACCACTTCATACCGAATAAGCGGCATATCTGTATTTTTTTTATTGAAAATGTCTAGATCCGCTACTAACCCCGACTTTGCACTTACCGAGTAGAGGATAATCTTCCAGTTCCCATCCGTCCTCAACGTGCAAAGCGAATTGAAATTCTTGGCTCTGTGATCTTCAAAACGGACACTTGATATAATTGCATCCGGTCGCCAATCCTTCTTTGCCTGAGACAAAATGTTGCCAAAGTAGGTACCCATACTTATGGAATCCGAGGACGTATCCGCCTTGCAAGTCGATGCACTCTGAACAGTGCTCGCAGCACTCGGTGCAGCGACAGAGGACTGGGTTGGTGAATTAGTCGATGGCGCAGCCGACTTATTCTTTGAGCCACAAGCCGCCAATAAGAAAACTGAAATGATGAAAATGGCGGCTACAACCAGCACTCGAAGAGTGGGGCTGTAACTTCTCGTCACGAGGTCGGGTTTTGAATCGAACGAGTCTTGCTTCACGTGTTGAGATTTCATGGTCCGTCGCCCTATCCAAGCGCTATGGACTGTCCCGCACTTATTGGGTACGGCTCTCCGAACAGTTACGTCTTCCGCGACACGGTTGCGCCGCGACAGGGTCATTTTCCCAGATTGGGGATCTCCTACAAGGGGTCCAGGGTGCTCTCTCGGAGATAAAAAACAATGGCCCCCCGCAAAAGCGAAGGACCAAGGCCTTGAGATTCGTACTAGTAGCGGGGGCAGGATTACCTTAACTTTGCACTCTCACTTGGAGTCATGCGTAGGACACCTCACTCCGTCGACTCTTGACGAGCTAAACCGTTTGTTTTAGCGATCCTGTACTTCGACGGCTTACAACGACACCACCCAGCGCGCCAGCACCAAAGCAAATCAGAATCGAAAAGGTAAACCAGAATACGACCGCATTACCAAACATTCGAACTCCTTCGCTAGTGATTGCTGCTCTTTCGTAGCCGACCACTTGATTCGTCACCACTTAGACATATTCATTGATTCGCGAATTTCTAGAGGACTCCGTGCCACTTTGTGACCCGCCACGGTGCAGATTCCTGTGCCGACCTGGGCGGCAACGCCCACGCCAGCATCGTGCTGGAAACGAGCACGGCGCTAATACCTCGTAACTCGCCCAATTTCCAGAGTTTGCCGCTAGGTACATCGAGAACATACTGACCGGGGTCGCCATTGCCAGACCCATTTCCCCACGCAATAAAAGTGGTACCGCAACCAAGAATGAGACCCCAGGCAGGATCGTCCAGCTTGATGGTCCGCTGGGCTTTGGTCGCCAGCGTCATCACGTGCAGACTCCCACGCGTCAACGCCGCAGGATTCTCACGTGGCGCATTCGGTGAGCGAACCGCCCACGCCAGAAGCGTGTCGGAAGCACACATCGTAGAGATCTGTTCCTCTTTGCCCAACGAGCCTGAAGTGATCAAGGTGTCGGTGCCAGCATGGCTTAATCGGATCTCATAACGGTTCGCCGGCAAACTAGAGTCGACGTCCTTCGAGCGAATGTACGCGACGCCCCCTGCGGTGGCGGCTGGCAGTTTCGCCTTATCAACGGCGACGGTCATTGGCTCGCGACCGGCGAGGTCCCGGACCATAATCCGCGCGTCCCATCCACGTTGGCTCTTCGTCGGATACGCCATCGTCCACCACACGTGGACGCCGTCCGTGGCGGTGATCTTAACTCCTGGTGGTGGTGGAACCTCGTCGGTCTTGAGCAGGGCGAAGGAGTCAGCGAGTAGGGTCGGCTGGCGCTGCCCGACGCGGACGGCGTACAACTTCCAGTCCTGGTAGTAAAGATCCGTACTCTTCGTCTCAAGCCAGGCGATGGACTTTCCATGGGCGGTAACTTGGATGGCTTGTCGGGGCTGGGAACCAGTTTGGGGCGCAAACCACGTACGAGACTGCCCTCTCTGGATGCCGACCTGTGACTGGGTCAAAAATTCCCCGGGAGCAGCAAGGGGGCTGTTAACGATCACTGCGCTGCCGTCATCGCGGATAGCTCGCACACCGATCCGTGCACCAGATTTCCCATGCGGATCAATGGTGTACAACGTGGTGTAGTCGCGGCGATCGACCGCAGTCTGGGCCGCACGTGTCGTCAATAGTTGGCTGCCATTTGGGGAGGTGCTGTTGCTCTGATAGGCGGTCAATATGAGACCGGTCAGAGCAACAGCAGCGAACCCGACAGTGTGGCCCATTTAGTACGCGACCCCGTTCGACTGCAGAAATGTGCTGAAGTAGTCCGAATAGTATGAGAAATACGGAGCCGCGTCCGGGAAGACGGTGGTAGACGAATCCGCCCAATACCCGTAGGCGCCCGACAACGTGTACCCGTAGGCAGTAATCCAATGCCCAATCGTCTTGTCTTGTGGGTGCAAATTGTAGTGGGCGCCATTCGCGAACTCGACGGTGTCACCGGAGAACGGCATACCGTTCGCATCGATACTATACGTAAACACATTTGGAAGCAGTGTCGCACTCGGAGCGTGCACCTGCACGTACCAGTTGGTTCCGCGCCAACGATTCACACCCGTCACGTACAAACCTGACGACCAGTCTGTGGATCCGTTGATGTCAGTCCTCATGTGGTTCGCGTTCGCAAGGCCGGCCTGCGAAAGAGCGGTCCCATCGTACCTACTGGTATACCCAGCGCCGTGTAGATACCGAATGATTTCATAGCCGGCAGCGGGACCACAGTAGTAGCCCGTTACTTGTCCGACCTGGGTCACCCCCAGAAATACGCTCGTTGATGGGGCCAATGGTGTGACAACAGCCGACTGTGTCACGCTCTTCGACGTGGATTGGCCGGCAATGCCCGAACCACCCCATCTCTCCGTGTAGGCGTTCGCTGCCTTCGCGGCGCTTGCGGTGTCCCCAGCATTCATCGCTGCGTTCCAAGCCAACGTTGCAGTAACCTTATCCTTCGCTTGTTGAGTCATAGCTGGTGCCTCCCCCATGGGCGTAACACTGCTACCCGTGACGTTACCCAAACCAGGTTGTGGCAACGGAACTGCCCCAAATGTCTGAGTGCTTGCAGCCATCGATATAGTCAATCCCATTGCTATCGCAATTGAACTTAGGGATAAAACCCGTGTTATTCGTTGCATCCGTTCACCCCTTAACGCTTGTAGGCCTGATACCCATGAGGCAAGACCTAGATTTTGATCCGACCAGCGATTCTCGACTTCATACACTGATTGGATTCTTCCAATCTAGGGTATTATTTACCTATGTCAATAGATAAAGATAAATTCACAATGGGTCGATCAGCTGGCACCACGATTTCCTTCTCATTGGATCTCCAATCAGGTATTCCCACATACCTGCAACTTGTACAGCAAGTAGAAGCCGCGCTGAGCTTGGGTTATCTGGTGGAAGGCGACCAACTTCCAACCGTGAAAGAAGTGGTTTCGTCGATCGCGATAAATCCAAACACCGTGTTAAAGGCATACAGGGAGCTTGAATCCCGCGGTATCGCTGCAGGGCGACCCGGTGTGGGCACATTTATCACCGCCTCCCCTCGCGTAATCACCTCGAACAAGATGACTGCATTGCGCAAAAGCTTGATAAGCGGATGGCTTCGCGAGGCCAAAAAAGCTGGTCTCTCTGAAGAAGCAATAGTCGCCCTCTTCAACAGCGCAATGGGAGAGATAGCAGGATCTAACAAAACATCTAAGAATTCGTAACCAGGCCTAAATGTTGAGCGTTCTCTCGACCACGAATTTGGAGAAGTCGTACAGAAGTAAATTGGCGCTCAAGAATTGCACGATTGAAGTGCCCGCTGGTGCAGTTGTTGCACTCGTTGGTCCTAACGGTGCGGGCAAGACGACTCTTTTGGACATCATTGCCGGACTTCTCCCTCCCTCAGCTGGCGAAGTTCGACTTTTTGAAAAAACTGAACCTGGATCCTTGGAGGCCCTTCAAAAAATTAGTTTCGTCGCACAGAATTCTCCGCTTAATAAGAACATGACAGTGATCGACGTTGTGAGAATGACAGAGTTACTAAACGTCGCTTTTGATCGCGAATATGCACTAGCTCGTTTATCTAAGCTACAAATCCCACTAAAACGTCGTATCGGCCAGCTTTCAGGTGGTCATAAAGCACAAGTTGCACTTACGCTGGCCATTGCAAGACGTCCCAATCTTCTGCTGCTTGATGAACCCCTCTCTCATCTTGATTCCCTTGCGCGACAGCAATTCTTGAGCGAATTAATGACCAATGTCGCCACAACAGACATGTCGGTGATCTTCTCTTCGCACTCCATTTCAGAACTCGAGAAAGTCTGTGATTACCTCATTTTGATCGTTGGAGGCGAAGTGAGACTGTGCGAATCCATGGAAAACATTATCGAATCCCACAGAATGATTGCGTGTGCGCCCAGCGATCTGGACTATCGACGAGATATTGAAATCATCGACCGCAAACTTGGTTCACGATTCGCCACGCATCTCATTCGTGTCAAAAATCCACTGTCACACTTAGATCTGGAAGCACTCCCATCCAGACTCGAAGACATTGCTCTGGCATATTTGCGCCGCGGTCAAGAAGTTGAGGCCCTGAACACCTCGGTTGAGCTATGACCACCACCTCATCTGGCAAATCCAGTCCAAAAACCATGTCTCAGATTAAAATGCAAAGATTGTTCCTCGCTGTTCTGCTAAAAGAACGAGTTCGGTTATCCATGATGTTTGGGTACTTTTTCACCCACTCCTTTGCTATTTACCTCCTGAGCGACAATGTGCTGGACAAGAACTCTGCTGGCGTCTATACAAATCCAACAGTCGTTCTTTACTTTCGAATATTGGTTCTAGCCAGCCCTTTAATTGTCGGGTTGTTATTTGGCGTTCCGCTACTTTCAACCGAGTACGAATCTGGAACATACCGCTTCTTATTCACGCATGAAGTTGGAAGACAGAGATTGGTGAGGACCTATCTCTCTGTTTATACCGTTTCCATCCTGCTTTCCAGCGTAATGACATTTATCAGCATTGATCATTTCTTCGCCGTTCAAACAGAAGCGGGGCCTATCACAGTCTGGACCTTTGCAGTTTTCGTCTGTCACCCGATGATTATCATCGCACTCACGCTCGCTCTTTTTATGGCTGGCGTATTCCTCGGAACATTAACGCAGCGCGTCGTGTCCGGAACCGCGACAACAATTCTGTTTTCGATCCTGCTTATTCTGGCAATTCAAGTTTCACTCGAAAACGTACTCTCCCTATTCGTGCAGAAGCTCAGGACTTACAGCGGGAATCCTGCGGATGCCTACAACAACTTCATTGGAAGTCACGATTCAACGTACCTGTTTCAATTTCAAATTGCCTACGCCGGTTCGCTTACAGTCTTGTCGCTCCTGCTGGGATATGGCTCGTTACAAGCGATCAGGAGTGGTGGAATTCTTCACAGAAAACCAAGACAACCGAACGGAGAAGGGTCAAATATATGAAGAGGTTACTTGCTAGCGTTTCTGCACTCACCATGGTAATAACGATGAACATTGCTGCGCCATCGTCATCACAGGCCGCTCCGCTTGGAACAACAACGACGGCAATAATCCAGCCTTATACGTCTCAAGGTTGCTCTGTTGATACGTGCATGTATCTTTCAACGCCCTCTGGAGGCATGGTAATTGTTCAAGGTTGGGCATACAGCACCAGCTTCTATGGATACTTCCGCCTTACGGCGCCAAGTGGGACTTACTACTCCGCGACGCAAACTTGGCTCGGAGGAAAAGGAAACTACGCTCAATGGTCGGGAATCTCTGCCATTGTCGGCCAATATTGCGTGACGGGATATACCAGCACGGGTACTTTCGAAGGAACCGCCTGCGAAAATGTGTTATAGGAACAATCGCCCCACCCGATGCAGAGCCAAATCCTGAGAGACCTTGACAACCTTATGAGCAATAGGGCAGGGCGACCGAGACTGTCCCACTTTAGTTCGCGGGTTTATTGTTTTCAGGCTACATAACTTTTCTGATGCTTGCTTCGAACTCTATCGGAGTCAGAGATTCCAAGTTCCGTTGACGGCGCCCGCGGGTATAGGTCGCATCGATCAAGATCACGATCGCCAGCCGGAGTTCTTCCCGAGTGATCCAACATTTACGGTTTAGTACATTCTTGTGCAGCAGAACAAAGAAGGATTCCATTGTCACGTTACCCGGCTGCTCTGACTCCACCCATGGAACCTTGCAGGCCATTATCGGTCAACATCACCACATATTTCGTGGATGTTAGTTAGCTACCTCTGTCGCTAAAGTCGACGATGCCTATTGGATTCGGCAGCATGATCGTGTTGCCTGCTCGCACGAATGCGATTGCTCTCATACGAAATTTATCTGGATGAGACTTGAGCATGGAATGAGCCTTTCAAGTGAACTCGATTTCACTATGACGGAGTCATCAGAACCTTGGACAGGTCACTTTCACAGCGTGCCCTTGAGTCTTCTGCACCTCAAGGCAGGTTGTCGTGTCGTTCGCTAAAGTAGAACACTATCTAACCCTTCCCGTCGTCGGCACTTTGAGGGTCTGGGAGTTCAATGACCCGACTACACGTCCCTGCGACCCGGTCATCATGCGTAACGATGATGATGGTTTTGCCGGTGTTATTCAAATCGTGCAACATACGTAGCACCTCATCTCTGTTTACGGCGTCGAGTGATCCGGTGGGTTCATCGGCAAGCACCAGGTCGCAGGGTTTAAGCAGAAGGCGGGCAATCGCAACGCGTTGCTGTTCGCCTCCCGAAAGCTCGTACACCTTCCGCTTGCCAGCGTTCGCCAGACCTACCCGACGTAGCGCTTCAACTTTGATTTCCTGCTTCTTCTTATGCGATCCTTTCGCGTACGCCTGAGCGATTCGCAAGTTGTAGTCGACGCTTTCATTGTCGATCAACGCATAGTTCTGAAACAGATAGCCTAAACGCAATCGCAGCAAATGACTGGCTTCCTTGGACCTTACACGAAGACGATCTTCGCCGAATAGATGGACGGTTCCGTGGTCAGCGGACTCAAGCAGTCCGAGTATGTTCAGAAGGGTCGATTTGCCCGACCCGCTTTTGCCGGTTATGGCGAGCATCTCGCCTTCGAGAACCTTAAGATCCATGTTGCTTATAATCGAACGACCATGGTAACTCTTGCTAACTCCTCGTAATTCGCACACTGGATTCATATTCTAGAACTCTCCCTTTAGCACCCGGATCAAACTTCTCTTCTCGATAAAAATTAGCACGCCAATTGAAAAGACGAGTTCAATCAAAATAATAGTAGCCGCAATTGCAAACACAACCTGGTCACTGGCAATACTAGAAAAAGTGGGAGTGGAAAATGGGCTAGAGCCCATCCGATTCGCGGCCAGAGCGCCGACCAGTTGAAAGCCCCAGATCGTTGCGAACACCAGAAGAAACTCGCGATATGTACTCTTAAATCCTAGTCCGAAGAGCCTCCGGACAACAACCTTGCGTGAGTACCTGTAAAAAAGGATTGCCAGATTCTGAGTAACTAACACAAGCATGCCAATCCCCAGAGCAATCGCCGCAATTGCCACATTCCTCAGGCCTTCTTCTAGAGATTGGAGCTGTTGAAGTACGTACTCGTTCATAGTCACCAGGTACCTGAGATTGTCATCCAACCTCAGGCTCTTCAATGTTGGCGCAAGCATCTTGAGCGTTGACGCGGTATCGCCCCCAACAAGCCGTACTTTAAGTGCACTACCGACACTCCCAGTCATCATGTTGGCGCGATCGATGCCAAGGCTATTCGCAGAGGTCATCACTTGAATGACGGGGTCAGTGATTAGGTTATTCTTAGAGGAAAAGACCAGGGGATTAAAGCTGAACACCTGCTGATTGTTTGCCATCCATACGATTTTGACTCGTTGATGAACAAAACTAGGTGGAGCCTCACGATCAAAAATGGCTTTTTCAGCTTGATAGGCGCCCTGCTGAGTCGTATTTCCAGTGCGGCCCCGCTGGAAATACGCGAGGATTTCGCCCTGACGCGCCTTGTACTTCGCGGGTACGAGCACGATCCAGTCCGATGTTGTTTCCGGAATATCGATGATCTGACCCGAAGCGTCACGCAGCGGAAAGGCCTTGAGATAGTTTGGGTTGACCTGTATTGATCGTATCGAAGCCGGTACGGTAGGTGCGGACAATGCGGCAGGCTCGTAATTCGCCGAGTCAATAAACAGTGCGCCCATCTTGTTAAGGACAGGATACAGTCGGTAGATTTCGGCGACAGTTGGCCCAGCCTGTCCCGTTTGCGCTTCTATCACATCATTCCCGAGGCTCGTGGGATAAAATAAACCATAGTTTCGCGTGTTCTCCCAGTTTCCAAGTTTGTCCCGCTCACTAGCGACGTTGGAATACTGGAGCCAAAGTCCAGCGCCAACGACAATGAGGAGGATCGAACATATTGTCTTGATGGCCGTATTGACCGCGAAAATTCCTCGAATGTCCTTTCGGTTCTTGACCGAGTCGCTCACTTTGATGCGTTCAATGTACAAGCACGTAAGAAGCGAGGCACCAAGCATTACCAAAGACGCACTGGCGAGCGACGTCAGAACCGAAACAAGGAATCCGGCCGTAGCATTCGGAACGAATAAGGTTGCGAACACCGATAACAACGCTGAGATAGACAGAACAATGAGGAGAAGGCGACCCGAAACTTCATACCAAACGCGGATTGTGTCGAAACCATGGAGTTTCATTACTCCGGCCGTTTTGGCCCCATGGAGCAGTTTGTACACGAGAAGCATTGTCGCCAGAAAGATGATGAGGTATTGGACGGCGTTTAGGAGTCTGGCGTAGTTTCTATCAACAATACCTTGGAAGGCTCCCTGCGAAGCCTTGAAGTCGGCCGCAGAAAAGGGCTTTGCTGAATCGCCTTCGCGTTGAGTCGCTTTTTGGGCAAGCAGATTAAGGAACCGTCCAAAGGACGAAGGATTGGATGACTCAACGATGTACTGACCTGCGGCAGGCAGCGAAGCAAAGGCAGCCCGTAGTCCACGAACGTTTACGAGGTCATCGCCGCCAAAATCGCGGAGGATACCGACTTCGCTGGGGTCTTTGCTGCCAACCGTGGACAGGAACCGGTTGGTCGACTGCGTGTCAGCTGGGGTCAGCCACCGACCCTTTTCAAGACTGAATGCGTCGAAAACATGGGTGCCACTGGTGAGAAGAATATATTGGGTAACTTGAGGGCGATTCTCTGATGTAAAGCCGACGCTGGTCCGGAAGACGTTCACCTGTGTGTCCAGCGCCGCACTCAGTAAGGCTGCATACGTCTTCTCCGGATCGGCAAGCCGGGGGTCATTGGAAATAGCGAATGGTTGTCCAACCGCGGTCGCGGCGTACTGCATTTTTGAGAGCTGCGCGGCGCCCGTATTCACGTAGGTAATGGCGAAGGCAACGGCCGATAGTAGAAAGAGCAGCACAGTCAGGATTCGCTTCATACCCGAACGCTATTCCTTTCCTACTAGCTCCCTGTAGTAGACACAAACCCGATCCGTGAACTCTGATATATATTGACCGATCCATCCGACTGCTCGGGTGGATCGGTCAATGCAGCACGAGACTTTTGGCCAGTGAGGTTACGCGTGAGATATTTCCCCACGCATTCAACTCAGTGGAATCGCGCCCTGGTGCTCTGCCAATGAGTTGATATCTCTAGTAGGTATTCCAGTACTCGGCAGAACTCTGCAAGACATTGCAACTAGTGTCGGCGTTGGCCCAGGAACCCGCGACCGCATACACCTTGATGTTGTTGGAGCCGCAGATCGCCGTCGCGGAGTGGTAGAGACTTGGATGTACGTAATGCGACCACACGTTCTGTGTCGTCGGGAACGAGTAACTCGTACCGTAGTTCCAGGTCCCGCCTCCGACATTCACTATCGTTGCAAAAGCGGGGCCTGCAGCGGCAACCGTGAGGGCAAAAGTTAAAATAGCTATTTTACGAAACATGATAAACCAACCCCTTCAACTTAACTGACGCCAAGTGGAACCGTTCCACCTGGCCCATATTGGACATGCCGCTTCTAGTAACGAAAGTTGAACGCATTTAATGGCCTCCCCTTTCATAAGACGACATCGAAATTACACTAATATCCTTATTTATCTATGTCAATAGGTTAATAGGTCAAGTTTACTCACCTAAAAACCTCTTCCTGATGATGCCTCGCGACCCCGAAGGTTTATTTGACTCCTAACTGTCAGGATTTTGGTCCCTATTGGAAGCGCGTTGACTCATCCCAAATGCCTGCCTAGCAGCATACGAAAAATCATTTGAAAATCCCCGCGTAGCGGTGTGTCTGTCGACGGGGCAATTGCCCCGTCGACACTGTGAACCATGGAACTTTCAATGAGTCGCCGCAAGGCTGTCACCAAGACCATCGCCACTCGATATAAAAAATCAAACAGGGGTGCAAAGAAAATCATTTTGGGTGAACACTGTGTGATCACGCTCTGGCATCGCGATCATGCCCGCAAGACCCGTGCTCCATGACGAGGCAGTCATCCAAGCTCTGCGATTTTGCTGGGCAGTGCAGGGAACTCCATATCAGCAATACAGTGGCGGCCAAGTTGTTGAAGATCGCCCCGGCCACTATTGATCGCCGCTTCAAAGTTGAATTGACTATAACCACATCAAAGCAGGGACCAAAAACTCAGGCGGCTAGGCGGGCGTCTTGCCATGATTCCACGGGCGGCTCCACGTTTAGCGAGAGCCAACGCCGAGAAGAGCCTCAATCGGCCTTTTTTGTAGCGGGGGCAGGATGACCTCAGGCTTGCTCTTTGAGTGGGACCCATGCGTAAATCGCCCATGCGCTCCCTAAATGCAACAATCATGAGCATCTCTTCTACAATACACTTTCCGAACTTCGAGATTCACCGGGCCCATAACTCGCTGATTGGCCAGATCCAGACGCTTCAGGTTTCCGAAGCTAGGGAAATTGTTCCGGCCGATAAAGATGCATAACGAAAGCAGTAATTAGATATGCCGCAATCGCGCCCGAAGAATTGCAGATAACGTCATCTACGTCCGCCACCCGCCAAGTCCAACGCAAATACTGGGTAATCTCAAAAGCGGTAGAAATACCTGCTCCAATTAGCGTCACTGGCCACACGCCGAACTTTGGCATTTTCAACGCAAGAAATACTCCGATAGGTGCCATCACCAATATGTTGCCGGTTAATTCATATGCCCTATGGCTGAGCGGCGTCCCACCGTCGGTAAGATTCTGAGCGATGGTTCTAAAAGGCACTAAGTTAATTGGGCGTAGATGATTGAATGATGGCACCGTCGGCGTGAGAAGATATTTGTAGAGTAAACCAAAGTAGATTGCCCCGATGGCGATCATTTTCCGGCGATCGAAATGACCGAGTTGAAGGCCGCCAGGGCTGTGGCCTTTGGAAAGCCACACTCGTCAATCGGCATAGCCAAACGCATTTCATGTCCTTCGATTTGAACTGTGAAAGCGCCGACTATCAGGTAATTGCTTTGGCACTTTGGCGGACGCCAACTTGTATCATCCGATGCAGCTAATGCCACACTCAAAACGTCAAGAACATTAGCGGTGTCTGCAGACCGGAGTACTCGAACTTCGCCTCCGCCCGTTAAGCCAGCACACACTACGACCGAGGCAATCCGTAAAGGCTCACTGAGTCGGATTAGATTGACTGGCTCTGAGACCCCTCCGCAGGTTCCCCGTTGCTCGCTAAGACTACTAACACGTGCGACCAACATTGTTCCCGAGATCGGTCCAGATCCGATTGTTCTTCGTCTAAATTGTTCCCCATCATGCAAAGTTCGTATGACTCCGATGCCAATCAGAAATACCACGAAAATCAGCACCAATAGAACGATCGTGGTCGGTCGTCGTAGTTTCGATGTGGGCAGCGGTTTGTTTTCGCTCGACGTTGCATTTCTCTTCGACATCGTTGTTTGGCAGCATCAACCCCTATGAGGTCTTGATGCTGCCACCCCAATCGGTTGCTACATAGCCTATGGGTGTGAAGTAATTTCGGCAGTTCGTGAAGAGGCCGCCCTGATTATTCGTCCCACTTATAATGCCGACAGCGTAGGCGTCCGATGTGCCATTTTCTTGATAGACGGCGCCACCTGAGTCCCCGCCACCAACACAGGTCGAAGCGTTTTCACCGAAACTGAGATTATTGATGGTCTGGTTCGAATTGGAGTAATAGACGGTCTGATTTACGAGAGAGATCCAATCAAGGAGAACTTGTCCGGACCCGTTTCCGACCGCCGGTCCAGCACCCGAGGTGTATACGTTAGATCCCTTCCACCCTTCCGGGAGGCTCACGCGGCCGATTATGTGGCGGAAATTCGACGTATCGTACGTTCCAACGTAAAGATAACCCTGCGTGGCGTTACTGCCGCTCATCATGTAGATAGATAGATCCCCGTGCTTGCCGGCTAAAGTTCCACTTGTCCCAACAGATGACCACGCAACCGAGCCAATCGGATTCCAAGCACCGCCACTGGTAACACTATTTACGGTTGGGTATGAGTTTCCTAACTGGGTGTAACAGTGACCAGCGCTAATCATGTACTGCGAGCTCCCGCTCGACGGATTCCAGGCGAACCCACTTGTGCAACTCTCCCCCGTGCCTCCGGCACTGAAAATGATATGGGCACCTCCCCAAAATGGCGTCGTGTCGTAATAGCGGGAAACGCTATCCGCGTGCCCACCTGCGTCATATTCGACAATTTTCAAACCGCCGAGCCGGTATAGCGCCTGGCGTTGTGAAATATCCGAATTCATAACACCAACTACAACACGCGAAGTAGAATACTGCGGTCCGGCCGACACAATATTCGCGCTCCCGGTGGCGATTACTTTTGCCGTGAGAGCATCCAATTGGGCTATCGAAGTATCAGACGAGATCAACCTAATCCCTGAGAGAACGCCGATAGCGCGTAATTTCGCTGCAGCCTCATCAATTGTGTAACCAACTATTTTCACCACCAGCACACTTGCATCCACGTAGGCCCCGCCCCACATATTCGGCTCCACATCGAAAAGGCTGTCCACGATTGCGTTGTAATTCTGCTCAACAAGCGGAGGGGATCCTGGCTGAACTGGAGAGGAAAGTGAAGTTTCATATGGAACTGCGCTAATCGTCGGCTGAGGTTTTGAGGCCGCTCCTAGAATCAACGGCATCGCTGTGACTGCACCTAAGATCGCCAAGCGTGCTCTAAATCTTTTTGCAATCATCTAACTCGCCGATTCTCGCTACGTCTCACGGCGACCAGTGGCCTGCCCTCATTCTCATAACTTTAGGGTACTATTTATTTATGTTAATAGATAAAAGAATAAAAAGAAAGGCCGCGAAAGGTAGATCGCTCACCCGTTGGATTTGCCTGGCTCGGGTTCTTCGCACCAAATAGTTGCGTGAGCCATTTTGTTGACCATATATAGAGACGAGAAGTATCGAGCAAAGCAGAACGATAAGATGGGTTCTTCTCGACGAAAAAACAATGACTCCCCGCGTAAACGGAGAGCCAAAGTCTAGAAATACGTACTAGTAGGCAGCTAACCTTTGTGTTTTCAGGCGTGGAACCGCTCCCTACCTAGACCCGCTCAACCCTATTTCGGATTTTGCTCAACCTTGAAATTCTCATCATTCCCTAAATGCCCACAAGGGCCACCAGTCTTTCGGCCGGACTTAGGGGCTATCTGGCGTTGAAGTGGGCGCTCAGCCTCGTGTTATTGAACTCCGGCATCTTGGAGTGCTCACGCACAGCGTCGTAGCAATCGCGTAGGTCATCCTCATTCGCAAATAGACCCAACTCGATTGCGTATTCAAAGAGATCGACACTCGTAATGACTTCGAGATTGTTGCCTGAGGCAATCTTGCGACCACCAGCATCGTCTATTGCAACTGCCACAGCCTCACCTGTGTCTTGGTAATGGAGTCCGTGGGCTATCACAAACAACTCGCCGCCATCTTGCATCCTTGCGGTTACAACAAGTCCAACCACATCCACCAACGTTCCAAACTTGTCAGCTACCGGGTCGCCCACGACCCCAATTTCCACCTTTGCTAGAACAACCGTCGCTCCAAATTGACCCTTCAACCAAGTCCAACTACGTGCGTACTGCACCGGCGCCTGAGGGGAACCAATGGCGTTCTGGAGGGCGGTTGTTTTTCTTTTGAGAACTCGCTGGATCTCGCCATCTACGTGATACGGGATCTTCAACTCCAAGTGCTTTCCTTGAAGGATCGAACACAGGAGACGCTCTCGATTAGCCGCTACAAAACCAATGACTACGCCAGCATCCCCGACGACGAACTTTCTAACAGGGGGTGGGGGCGTGGTCATCTAGGAGTTGTCTGTGATTCGTCTAGTTGGGGACTTCGACCGCTTGGATGCCGACTACATCTAGCGCTTGACGTAGCTCCTCTTCTGGTTGATTAGCAACGCGTGCAAAGGATCGTATGGAGATAAGACCATTTAAGTGCGCCTCGCGCGCTCTTTTAATAATTCCCTCCGGTCGCCGTGCTGTCGTCGCCGCTGCGATGAAACCCTGGCGCTCTTGCTCCCAACCACCTAGAACACTCCAGGCATTCATCGGCACCCGCGAAACCTCGTCGACAAACTCATCGACAATGAATCCCGCGCGAGACAGTTGGATGGCCGCGGCCTTTGGGGAGATTTGGTACTCCCAGGCTAGGGCGGCAATGTCTAAGAGATTCCAAGGATCCTCGCCGCGCTCTTCATGTTTGCGCACCACATCTACCCATGGCAGAAGCAAGTTCCTGGCAAACTCATTGGCAGCTGTCTCCTCGGCTGAACGACCCCCCTCAGCGACGACAGCCTCCACTCGCATCTCTCCGGCGACTAGATGACCGAGTTCATGAGCCAATGTAAATCTTTGGCGCTCCCAGATATCTGTGGTGCAGGCTGCAATCAACGTGGCACCATTTTCTGGATCCACCAGACTTATGCCGTCAACACCATCTGGCATCGCGTCTACTGCGACGTAGATACCGGTGTGTTCCTCAATAATTTTGGCCAAATCCCCAAGGGACCCACTGGGTAACTCCCATGCACTACGCACCGCTTCTGCGGATCGTCTACCCCATTCACGGGGTGATCGATCGCCTCGGGCAATTCTTGGGAGGTCCACTACCTGGCGCGCTGGAATGTTCACCTCGTTGAATTGGTCCTCAATTTCGAGTATTTCGATAAAGCGATCAATGGTGGCGTTCGCCCCGGTGGTTGTCTGAGTTCTGGCCGCTGCCAAAACCCTGGGCCCCACGACCGACCCTCGAAGAAGTCGAGTCATCGGAACCTCTAAGGCTTGGGCAATTCGCGCTACGTCGAAGATTGCGATCGGTCGTTGGTAGTCAGATTCGATTCTCTGGAGTCGGGAATGGGACATCCCAACCTCCCTGGCGAGTTTGCGCATAGACCACCCACGTGCGGTGCGCAGACCTACGATCCGCTGGGCCACTTGTTCAATTAGGTTTGAGTCGTTAGTTGTCGGCATTTTTGGTTCCCCCGTTACTGAGACACTACTGTACCCTACTGTCTCAGTAAAGCAAGAATCCACCATAGTGAACCTCCTGAGCGCCGAAGATTGTGGAGCCCGCCAGGATCGAGTCGGGTCGTTGAGGGTGGCATCTACTCACCCGCAAGCGGCGTCACAGAAAACACATACGCAACAAGGAGGGATTGGCGCATGCTTCAAGCAACTACGTTGAATGGCCAAGGCCCAAGGTAGGACCTAGAAGAGCGTCAAAAACTGAAAAAGGGAGATGCGGGACCGAAGGAGTCCTTGGCACTAGGCATCACCTCGCGTAGCAAGGGTGGCGCTATCCAAACGGCGGTGAATCAACGAAAGCGTGCTCAGTAGATCCAGGGCATCCGCCTCAGAGACGTGCCAAAGAACCTTCGGCTCGTGTGAAGTTGGATTGCGAAAGGCACTGAACGCTCCCTTCATTAAGTTAGCGATACCGCGCTGTTCATTGCGCTCCGTATCAGTCTCACGAGGGTTGAGTTTCACGATCGGATCCTTGCCCTCGAGCGCAGCGGCGACAAGATCATGTCCATCAAGGTCCAAGCCGGTCAATCCCCTAACACGTTCGGCCAACCCCTTTGTTGCCTCAAAGACCGCGTTGAAACAGTCTTCTTCCACGAGCTCTTTTCGGCAGTACTTGAACACTTCCGCATGCCCACCACGTCGTTCGATTTCAGCAAGCAACCTCCGGCTAGTCGCCGCGGCCGCCTCATCATGGGTTGCAGCAGCTTTCTTGCGAGCGCACTGCCCATCTTGTCTGATCTCGAGTCCAACGAAGATCAGAGTGGCATTGACCTCGGCCCGAAGTTTTTCGTATTCAACCTGCCGACCTGCCCAGCGCTGTGGTGAAAGGGCTCTCTTCATGAAACGAATTACGCAATCACCCGATCCAGTACGTCGCTGCTCCTGCATGAGTGAGCTCTTAATAGTGCGCGCTTTGGAGGATTCCTCCACCGACCGCACACCCAGGTCGTCAAGCAATTCAAGCACCCCACGCATGTTGATTGCTTCCCCAATGGCCGAGGCGATGTTATCTAGTGCCCCGCTATTGAACACCGGTGCATTCGCCATCTCACCCCGTTTCCACAATACCTGTCGTGAGGCCAAAGCAACCACAGAATGTGCGCGGCCGCACCAAGAGTGCCGCCATTTGTTCCCTGCCACTCCTACCCACCACTAAACGTATATCGTAAAAGTGCAAGTGTCGCATAGCGTAGAGGTGAGCGGCGGGCTGCTGCCTGTCCTTCGTGTTCGCACGAACTGGCTGCGCAACCGCGGCGAAAGGGTTGGGGTCATTTCCACCCTCTAGTGAGTTCCAAGCGTGATGAAGTTGTACTACTTGGCACAATGCTAATTGGTACAACTTCATCTTTACGCTATGCGACGGTTGGGAAATCCCAGTAGCCCACCTCACTAACCCGTTCAATAATCTGCCAAGGTAACTGGGTGACTTTGCACCGGCGAGGTTCCTGGTTACGCCCCAATCCACTTGGATTCATCAACGCTCTTCAGCGGCCAGTCAGGACATGGGAGGTAACAGACCTACAGGCAGGTCTGTTACCTCCCATGTCTGGCGCTCGACCTATGATGTAAAAGTACGACCGGTAGTGCTTTTATGACCTATATCGGTGGCCCAACCTAGTCGTAGCGTCACCATGACTGGCGAAGTCCGCGGTTGCTCCAGGTGGTAAGAGGAAAAAGAACAAAAAACATGGTTTACCTGCGCTATGCCGTGCAAAGATGGTCGATAAGTCCAAGACCGCGTCGGGAGTGAGTGAAGCACATCAAGGCATTGACAAAGCGAGAGAAGGCGTACCTGGCAACAGTGATTGCACTGCTGCTGGTGTTGATCATTCCGCTCTCGCTCGCCGCCGGAGATCGGCATCGCGCGGATGTAAAGAGGCTGGAGCATTACCGATTCCTCATGGCTCACTGCATTTCCAAGACGCAGGAGGCCCGCGTCCTTAAAGTTGGTGATGCACGCAGTCCAGTGCGAGGGGACGCCGTTGTGGCTTACTTCGCCAAACTCGTGGCTGCACCCTGCCTCACCATTGGAACCAGAGACATTTACAATAACCCGTACAAAGGAGTGAGGCTTGAATCGCTCTCCCAAACAAAGAGCACCGGCGTGGCCGGGCAGGTACTCGACGGAGTCCTTTACGACTATGACTACAACATAGGGGCGTTTCTATCCGATGGGCAGACTCTCTGCGACGACGGATGGATCTCCAACTCGCGTGGTCGAGGAACGTGCTCGCACCATGGCGGCTACGCCCACCAACGCGGAATCGCCCTCGATTATCAAAGCGGGGCACTGATCCACGCCCCCACTTCGAATACAACCCAGACCTTGTCGCCCACTTTGATCAGCGTTCCACTGGCAACTCTATGGGAGGCAATCTTCACTCACCTCTTCCACCATCCACACATGCCCCTGTCTTTACTTGGT
Source organism: uncultured Bifidobacterium sp. (assembly GCA_964465545.1). Taxonomy (GTDB): domain Bacteria; phylum Actinomycetota; class Actinomycetes; order Nanopelagicales; family Nanopelagicaceae; genus QYPT01. Next base: position 7,766 of record CAYXIS010000010.1, on the reverse strand, counting down.
TTTTTGATCTTTCTTCTGGTGGCCACATGGCCCTTCGTCATTCTTGGCACTCTCGTGAAGAGGCAGATGGCAAGAGACAGAGAGCTCGCGATTCACAAGGTTCCTGCCACTGCCAGGGTGAGCGCGGGAGTTGGCCCAGGGCTACAGCCGGGCATCGCGAATTCAACAAGCGGGCCAACGAAGTTGGTGCGAAAAAGGCCGAGGGCGCCAAAGATGCCTAAACCTGAATCTGCCTTTGATAACTACAAGCAAGTGGCCTGGGTGCGAGCGGATGAAGTATCGGCGTGCGTACGTGCAGCCATGCACGGAACCGACCAAGCAGTCCCCGGTGCCCCCGGTGCGCCGGCAGCATGGATCAGAGTGCGTGGCCTGCCTGGCGCCGCGGAGTACGGGTTGGAACGTCATCGAGCAACGGGTGTGAGCATCATCGGATGGTTCACCGCACTGGAGATTGACTTGATGCGCAAGGCGCTTGAGGAGAAACGTGATTGCCAATCAGCGGAAAAAACCGCGCCAGAGGCTATCAAGATTGCCTTCGTGGCTGCGTCCTCACCTGCTGGAATCGCCGGGCAGGATAGCGTGCGCCTCTATCGACTCCGGGGTGAGGATAGAGGCACATCGGTCATCAAGTAGGAATTCGCGCCTTGCTGGCGGCAATGAAGATAAAGATGAAGATCATGAAGATCACGAGCTTCATGATCTTCATAGGCGTTGCGCGCCTTCGCCGTTTCATCGTTGGCTCGGCGACGATTTAATGGTGACGTTCATCGATGATCGACGCGACGTACTTAGAACTTCCTTGCCACACCGAGCTCGAGGCCCAGAGCCGAACACAAAAGTCCCAACGTCCTAGCGTCCGGCCACGTCGTTCCCATCGTTTAGCGCAACAAGATCCAAACCAAGAACAAAACAAAGTCGTCCCATCGTCCTGGCGTCTGGCCAACTAGTTCCCGCCAGCACATCCCCTACCGTCTGTCGGCTTACCCCTGCTTTTACGCCCAGGGCGGTATTGGACAAACCCATCTCGCCCTGCCGGGAGCGGATCGCCTTTGAAATTTTCCAGACCATCATCGCCGCGGCTTCCAAACTGTCGTCCTTTGTTGCGAAGACGACTTTGGGATCAAACCAAGATGTGCGGGCCTTGAGCAGAGCGGCTGGGCCTATTCGAACTTCATTCGCCATGGCCCCAGCCTGCACCCAGCCGACGCCCCCGGCGTGTATGCCACGCCCGCAAAATAGCGCCCTATGCCAGCCAAAGTGTTACTTACACCGACGCCGTTTTGAGACCTTCCCAGCACAGTTCCTTGACCTCACCGAAAGTGTGAGAGAGCGGTGACTGTACCCTCTAACCGACAAACAGATTGACACAACCGACATTATGGACTACAAAGAGGACATCATTCGAACAGGTGTTCGAAAGAACGAAGGCACGATGCGCTCACCAATAGCTTCCCAGGCTGCTCGTCGCAAGGTGCGCAAATCCCCATCCCCCAGGGTAAAGATATTGCCGACCCCGGAAGTTGGCGCACTTACTAACGTGGTAGATCCCGTTGCCGCCTACATCACCGCCTGGGCTCCGAAGACACTCACGAAGAAGGAGTGGGAGCCGATTGCCTCGGTCGTGAAAGCGATGATCACTCAGAGCAAACCCAAGGCCACTCAATCCGCGGCCAGGAGACTTCGGGTACTGACTCGATTGGTGGCAATCCAGTACAAGAAAGGCCACCGCATTGACGACCCGGCCCAGTTGCTCAGTGAAGAGACCTTGATCAAGGTGTATGGGCAGGCTTTATCGGGAGACCTCCTGCCAGGTACTCGGGCAACCGACCTCTGGTGCCTGAGGACAATTCGCAAGGTAGTCCTGCCGGAGATTTACGACTTGCCTGTGGCACAGACCCCCGGACGCAAGGCTTCCACACCTTTCTATTCCGATGAGGAACTCATCGCTGTGCTCCAGTGGGCGCGCGGCGGTCGAATCGCACTGTCCAAGCGCGTCCATGTTCAGTTGCTCCTCGGTTTAGCTGCCGGCATCGACGGACATGAGATTCCCTACCTTCGAGGAACCGATCTGCTCTGCACCCCTTGGGGCTTAGTCATCAAGGCACCCGGGGTGAATCGCATGGGCAATCGCGGGCCGCGACTTGTGCCGGTCCTGGGTCAGTATGAAGAAGAACTCGCCAACCTGATGATGAAGATCGGCGACAAGCCGGTTTTGGGCATTAGCCCGACTGGTTCGCGCCGAAAATCAAGTGACTACCAAATCAGAAGTGCAGGAGTGCCGAACTTCAATTCACTCTATGCGCGCTCCAATTGGATTCGCACCCTGCTTGGTGGCCATGTCAGTTTTCTCGCCATGCAACTGGCAGGGGTTAGCGCCGGACGCGACGAGACCCTGAGGAATTTGAGCCAGGGGCTCTCATTGCATCTGGAACAACTTGTTTGTGCGTTGCGATTAGATAATCGTGAGTTCCATCCTGAGAGGTATTCGGGTCTACCCCAGTGGAGCGCAGAGAAATGACAACTTCTCCGCAGTACATGCTCAACGTTGATGCGTTGGCGCCGCTACGCGAACCCAAGCGGCGGGTCGTCGCACCTCTTGCAGATGTTCCGCGTCCTTCTAGCCTCCAAATAAGCATCGCGACAAACACGATCGCAGCCTCCGGATTGCTGGAGATGCTTACGCCGCTGCTGCCTTACATGGTGAGGAAACGACGAGGGATTCACACGGGTGGCCGCCAGCCAATCATGACTCTGAACGCATTGCTTGCAGGCTGTCTGATCCTCACATTGATGGAGCGTCCACTGATCATTCGCGATGTTCATCGCCTGCTCAACGAAGGTATCGACGCCGGCACTAAGAAGCACCTCGGACTAGAACCGAAATCGGTTATCACCGAGCGCATGGTCTCGCGACTATTCAACATTATCGCTGCCCTGGTAAATGTCAGTGTCTACAGCGAAGCCAACGCCTGGCTTTTCGACAAAGCCAAAGTTGAAACATACTTGGGTCTTGATGACACGCAAGAGCTCGACAGTTGGGAGCATGCCTACTTCATCGACCAAGTCCTCCAAGACAAAGGCGAACTACTTGAGGCGGTGATCCGTGCAGGTCTGAAGGCAACAATTCCCACTGATACTGAACACGCAGGTGACTACGCAATCGATGGCACTTTGATCAACTCGTGGGAAAACCCACGCAAATCTCGCCGCTCTTCAATGGTTGAGGTTGAAGAAGGCGTATGGATCGACAGAGTGCAAAAGCCGGCCGAACTCAGTGACCCAGATGCAAGAGTGTGGGCACGTGGTCCAGGCATCAAGAGCAAGAGGCGCAATAGCCAATCCCACCTGGGCGATAGCGGTCTGGGCTACGTGCTCACTGCAATCACGTGGGCAGAGAAAGATCTTGGTCCAGGCAAACGCGGACCTGACGTTCCAATCCTTATCGAACATCTCTCACTTCGCCCCTCCGGCGGACGCATGGCCTTAGAGGGCGTTCGACTCATAGAGAAGATGTGCAGCTTCCACGAAAGCGATGATCAGTTGGCACATCGACCTGATCGCGAGCGTGGCGACATACTCTCTGACCGCGAGTACTCACACATGTACTCCTGGCACCGAAGCATGCATGTCCTGGGTTTCGTGCCTCACTTCTATCTGACCCAGAAGGATCGCGGCGTCAATGGAAATACGGCGGCTGGCATCTTGCTCGTTGATGGGATTCCCTACTCACCCGGCATGCCGGAGGAGCTGCGCATCACGCCTCCGGTGAGATTTTTCGCAACACGGGAGGAGAAAGCTCGCGATGCAACTTTCTACGCACTTCGAGCGCCGTATCGAATTCGCGCCCATCAGAATCGAAGGCAAGCAAACGGATCCATCACTGCCTACTGCCCCGCTAGCTCTCTGGCCGGACGTGCAATCGCCTGCCCTAACAAGCCGGCAAGTATCAAGGGACGACTCGATCGCATAGAGATCGGAACCTCTCTTCCAGTCATTAGCACCGAGAAGATCCCGTTGATCTGCGAAGCTACAAAGGTTGTCATCGACTTCGACGAGTTCCCATTGTGGCAGCCGCACATTCCCGGAAGCACTGAACACACGTGGAGTATGAACCGCAGATCCACTGCTGAGGGTGCGTTCTCTCGAATCAAAGACGAAACTGGTCAGTCAATGCGCCGGGGGCAAGTGCGATTGATGGGTCGAGCAAAGATGGGCCTTGCTGCACTGTTCTACGCGATGGCCGCTAACATCAAAGAAGTTGAACGGTGGAAACTACGTCAAGCTGGTGTGTTCAGCTTAGATAGCGCACGAGAGATTAAGACTCGCATGCCCAGGCGACACATACGTTCGCGCAAAGCTAGTGCGCTGCGTCGAAGCGTGAGACGAACAAAGGAAGAAGTCATCGCAGAACTTGCCGAAAAAGGATTCAGCGTTGATCTTGAAACGGGTGAGATCAAAGCTAGTCAAGATCCACCGCCGCAGTAAATGAAACAGGGAAAGTTATGCCTTCCAGGTGGAAGGCATAACTTTCCCTGTCCGAAACACGACTTGGCGCGGGTTTGCGCCGTAATGACCATGGCAATGACGATGATGAGGACCATAACGAGGACGAGGACTGCTACAACAAGGTCCTGAGACTAATCGACCCCTAAAAAGCACTTACGCACCACCGGTTATTAGCCAATGGTGCGCATATGCACGGTGCAATGGTTAGCACCTTCTAGTAGCGGGGGCAGGATTTGAACCTACGACCTCTGGGTTATGAGCCCAGCGAGCTACCGAGCTGCTCCACCCCGCGTCGGTAGGACTATCGTAGGTGATAAGCACCACGGCAACCAAATCGCGCACTAATTGTGCGAGAAATGCGATGAGTTACTTCCCACTTTGTGCCGCAACAGCCGCAGCGATCGCTGATTTCAAACGATCTTGCGCCGCACCGTATGCCGCGAAATCGCCCTTTGCCAGTGCTGCTTGGGCATCGGCCATTGCCTTCTGGGCACTCTGAAGTGCATTTGCAAGTGCCTGCGACTTCGTACCGGTGCCGCCGGTTGTGGAAGGACCTGTAGGCGTCGTAGTTGTTCCGGAGTTTCCACCAAATACTTGATCCAACGCACCCTTAAGCGTGTCATCGAAACCAATCTGGTCTCCGAAGGAAACTAGGACTTTCTGCAGCAGTGGGTACGAGGCAGTGTTAGCAGTTGCTCTGACATAAACAGGTTGCACGTATAGCAGACCTCCACCAACAGGAAGTGTCAGCAAATTGCCCAGCACAACATCGGATCCACCTTGTCGCAAAAGAGAAAGTGAATTTGCAACGACAGGCTTGGCTTCGAAGTTGGATGCAACCTGCGAAGGACCAGCAATATTTGTGCTTCGTGGCAACTGCAAGACAGAGATCTTGCCGTAGTTAGGGCCAGGATCGGAGATCACGGATGCGAATGCAGATAAGTTCTGGCGTCCGCCGACTGGAACAAATGGGGTCGTCAACTGGAACGAAGGCTTTGTCGCACCGGGCATTTGCAATGTGAGGTAGTACGGGGGCTGAGCACCTGCATTGCCACCGAATGTCGAAGGGTCAGTTGGTACTCGCCAGAAATCCTGACCACCATAGAACGCACTTGCCGTAGTGACGTGGTAGGAACTCAAAATGTCACGTTGCACTCGGAAGAGATCCTCTGGATAGCGAAGGTGTGCGAGCAAATCAGCCGATATAGCGCTCTTTGGCTTCACCGTATTGGGGAAGGCCTTACTCCACGTCTTCAACACCGGATCGCTTGCATCCCATTGATAAAGCGAGACAGTGCCGTCGTAGGCATCGACAGTGGCCTTGACCGAGTTGCGGATGTAGTTGATCGAAGTATCGGTCTGCGCCGTGATGGATGAAGAGTTGGTCGTCAACGCATCAGTTGTTGCACCGGACAAGATTGTCTTCTTGGAATATGGATATCCGGCGCTTGTCGTGTAACCGTCGACGATCCAGATAATGCGACCGCCAACGATGGCTGGGTATGGATCGCCATCTAAAGTCATCCACGGCGCAACCTTCGCGACGCGATCACGAGGATTTCGGACGAAGAGGATCTTGGAATCCTTGTTGATCAGGTTGGACAACACAATGCGCTGTTCTTGATACTTGATCGCAAACACCAAGCGATCCACCAACGAGCCCACCGGAACTCCACCAGATCCTGCATAGGTGACGTTCTTCTGGCCGTTGGCGGATGAATCATCTGGGTAGTCCAGTTCCACTGGAGTGCCGGTCTTGGTACCACCGACGATTGAGTAGTCAGGAACATTCTCGCCAAAGTAAACGCGAGGCTCGAAGGCGCCAAGACCCTTTGTCGGTGGAAGATCGCCTACTAAGAACGAGGGCTTTCCATCTGCATCGCGGACGTTTCCATAAGCAGCGACGAATCCGAACCCGTGGGTGTAGACCAAGTGGTCGTTGATCCAGTTACGGCTTGGGTTGCCAGGAAGGTTCAACTCGCGAACTGCAACGACCGTGTCTCGCTGAACTCCATTGACTTTGTATCGGTCAATATCCAGGGACTCGGGGAAAGTGTAATAAGGCTTGATCTGCTGCAATTGGCGGAAGGTAGCCGAAAGAACATTTGGATCCATGAGACGAATGTTCGAGATGGTCGCAGCATCCTTTGAAAGCTGACCCGCGCTCGTCGCGATCGTCGCCTGATAATCGGTGACTTTGACTCCCGATAGACCATACGCGGCACGCGTTGCATCAATGTTCTTCTGAATGTAGGGGGCCTCCTTGGAGGACTCGCTTGGCTTTACCTGAAACTGCTGAATGATCCCGGGGTAGACACTTTGAATCAGCACCGATGAGACAACAAGGAGTGAAACTCCTGCTGCGGGCAGAACCCACGAGCGGCGGATGACGTTTGCAAAAAATAAAAGGGAGCAGATAACAGCGATGCCAGCAAGAATCGCTTTGGCGGGCAACAGCGCATTCACATCCGTGTAACTAAGTCCGGTGATCAAACGGCCTTCCTTGAGTGCAAGGTGGTAGCGATCCAGCCAGTAAGCCGCGCCCTTAAGCAAGACGATCACGCCAAGGAGGATTGATAACTGGACTCGGGCAGTGACGGTGGTTCGATCTTCGTGCACCTGAAGCCGTATCCCGCCATACAAGTAGTGCACGACTACCGCGGCGATTAGGGAAATGATGACTGTCGAAATTCCCCACTCGAGAAGTGACTGCCAGAATGGAAGACGGAAGGCGAAAAAGGAGATGTCCAAGTTGAACTGTGAATCCTTGACCCCGAAAGAGGTCGAGTTACGGAAGAGCAACCACGATGACCAAAGTTGAGTTCCGGCGGCCCCAGAGAAGTAGAAAAGTACAATTGCCAAGGCGGCTGTGACGAGTTTCCGAATCGGTTCGAGCTGGCCCCGATATCTTTCAAGGTTGTCTGCTTCAATTGTTATCGGCACATAAAGCGGACGCCGACGATAGGCGATGATGACGTTGGCGATGATGACGAGCGTTGTCAGGGTCCCAAAGACCAAGAAGAGCAAAGCCTTGGTTGTGAGAATCGTTCGCCAGACATTGGTGAAATTAACCGAGCGGAACCAGAGCCAATCTGCATAGAAGCCGCTTAGAGACACAAGGGCCAATGCCGCGGCGATGACGATAGCCACGGTGATTATTAGGGGGCGGCGATTCCTAGGAACGTTTGGCATATTGGGACGACTGAAAGAACTCATGCACCAACGCTACCGATTTCGTTGCCAAGTGCAATGTGGGATGG
>CAYXIS010000009.1:0-32012 GCA_964465545.1 uncultured Bifidobacterium sp. | reverse complement strand
CGTCGCGAGCGTGCTTCTTTATGGCCCGCCCGGAAGCGGTAAAACGACCCGCGCCAAGATGATCGCGCAATCTGGCTCGCGTGCATTCGTCGAACTCTCGGCGGTGAGCTCCGGCGTGGCACAGGTACGAGAATTACTTTCTGAGGCGCAGAAGAGATTGACTGACGAAGCAGTTGAGACAGTTCTCTTTATCGACGAAGTGCACCGCTTTTCCAAAGCGCAACAGGACGCCTTGCTGCCAGGAGTTGAGAACAGGTGGGTGACACTCGTTGCCGCCACCACAGAGAATCCTTCCTTCTCGATCATCTCTCCATTGCTTTCGCGCTCGATTGTTCTGACTCTGCGCCCAATTCCCGATGCCGATATCGCGATGCTTATCGACCGGGCGATTGCAGATTCTCGAGGTCTCAATAACGAGGTCACGATTTCAGAGCAGGCAAGAGGTTCTCTGATCAGACTCGCGGCCGGAGATGCGCGCCGAGCCCTCACGTATCTTGAGGCGGCGGCTGGAGCCGCCAACGGTGAAATCACAACTGAAGTTCTGGGCCGAGCAGTAGACCGTGTTATCGAAAACTATGACCGCGGAGGGGATACCCACTTCGACGTGGCCAGCGCTTTCATTAAGAGCATCCGAGGCTCTGATGTGGACGCCTCATTGCATTACTTGGCACGAATGTTGGAGTCAGGTGAGGACCCGCGCTTTATCGCGCGACGCGTCATGATTAGTGCCAGCGAAGACATTGGCATCGCCGACCCCGGCGCCCTGGGTCTAGCCGTTGCAGCCGCTCAAGCAGTTGCGATGGTGGGCATGCCGGAGGCAAGGATTATTTTGGCGGAGGCGGTCACTTATCTGGCCTGTGCGCCAAAATCCAACGCTGCCTACCTCGCCATTGAATCGGCCATTGCCGACCTGCGCTCATCCAAAAGCGGGCCCGTACCGCCGCATCTCAGAGACGCCCATTCTGGCGCGCTGCGCGATAGCCAAGTCAATGCCGCGCGAGAATCAAATTCTTACATCTACCCGCACGACATCGATCTGGGGGTTGCGCAACAGCAGTACCTGCCGGACGCACTCGTTGGCACGGAGTACTACCATCCGACATCTCACGGATATGAGGCGCGCGTAAAGACGGCATTGGAACAGATTCGCAAAATGCTAAGGAAATCTTAAATACGAAGGGAAGATCTAACCGATCTATTTCGCAACCATCTCCAACTTGAATTTCCAGCCGGAGAAGTCTCCCTTACCGTTCACGGTTGCCGCGCCTTTGGCATTTGTGGTGCCAGCGTAGGTAATGGTTCTCTTTCCTGCCTTCGTGGCTGTGATGAGATAACTCGTTTTCGGAAACTTTGACGTTATGGTCAACAAGTACTTGGTTTTGGTTACTTTCTTCACGACCAAGGTTCCTTTGGGCGCGACGGTCGAACTAGACGCCGAATAAATGTGCAACTGGCTCTTCTCGGCGCTTGCCAGAATTTTCGAACCGTCAGCAGACATCGCAAACGAGAACCAATAGCGCTCCGAGTTAGAAGGAGTCCACGTTTGTCCAGAGTCGGTAGATAAATAGGCCCGACCGCCCACCGCACCCGTTACAAGTTTCGTGCCATCGCTAGATGATGCGACGGCGGCCCAAGCACCCGCTGGTGAATGGGAAGTCCACATCAGGCCCGAATCAGTGGAGGTGTAGATCAATCCACCACCTTTGTCTCCCCCGGCAACGGCAACTAGTTTTGATCCGTCGGAGGATGAGGCGACACCGCTCCAATTCCTTAATGATTCGCGTGGCGTCCAGGTAGTGCCGGAGTCGGTGGACGTATAGATCCTCGTAGGCAGACCAACGGCAACCAGTTTCGATCCATCAGCAGATGAAGTGACGGCGTACCAGGCTTGAGGTGACTCCCGTGGAGTCCAGGTAACTCCCGAATCCGCTGAGGTGTAGATGCGACTTCCGCCTTGCGTGTTTGCACCCGCAACTGCCACGAGCTTTACTCCATCTGCAGAGGAGGCCACCGCAGTGAAATCTTTTTCAGTCCCTAGGCGAAGGGTCCACGTCAGGCCCGAATCTGCCGAGGTATACAGACCGGTGTACTGAGCGACCGCAACCAACTTATTTCCATTGACAGACGAGGCAATTGCCCACCAAAACTGTTCCGGTCCTCTTGGAGTCCACGTCAGACCTGAATTTGTTGACGTATATATGTAGTCATTGGCGAGGGCTTCGAGTTTCGTTCCGTCACCAGATGAAGCCACCCCTGCCCACAATCGGATCTGTTCTCGCACTGTCCATGTGCTTGAAGCTGTGGTCGCTTTAGGTGTGGTCGTGGCTTTTGGTGCGGCAGATGTACTGGGCTTTGGGGTTGGACTGCTTTGCTTCGGCGCAGTATTTGACGTGTAGATACGGTCGTACCACGTCGTTGCAACCACCTTCGAGCCATCACCTGACATTGCAATGAATTCCCAGCCACGATTTTCACCAACCGGAGCCCACGTCACACCCGAATCAGATGAAACGTAAATCTTGTCGCTACTTACAATCGCTGCCAACTTTGTTCCGTCGCTGGAGGACGTAATCGCGCGCCATGCCCGAGAACTTGCGCGAGGAGTCCATGACACCCCAGAATCCGCCGAAGTGTAGATCTGACCACGAGCGTCTGTTGCTGCCAACTTCGAACCGTCGGCCGATGAAGTGACGGCAAACCATTCATGGGTGTCACCTCGGGCAACCCAGGTAAATCCAGAGTCGGCCGAAGTGTAGATTTTCCCACCGTTATCAACGGCAACGATTTTCGCTCCGTCAGCAGAGGAGGCAACTCCTCGGTAATAGCCACGTGGGATAGGACTGTGAGGGGTCCAAGTAACGCCTGAGTCTTGGGATGTGAAAATTGCGCCGCCATCTTCACTTGCAATGAGTTTTGACCCATCATTAGAAGAAGCAACGGCTATCCATGCCTTGTTCGTCCCCCTTTGTGTCCAGTTGACTCCAGAATCCGTGGATGTATAGATGAAACCACTTCCCACCACCGCTACAAGTTTTGTCCCGTCAGCAGATGAGGCCACCCCATGCCAATTTCGCTCTGAGTCCCTTGCGGTCCATGTCGCTCCGTAATCGGTGGAAGTATAAATCCTTCCGCCGCTGACCGTTGCGACAAACTTGCTCCCATCATCTGATGAGGCTATGCCTTGCCAGGCACGTGCTGAATCGCGGGCGGTCCAAGTTCCTAGGTCCGCGACGCTTGTGTTCAATGAAGTGAATAACGAAAAAGAAAGCACGACTGCAGTTAATAGTGAAAATTGTGAAAGTGCGGACTTCCTAGATGCGGATCCAGCAACCATTCTGACCCTCCTTTTGGATCGTCTCATGCCCTATGCAATAAACGCTAGACCTGGCCACACTTCACCCCAATAGAATCACCACACTATTTCGCACTTCGACGAGAGGTGACCCTCTTTCATTGCAGTGACGGAGGTGGCCTACGAATAAGAGAGTTGGTACAACCTCTGACAACGTTTTAAGTCACTCACTTATTTTGCGTACTTGAAGTCGATCGATTGCTGTTCTGCGGGGGCCACGTAGCCGCCGCACTCCCAAGGATACGCAAGTACGCCTTGCTCAAACTGAACATCTTTCGCAAAGCATTTCCAGTAGAAGAAGACATCTCCTTGAACCCAATGCAGATTTTTATCGCCGGATTTCACTGTTGGGTTAATGGATTTGTCGGGAACCTTCATCATAATTGGCGCTTGAGAGTGATTGCCCACGGTTCCGGAATACGCAATAACATCACCACGCTTGACCTCACGACCAAGAAGAGCTTGGCAACTCTCCGAGACGGCACTTGCGGGGATTGCATAATCATTCTCCGTGAAGAACTGCCATCCCTCTGCTCGCATCTGCCCCGGCCACTCTTTTGCATTACTGCAAAGGGGAGACTTGTTGATCCCCAATAGCAGTGGCGAGTTCCGAAGATGATAGAAGCAGAAAACCAAGCCCGGCCAATCCGAACTGAGGGACTCGAAACAAAGTTGTAGGTCATCGAATGGGACCTGCAACGTTCCGTCCATCCCATTCCTAAAGTCCGAATTCCGATTGTTGAATCCAATAAAACGCGCGTCCACTGGCGCCAATATTGGCTTACCTAGGGAAATTTCATAGTTGATGCCAGTCTTTCCGGCATAGGAGCCCAATTCCGGCCGACTTCCCGTTTTTGGCCCAAGTGTCACGAAAGTCGGGTCCATTCCTCCGCTGAAGAAAGAATGCTGATCGTTGATGCCTCGCATATCTTTCGGTGCTCCTGTTATCGCCGAAACAGAGGTAAGCGGAGGAAAGAGCAGCGTAGTGTGCGAAGCCATGGGAGTTGGCTTTGGCTTGTGCGTGCTCATTGGGGTTGGGATTGGCTTCGGTGACGGAGTTGGTGTCGGTGACGGAGTTGGCGTCGGTGACACAGTTGGTGTCGGTGACGGAGTTGGTTTCTTAACCACTATTCCCTTGCTCCAGATCAACTTCTTTCCCGACTTGATGCACGTGTAGATCTTGTTTTGATATGTGACTTTGCTCTTGTACACCTTGCAAGTCGACCCTGGAGTGATCTTGGAGGCAGAAAAAGAAACTTCGGGAAGCAACGCTAATGAAATTAGAATTGACGTTGTTATTACTACGAAGTGGCGTCCTCTCATGATTTAGCGATCATACAGTTCCGGCGAGGGGAAGATCAGCCGATGTGTCGTATCGATGGGCCACTACGTAGCCATAAACGCCCGTAAGCGCAACATTGTGTCTGCACACCAAATAGATAACTCCGAAGTTGGCATCAAGATTCTCTGCGCCAGAAAGATGGAGGACAAAATCCTGGAAGTAGTCCTGGTCATACCAGTCGTCTCCGTCCAAGAAAGTCCCAGACTTATTTGCGGCAAAATCTGCGAGGTCATACGACGACTTTCGTTGTTGATAACACCAAACATTTTCATGTTTGGCCGTAACCGATGCGGTGGCAAAATTGCCATAAAGATAGACGCTAAATGAATAGGCACCAGTGGGCAGTTTGGCCGTGTCGACCGCTAAAAGAATATCCCGTTGGTATCCAGCTGTGTTGGTGGTTAATGTCATTGGCAAATCGCGATCTGAAAGTTCGTACTTATACTGCTTGGTAGGAACCGCATTCGCCGGTGTGCCCGATACACCTTGGGGCCCAACCGAATTCCAGCGGAGAATCTTCTCCTTTGAAGTGCATTTTGCCGCAATGCGTAGAGCACCGGTGGTTGCATTCACACATCCTGAGATTGTCGAACTTGTCGAGCTGGCCAGCACAGGCAAGACCCCGAGCGACAGCGCTACGATGGCAATTACCGAAATGGAAACTGATCTAAGGTGTTTCTTTGAGAAACGGTTTATCGTTTTCATGAGTCTCTTCTTTACGAGAGAAATTGTTGGGTCGGAGGAACAGGACCGCCATCTCGCGCTGCATCATTTTGAAAATTCGTTAACCGGCTCATTATCGCCTGCCCATCCAATTCGATGCTATTCCCAGGCGCATCTGCGCACAAGGTACTGTGGCGGTGCGAACCCTCTTGGATCCAAGTTAAGGTAACAAGTCACATCCCTAATCTGTTATGTTCCGCCAACGGCAAGTCTGCGTATTATTCGTGGCCAAGGAGTTGAAGGGATATCAATGACAACGCAGTCAATCAATCCACGCATCGGTCAAACTTTCGGACCCCTCTTTGAGGATACTTCTCTAGAGGACGTCGAGAAGATAATCGTTGAGGCAAAGATTGGTTTGATCGCATGGTCTACCGCCTCGATCACCAAACGAGCTCAGGCTCTTGACTCAATTGCCGGCGCCCTTGATGACAATGCGGCAGGGCTGGTTGAGATTGCTGATTTAGAGACAGGTCTGGGTGCTCCCCGTCTGACAGGCGAGGTCAGCCGAACTACATTTCAAATTCGTGAATTTGCCAAGGCCATACTTTCCGGTCGTTTCGTAACGCCAGAGGTGGATCACGCCGTGGACGCTGCAGCGCCTATTGGACACCCGGAGTTGATTCGAGCCATGTCCCCATTAGGCATCGTGGTCGTATTCGGCGCCAACAACTTCCCATTTGCCTTCAGCGTGTTAGGCGGGGACACGGCCTCAGCCTTAGCCGCTGGGTGTGCGGTCATAGCCAAAGCGCACCCTTCACACCCTCAGACTTCCACCAAGGTCTTTCAACTTGCGGTAAAAGCTCTTGAAGAACAAGGCTTTCCCAAGGGGGTCCTTTCCTTGATTCATGGGGTCGACGCCGGCGTTGCTACGCTCCAGTCGACCGCGATAAGCGCAGGTGCATTCACGGGTTCCCGTGCCGGTGGTCGTGCACTATTTGATATCGCTCAAACTCGAAAGGTTCCGATTCCCTTCTACGGCGAACTGGGGAGCGTCAACCCAGTAGTTGCTCTCACTTCGGGACTGTCTGATACCCAGGCATTTGCGGCAACATATCTAGATTCACTGCTCCTTGGTAACGGGCAGTTCTGCACAAATCCCAGCATCCTTTTCGTTCCACAAGATTCGGACGTAATCCCCGAAATTGAAAGCCAAATTGCAGATCGATCTGCGACGCCATTCCTGAGCCCTGCCAGCAAGGCCTCTCACGACAAGAACCGAACCAAACTATCGGAAGTTCTAAATTCTGAACCGATCATGGGAAAGAGTCCTAGTGACGGTGGCATCTATTCCAGACCCGCCATCATCAAGACCACGGTTACGAAAGCATTGGCGCAGCCTGACATTTTATCGATCGAGTGTTTTGGTCCAACAGGTCTAGTGATCTCCTACTCTGAAAAAGCAGAGTTGATCTCCATGATCCAACAAATGGAAGGTGCACTAGTCGGGTCGATTTTTGCGCAAGCAAGTGATCAGAGCGCCATAGAAGTCTGCAAGGCAATTGCGAGCAAAGTCGGACGACTTGCATGGAATGCCTGGCCAACTGGGGTGGCAGTATCGGTCGGCCAGCATCACGGCGGTCCCTACCCTGCATCAACTTCTTCAATCCATACTTCAGTTGGATTGCATGCCATTACTCGCTTCTTGCGACCGGTTGCTTACCAAAGTCTGCCCAAAGAAATCGCAGACAAGATCCTATAAAGGTCTAGAGGCCAAATTCCCGAGATGGGCGACCAGTGACGCCGGGTACGACGCAAAATGTCATGCCTGCACCAGGAGGACCGTTGGGCTCGTCGTTGTGGGCTGTCGTAATGATCAAGGTGTCGAGGTCTTCTCCGGCGAATGCGCATGACGTCACATACCCGACAGGAACTTCAATTACGGTGTCGAGTTTGAAATTGGATTTAGTGTCATAACGCCTCACTTGGGACCCTCCCCAGAGGGCAACCCACATTCCGCCTTCGGAATCCATGCACATTCCATCAGGTGCACCTTCGGATTCTGGTATTTCCACTACGACGCGTTCATCCGACAACTCATCGTCCGCAACAGTGTATGCGCGAACAGCGTGCCAGTTACTGTCGATGAAATAGAAGGTTCGTCCGTCATCGCTCCAATCCATTCCATTGCTGATGGTCAGATCGGACAAGACTCTGGTAATCATCGATGAGCGGACGTCGTATTTGAAAAGAGAGGACGTTCCAGTCAACATCTTCTCCCCCATCGTCCCTAGCCAAAGATTTCCCGAAGGGGAAACCTTTGCATCATTCCAACGAATCTGCAGTGACGATGTAAGCGGTTCAATATCGGAGAGTTTCAAAAAGGGGTGGTCATCCCCATTAGCATCACGAAGAACCGGTCCACTATCGGTACCTAGGACGTAGCCCCCAAAGAAGCGGGGAATCGCAAAACCAACTTTTTCCGAGGTGGAAAATTCATCGGTCCCGCCCGTCGCCAAGTTTCGAGTCAAGACACGCGCATTGGTGATGTCTACCCATGAAACCTCTTCGTTGAGGACTCCCCTAGCGAACGGACCCTCCCCTAAAGCGCATACCCTTTCATCAAAGATTTCGACTTTCACTATTTTCCAATCTCAAAAATGATCTTGCCACGTGGTGAAGGAGCATGACGTAGTGCTTCAATGGCATCTTTGTATCTTTCAAGAGGGAATCTGTGTGTAACAAGAAAAGTCAGATCTAGTTTTCCAGAATTCAAGAACTCGACAGTTAGTGCCCAGGCTTTGCGTGAATATCCGAATGAGGCCACGATGCTCAGGTCTCCGTTGACCATATCATCCACAGGAATTGATGTCGCGACATCCGGTCCAGTGAACCCCAACAAGAGCAATGTTCCGCCTCTTGCCAGTTGTCCGATTGCCGAAGAGATCCGTGAGCTCGCGCCCGAGGCATCGATTATCAAGTCGTATTTGTCGTCCGAGTCGTCAGTCAGAAAGAGATCTACACCTGCTTCCTTGGCAAGTTGAGCCTGCCCTTCCTTGAGACCGAGCATGTGAACGACAGAAGGCTCCCAGGCGTGTATCAATTTGGCGGCAATCATTGCGATCGTTCCATCACCAATAACTAGAACTCGAGAATTTTTTTTGGGTTGGACTTTCAATAGACCTTGAGTGACAACGGCCGTCGGTTCGACAAGAACAGCAGATTCTGTCGATACCGAGTCTGCGATAGTACGGACTAGGTGGGCGTTGACTGCGATTGTCTCTGCTGCTGCGCCGGGTCGCGTAAAGCCGACCTCGTCGTAAGTGGTACAGCGGTTTGTATGACCTGCAATGCATTCAAAGCACTTTGCACAAGGAATTATGCCCTCAGCAACAACTCGCGCACCGACTTCAACTGTATTGACATTGGATCCAACCTTGATCACCCGTCCGCACCACTCATGTCCAAGGATCACTGGATACTTAACGTAGGCCGGGTCAATCTTCCCGTCAATGATCTCAAGGTCCGTACCGCAGATGCCCGTGGCAATAGGAGCAATTAGAACTTCATCAGCTGAAATGCTCTGTTCTGGAACGTCCGCGACATCGATGCTTTTGTCCTCGTAGGCAACCAAGGCTTTCACTTTTCTCCCCACACTTTCTTTTTGCCGTGAAGTTCTTTTGTCAGTTGATCAGCGTACTTAATGACTAGTTTGCCCAACTTCTTGACTTGCTCAGTCGTTAGGTCCGTCTTAACTCCAGTGGCGCTTATCGCCCCGACGCACTTGCCGAAATGATCGAAGAAGGCTGCCCCAACGCAGAAGATGCCTTGAGCGTCTTCCTCATCATCGGTTGCGTACCCATCGATTCGAATCCTTTCGATCTCCTTCCTCAAATCAGCGAAAGTCGTAATGGATTTCTTTGTCCGTGACACCAATCCACATTCCTTGGCAACTACTTTAATTTCCCAATCGTCAAGTTGCGCCAAAATTGCTTTTCCTGCCGAACTCACATGCGGCAACTCCCGTACGCCAAGCGGCGTATGAAAGCGAACGAAGCCTGGACCATCAACGCGGTCGAGAAAGATCGGAAACCCGCCATCGTTTCTCGCAACGCGGATGGTCAAACCCGATTTTTCACTGAGTTGTGTAAGTACCGGCCGCGCCACAGCGATCAGAGGATCGTGGTCGGCCGCCAACTCCCCTAAACGAATAAGCATCATCCCCGCGAGATATCGCGGCCCCACCTCTACGCAGCGAAGGTATCCGAAATCGACCAAAGTTCGAAGCGTAGCCAACACGGCACTTTTGGATCCACCGGCTGATTTGGCAATCTCAGCCAAGGTCATCCCTTCAACCGGACCGGAGACGACAAGTTCGACCAGCGTCAAAGCTCGCGCCACGCTTCCGACCTGACCATGCGTTGACCCAGACATGATCCTCCCAAAGTTGTTGACTTTTTTCTGCCTTAGGCAATACTAGAGAGCCGAACGGTGTTCGGCAATACCGAATGGATAATAAATGTTGGCTGATTCCCTTCTGGACTCTTTTCCTTCTGAACTCGTGCCACCGCCCAGTTCAGTGAAGTTCCCCGATGGGGCAGACTTCCGATTGGAGATACCTTCCGTCGAAGGCCCCAAGGTTCTCGCAGCCGTAGTCAAGGAAGCCGAGCATTACGGACTCACCATCAATAGAGTTTCGCAGGGCAGTGGCGCCATGTTGCACACCGAAATTGAATTGCGTGAGATGTCCAGAATTGCCTCCAATAACGGAATTGAGGTCTCACTCTTTATCGGTCCGCGTGAGGAGTGGGGCGTCAGCGCAATGTCTCGGAGTGCCGAAGCGTCAGCCCTTGCCGGCTCGATTCGTGGCATGCGACAACTTCGGTACGCCGTCGAAGATTCTTTGCGCGCAATTGAGTGTGGGATACGAGGACTACTCATTGCCGACCTCGGTCTCCTTCAAGTCCTTGATGAAAAGAGGAAACAAGGCAAGATTCCCTCCGATGTCGTCCTCAAAGTCTCTGTAATGAAAGCTCCATCGAATCCAGCAACATTAAAGTTGCTGGAGACAATAGGAGCGGACACCGTCAACCTTCCAACCGATCTAACATTGAACGAGTTGTACGAGATGCGTGCTATTTCCAATCTTCCGCTGGATTTGTATGTCGAGGCACCTGACAACCTTGGCGGGGTAGTACGTGGAAATGAAATCGCAGATCTCGTGGCCGTGTCTTCGCCTCTTTACGTAAAATTCGGTCTTCGCAATTCTCGATCGCTGTATCCGTCTGGTTTGCACTTGGAAAACGATGCGATCACCATCGCACGCGAAAAGGTACGCCGAGCAAGCATCTCACTTGAATGGCTCAAACGTGACCCACGCGAATTCGTACAGTCACAACCAGGTGCAAAAGGCTTGGGAATTCCCACAATATGACAAGCCTTCCGAAAGTCACGCCCACATTTCGAAGTAGCGAATGGTTCGTCGGCGACGACGAGGTTTCCTTGGCGCATCGGGTGGTGATGGCTTCGGTTGGCTACGAAATCGACACACACAAGCCCAAACCGGTGATCGGGATTGCTGACTCTTCCAGCGATCTCAATCCATGCAATCTTCCACTTCGAGATTTCATCCCAGCAATCAAGCAGGGAATTATTGATGCTGGCGGCATTCCCATGGTCTTCTCCGTCATGTCTCTTGGCGAAGACCTTATGAAACCCACCGCGATGCTGTACCGAAATCTGCTCTCGATTGAAGTCGAGGAATACCTTCGCTCCTACCCCATTGACGGAGTGGTCCTTCTTGCAAACTGTGACAAGAGCGTTCCAGGATCATTGATGGGCGCACTCAGCGCGAACTTGCCCACCTTGATGTTCACCGCGGGTGCCCGCCCGGCAGCTATTTTCAAAGGTCGAAGAATCGGAACTGGAACCGAACTCTGGCGAATGTGGTCAGATTTTCGCTCGGGCAAGGTATCCGAATTAGAGTGGAAGGAGTTTGAAGGCTGCCTCAACTGTGGCCTGGGTTCTTGCAACACGATGGGCACGGCCTCGTCTGTCGCGCTCATGGTTGAAGCTCTTGGCCTGTCACTTCCCGGAACGTCAACGCATCCAGAAGACAGTGAAGAGCGAAGAGAAAGCGCATATAGGACTGGGACACAGATCGTCGAGATGACGAAAAATGGTTGGACGCCCGCCAAGATACTTTCCCCGGGTTCATTTCGAAATGCGGTGCGAGTCCTTCAATCGTGTGGCGGCTCCACAAATGCGATTATTCATCTCCTTGCGCTTTCTGGACGCGCTGACGGCCAGTTGACGTTAGATCAGATTCGCATGTTGGGCGATGGGCTCTCTGTAATCGTTGATGTAGAACCTTCGGGTCGAGAACTGATTCAAGAGTTCGATCGTGCAGGGGCTCTTCCCGCATTAATCACCCAACTTGGCGAGAGGTTCGAACTTGATGAGGCGACCTGCATCGGCACGCCGTGGCGCGAGAACTTAGTCAAACCACATCAAACATCGGTAATTCGAACCCTTGAGAATCCCATTTATCCCAAGGCCGCATTCGCAGTCGTCTTTGGTTCTCTTGCGCCCACTGGTGCCCTTGTGAAGATTTCGGCAGCCTCCGAGAATTTACTGATTCATTCCGGAAGGGCCGTTGTCTTCAACGGATACGAAGACATGCTGGCGCGCATTGACGATCCAGAACTCGAAGTCAGCGAGGACTCAGTGCTCGTTCTCAAGAATTGTGGCCCCGTGGGTGTTCCGGGAATGCCGGAATGGGGAATGATCCCGATCCCAAAGAGATTAATCGAACAGGGTGTGAACGACATGGTTCGAATCTCTGATACGCGAATGAGCGGTACTTCGTTTGGAACGTGCATTCTCCATGTCTCTCCAGAGGCGGCCATTGGGGGCCCACTGAGCATCGTCGAAGACGGCGATCTGATCGAGATGGACGTTCACGCAGGCGTCTTGAACCTCGTCGTCGATGCGGCCGAAAAGACCCGACGAATGCAGATGTGGCAGCCTCCGAAATCTCCCCACCTGCGTGGTTGGCCCGCGATGTACCAGCAACATGTTCTGCAAGCAGATGAGGGTTGCGATCTAGATTTCCTACGCCCCAGCTCACCCGAGATGCGTAGGTTTGTTCCGCCTGTCGTTGGTAGGTCCTAGTGACTTTCCCGCAACAGTCGCCACAAAGCACAACAACTGCTACTTACGGAGGAAGAATGCGCAAAAAAAGAATCGTGGTTGGCGCCTTAGCTTTTGCTCTCGCGTTCGCCGGCATTGGAATAAACGCCACAAGTGCAAACGCCAGCACTTCAACGACGCTGACCATTTGGCACAACCTTGGTGACACACAAAACGCAACAGCCGTGAAGGCGCTTACTGATGCTTACACAAAGTTGCATCCTGAGGTGACTTTCAAACTCGTCAGCCAACCCGCCGATAATTACTTTGCACTCTTGCAAGCTGCGGCTGTATCCAAGAAGGGGCCAGACATGGCTCTTATGTGGACCGGGCTATTCGCTCTGCAATACAAGAGCTACTTAGCCAACTTGAAGGGCATCGTCTCTTCAGACGCACTCGCGCGTGAGGGTTCCCTCAATTGGAGTTCTCCAAACTTTGACGCGGCCAATGGTCCATATGTCATGCCCTTTGACCGCCAGTTCTACATTGGCTTCTACAACAAAGCAGCCTTAAAGAAAGCCGGCGTTGCGACCGTGCCTACTACATGGAACGAACTCTATTCAGCGTGTACAAAACTCAAGACGGCTGGCTACACACCGCTCGTGTATGGCAACGGCGGTCAGAGTCTCGGGGCCCTGTACTACCCATGGTATGACGCCAGCTACATCGCTATTGGTCAATCCTCCGTCTCCGGTCTTCGCGACCTCTACAGCGGAAAGAACCAGTGGAATTCTCCCGCCAACATCGCTTCGTACACTAAGTACGCTGCCCTGAAGTCAAAGGGATGCACTAACTCGGATGTTCTAACAAAGACGAACAACCTTGATGATTTCCTTGGCGGCAAGGCGGCAATGATCATTGATGGCACTTGGGATACCAAGAAGTTCACCGATAAAATGGGAACCAATGTTGCGGCGTTCGTCCCACCGTTCTCGGACAAGCCAATCAAGGGCGTTGTGGAATTCGCAGGGCAAGGCCTCAGTCTTACGAACTACTCCAAGAATCAGAAGGTCGCTGCTAGTTTCTTGGGATACATGACTACCTTGGATGCAGCAAAGATCGTTGATGCCGCAGGACTTATTCCAAATGTCAACGGATCAACTACGTCCAACCCGGTCAATCGACAAATGCTGGATTTCGCGGCAAAGAAGAGTTACGTACGTTACCCAATGCTCGACAACGTGCTTCAGGGCGATGTCGTGGATGCGGGCAATAAGATTCTTCCGTCGATCTTGGGTGGAAAAACCTCAGTTGCCGGCGGTTTAAAGCAGATGGCTCAGGTATGGGCCAACCTGTCACCGATCAAACGAGGGAATTCATACAAGTAACACCGCACATCGTCTTAGTCGTTGAATGCAAAAGGGCGAAGTTCGCTTCGCCCTTTTGCACAACATGGGACACCAAAGTAATGCCAGCGATTCATGAGATGAATGTTTAGGGGAGATGAAAGCTATCAAACGCGATCTGGGCCATCAGCGCCGTAGGGTCGGAATCATCTTTGTTCTTCCAGCCTTGACACTTGTCAGCGCATTTCTTGGCATCCCAATAATCCAAGCTGTCTATTATTCCTTCACCCAATGGGATGGCTTGACTGCAGTCTGGACTGGCATAAGCACCTACACCCACGAATTGCACAATCCAATCTTCTGGCGAGTGCTCGAAAACAACGGTCTCCTCCTAATAGGTATCCCGGTTGCAATGCTCTTGCCTATGGGAATCGCCTTTCTTCTAAATGAAAAAGTTCCTGGCTGGAAGGTCTTTCGCACCATCTACTTCCTTCCTACCGCAATCTCATGGGTAGTCATTGGCATGGTGGCCATGCGCTTTTTCGCCGAAGAGGGACTTCTCAACGGTCTCTTAAAAGGATTCGGCCTTAGCTTCATCCACACCGATCTACTTTCATCTGAGAAGGGGGCATTATTCGCGGTCTCCCTCACGTTTATCTGGTCCATGGTCGGAACGAACACCATCATCTTTTTGACGGGCATGGCGACCCTCGACAATTCACTCAATGAGGCTGCCCGTATGGATGGCGCTAGCAACCTCCGCATTTTTCGTAGTATCACCCTTCCTCAACTGCAACGCTTTATTCAGTTCTCCTTCATCATTACGGTCATCAGTGCATTCACCGCGCTCTTCAGTCTGATATTCGTGATGACCGGCGGAGGTCCAGGATTTGGCACGACCACTTTAGAATTCTTCATCTACCAAAATGCGTTCTCGCGCGGTGACTTCGGAACGGGCGCCATGTTGGGTGTAATCCTCTTCTTGATGATGGCGGCATTGGGTATAGGCCAGTTGGCCATTATGAGAAATAGGGACTGACGATGAAGCGCAAACAAATTTGGATCTTCATGATGATGGCCCTTTTCGCCGTCGTCATGATCTATCCCTTCATCTTTATGATCAATACCTCCTTCAAGTCGAAAGCCCAATTCCTGGGAGAATCCGGGCATTCAATGCTTTCCTGGCGCAAACTTTTCACTGCATTGCCGGTTGGACGTGAACTTTTGAACTCCACCGTAGTATGTGCTGGATCAATACTTATTATCCTTGTCGTCAGCACAATGGCGGGATATTCCTTATCCAAACTTCGATCAAGGGCTTCGTGGATCTTCTTCTTGGGCATCGTCGGTGCAATGCTCATCCCCCTGCAGTCGATTATCATTCCCGCTTATATCAACGCAAGCCGGTGGAATTTACTTTCTGGCTATTGGGGGGCGATCTTCCTCTACGCAGCTCTCGGCACACCTTTCGCCTCGTTTTTGATGACCTCCTACTTCCGTGGTCTGCCCGATGAACTTATAGAAGCAGCAATTTGCGATGGCCTTAGTTACCGCAAAATCTTTAGCAAGATCGCACTGCCGCTCGCATTTCCCGCAATTGTTACAGTAATTGTTCTTCAATTCATTCAGATTTGGGATGATCTGCTTGTTGGCTTGCTTTTCATTCAAGACCCCAACTACCGAACAATCACCGTAGGACTGGGCGCTCTTTCCGCCGGTCGTACCACGGACATTCCCGTGCTGATGGCTGGTTCGCTTCTAAGCGCGATTCCCGCGGTGGCCGTTTATCTAATCTTCCAACGCCAACTCGTAAATGGATTGACAGCAGGAATTGGAAAGTAATATCCAGCGAATCGTTGGAGATGAGATATCGGTCGAAGTCGACCTCCTTCGTGGTGGGCGCATCTCTTCGTTAAAGTGGCGGGATCTTGAGTTCGCTCTTGGCTTTCGCGATGATCCAATGACATGGGGGTGGTTTGCCATGGTTCCTTGGGCCGGACGCATCGATAAAGGCATCATCCAGGACGCTTTCGGTCGTGAATTCATCTTGCCGACTCATTGGGATCCCCCTCACGCCGAGCACGGGTACGGTTTTGTCTCGTCATGGGAATCTCTGGGTCCCAATAGTTCGCGGGTAAACATGCCCGCCCCATACGCGCCTTCACACGCCGAACAAGTTATCGCAATCTCTGGCAATACCTTGACTTGGTCTCTCACGTACTTTCCGAATGGCTGCACGCTCCCTGCGTGGGTCGGATTTCATCCGTGGATTCCGAAGAGAATTGCTGGCGGTCAGGAGTGCGAGCTCAACTTTTCTGCAGAGAAAATGTTGCTTCGAGACCAAGGCTCCATACCCACTGGCGATCTCGTGGATATACCACCGCCCCCATGGGATGACACTTTCTTCGGCGTAACCACATCCCCAATCATTAAGTGGGAAGGTCTGGCCCAGATCAAAATTTCTGCCTCCGTCCCCTGGTGGGTCGTCTACAACGAAGACTCCCAGGCCCTATGTGTCGAACCGCAAACCGCCCCCCCGAATGCCTCAAATCTCGGTATTGAGGGTGCCCACTCCGTAACTGCCACGTTCACGTTTTCAAACTAGAGGAGTTCTGCACATGGCATCCATAGCCGAAATATTCCCGTACTACTTCTTCTTATAACCCTTAGGGCACTTCGGTGCGATGCCTGAAACCTTCTTGACTACCTTCCCCTTAACGCATGAAAGTGTCTTTATCTTGGCCGCCTGCACCTCAAGATCGCTTATGGTGCTAGCGAATTCACCGGTTTCCTCCTCCGCATAATCTCTTACTGCGACTAGGTCAGATGTTGAACTTTGAAGATTTGAATCGATAACCCTTCGTACCTCGATGAAATCCGCAAGCACTGCCTTGAACGTTCGGTATGCATTCGCATCAAGCGCAAGCTTCTTCTTGACGGCCATGAGTCTCGCGTACTGGGCATCGAAAAGTGGGTTGTACTGATTCTGAATCGAGGCAACCTGATCAGCCCTACTCGGCGTGGCCGAAGTTGTGGGTGTGGGCGTGGCAACTGGGTCCGCGGCAAATAGCGGACTGGCACTTCCCAGCATTAGTGACATGACCAAAAAGACTAGGGCGCTGCGTGTTTTCATGAATTAAGAATACTTTCCAAGAGGTCACTTGGATCTATTGACTTGATCACACTAGGTCAAAGCGATCCAGCATCATGACCTTGTCCCAGGCGGCCACGAAGTCATGGACGAATTTCTCACGCCCATCATCGCTCGCATAGACCTCTGAAAGTGCTCGGAGTTGCGAATTTGAACCAAAAACCAGATCAACCCTGCTGGCGGTCCACTTCACTTCTCCCGTTTTCCGATCACGCGCTTCAAAGAGTTTTGGGTCATTTGAAGTTGGCCGCCAATCGATGTCCATATCCAACAAATTGACAAAGAAGTCGTTCGTCAGTGTCTCTGGTCGATCAGTGAGTACTCCGATCTCCGAACCTGCGGCGTTTGCTTTGAGAGCACGCATACCGCCGACAAGAACGGTCATCTCCGGAGGCGTAAGAGTCAGTAGCGACGCACGATCAAGAAGTGGGAATTCCGCATGATCTTGGATCGCCTTATTGGCGTAGTTACGGAAACCGTCTGCAAACGGTTCAAGAACTCCAAAGGATTCCACATCGGTCTGTTCTTGTGTTGCATCGGTTCTACCTGGAGTAAATGGAACATGTATGACATCCCCGGCTTTTGCGGCGGCCTCCTCAATGGCTGCACATCCACCAAGCACGATGAGATCCGCGAGCGAGATCTTCTTTTTCTCGCCGTTGAATTCGTTCTGAATTGCCTCAAACGTTTTGAGTACTTTTGCCAACTCGATCGGGTTATTCACTTCCCATTCTCGCTGAGGCAGCAGGCGAATGCGGGCGCCATTTGCCCCCCCGCGCTTGTCACTGCCACGGAATGTCGATGCCGACGCCCAGGCAGTTGTGACTAGTTGAGAGATAGAGAGCCCCGATGCAAGGACCTTCTTCTTCAGCGATGCAATCTCTTCCGCTCCGACGAGTTCGTGTGTCACAACAGGAAGTGGATCTTGCCAAATCAACTGTTCTGAAGGAACAAGTGGACCGAGATATCTGGCGATCGGACCCATGTCGCGGTGCGTCAACTTGAACCAAGCCCTAGCAAATGCGTCTCCAAACGCCTCTGGATGCTTGAGGAAGTAACGGGAAATAGGTTCGTAAATTGGATCTGTCCGCAATGCAAGGTCTGTCGTGAACATGACCGGTGCATGCTTCTTAGACGGATCGTGCGCATCTGGCACAGCCTCTGATGCAGCGCCATCTTTGGGAATCCACTGGATTGCTCCGGCCGGGCTCTTTGTCTGCACCCACTCGTAGGCAAATAACGTTTCAAAGTACTCGTTATCCCACTTGATAGGCGTCGGCGTCCAGGCGCCTTCAAGTCCACTGCCAATGGTGTCTGCACCCTTGCCTGTTCCAAATGCGTTCTTCCAGCCAAGTCCCATTTGCTCAATCGGGGCAGCCTCTGGTTCTGGCCCGACGTACTTGCTTGGATCGGCCGCACCGTGCGCCTTGCCAAAGGTATGACCACCTGCGATCAGTGCGACTGTTTCTTCATCGTTCATCGCCATTCGTGCAAAGGTCTCACGGATATCCAACGCCGATGCAAGCACATCAGGATTACCGTTTGGTCCTTCGGGGTTCACATAGATAAGACCCATCTGAACAGCCGCGAGAGGGTTCTCAAGAACGCGGCCTTCGCTGTAACGCGATTCAGCCAACCATTCGGCCTCTTTGCCCCAGTAGGTCTCGTCTGGCTCCCAAACATCTTCGCGCCCGCCGCCAAAACCAAACGTCTTCAAGCCCATCGACTCCAGCGCGCAGTTGCCCGCAAAGATCATCAGATCGGCCCACGAAATCTTCTTGCCGTATTTCTGCTTTATCGGCCACAACAGTCGGCGCGCCTTATCGAGGTTAACGTTGTCGGGCCAACTATTGAGTGGGGCGAAACGTTGCATCCCAGCACCACCGCCGCCTCGCCCATCGGACACGCGATAGGTGCCGGCGCTGTGCCAGGCCATGCGAATAAAGAATGGCCCGTAGTGCCCATAGTCGGCTTGCCACCATTCTTGTGACGTTGTCATCAAGGCCTCGATGTCAGATTTGAGAGCTTTCAGGTCAAGGGTCATGAATTCTTTTGCGTAGTCAAATTCTTCGCCCATGGGATCTGCCAAAGGTGAGTTCTGTTGAAGCATCTTGAGATTGAGTTGGTTTGGCCACCAAGTCTTATTAGCGGTGCCTACATTTGTCTGTTTACCGCCTGGATATGGGCACGTGTTTTCGCTTTCCATCTTTCCTCCAAAATAACTCAAGCCAGCAAACCCGACATTCAAAGCGTAACGACTATAGGTGAATTCTCAACTTCGAGCCTGGAGGAATCCTCTCAATCCTCAGGTGGGGAACTTCCTTGATCGCACCCATCGTGCGTACCAACCCGATATGTTTTCCCCATGATTGTTGACTCCGCCCTCTATCAAAACGGTGTCCGAGTCGAAGGACCAGCAGATATTTCGGATTTGGTCGACGCGGCAAAACGTAATGGTGGATTTGTCTGGCTTGGATTATCCGAACCCAGCCAAGAAGAGTTCGATTTGATCGTCGGCGAACTGAATTTTCATCCCCTTGCGGTCGAAGACGCCATTTCCGCGAAACAGCGTCCCAAAATTGAAGATTACGATGGGCTCACATTCTTCGTTCTTAAAACCGTCTTCTTCAACCAAACCAAAAGCGAAATCACCACTGGCGAATTGATGTGCTTCATCAATAGCCACTTCATCGTGACCGTGAGACATGGAGAAGGTTCCCCTTTGGCAACTGTCCGACAGGACCTGGAACTCAAACCCGAGCGCCTTGCCCTTGGACCCTACGCCGTCCTTCACGCCGTCCTCGACCGAGTAATTGATGGCTACACCACAATTGCCACTTCTCTTGAAAACGAAGTCACCAACCTTGAAAACAAAGTCTTTAGCGGCAAGCGCCAAACATTTTCACAAGATATCTACTTTCTAAAGAGAGAATTCATCGAATTTCGTCACGCGATAGAACCCTTGATTGCTCCTGTTCAGAAAGTTACGAGCGAAAATTTTGAGCTTGTGCCAACAACGCTTAAACCGTTCTTTCGTGACACCCTGGATCATCTTCAACGGGCGTGCGAAACTGCAGCAGGGCTTGATTCGCTACTCACGTCGGTTCTACAAGCTGATCTAGCCCATGTTCAGGTGCAGCAGAACGTCGATGTGAGAAGGATTTCCGCATGGGTGGCTCTTGCAGCGGGACCAACCATGATCGCTGGAATCTACGGAATGAACTTCCGTCATATGCCCGAACTAGAGTCCCGGTATGGATACCCTGTTGTCATCGCTGTAATGGTTTCTCTTACCGTCTTTCTAGTAAGAAATTTCAAGAAGTCAGGGTGGCTTTAGGCGCAGAAATTGGTCACTGTTGCTCTCTTGAACTCAAGTTTGATCCTCGGCTCCTTGACAGTATCCAGAACTGACGAGTCACAAAGTCCTTCTGCTTTTGTCGCTATCGCAGTTGGGCACTCTTTCGACGAATAACAGTTTTGAACTTGAATCCGTACCTTTCGGCGATGTCCTTCATGGACTTTGGAATATCTCCTAGATCGAAGTCATAGTTGATGACGGCTCCGTTCGTTCCCATAATCGTGCCCTTCACATGGCGCATGAGAGTCTTTCCAGACTGAAACGAAGACTCACCGCTGGTGCCAAAGGAGAAACCTTTGCTCTTTTCGGTGGTCTTTTCGTAGAGAAAGACAGTCTTCTCATTCTCATCCACAAGGACGGCATTTTCATACCTGATCTTCTTTTCTCCGGAGCCCATTTTGGCATCGAGCAATTCGCAATCAACGGTGATGTCAGACTCCCCTCCTTTGGTTGGGGAGAGAGCTTTGGTTTCCAACATCGAGAATATTTCTTGAATAATGACATCTTTCATAGTGGCTCCTAAGCCTTAGGAATTACGGCAATGAGTTTGGAACGTGGACTCTCCGCCCCTGAATACAAGGCGACAACGCCAATGTAGATTGTGACTTTCGGCTTCAACTTTGAGAGCGTGCAGGACAAGAGAGGGGCTTTCACTCTGCAGAACGAAAGTAATTGCCCAGCTTTGCTGTAGATGCCTACGCGGTAATAGATGATCTTTTTACCATCGGTAACACTCGGCGCCTTCCACATCACTTTAACTGCCTTTGAGAGCGCAACAACAATGACAGACTGAGGGGCTGTCAAGGTGCTCGTTGAGGAAGTCTCACTTGACTTAGGAGTCGGAGTCGAAGAAGCGCTTGAATTCGTCCCGACCACGACCCTCACACGAGGGGACGAGGGGAAACTTGAACCAAGGGAGGAGACCGTCCTAACTTGCACGTAGTAGGTTCCGCCCAACTTCAGGTTCGTGATGAAGCAGGTAGTTGCCGATGCCGGATCAGCAGTGCAATAACTTACGTAAGAGCCTGCGGAAAACTCCGGACCAGAAAATGCCTCGGCGGTGTACCAGGCAAACTGACCAGTCCCTAGGGCCATCGATGGGGTCCACCTAACGCTTACGCGACCTGAACTATCACTTGTCGCAATCACATTGGTGGGAGGCGACCCTGCGTTGCCAGGAGAGATCGGTTTCATGGCACTTGGCCCACTTGTACCCGCACTATTGGCAGCAACCACATCAACGTAATAAGCCGTACCCGAGACAAGACCCCCGATGACACAGCCCAATCCTGTCGTCGAACATGAAGCAAACACTGGAGAAGTGGTGGGCGGCGGAACTGCCCACACCCTTGCGGTGTAGTTGAGCGATTCGCCTCCCGTGGAACTGGGCGCATCCCACGTGACAACTACTTGCGTGGGACCTGCCATCGCCTCAACATATTGCGGAACTGAGGGAACCGATGCCGCCATCGATGGGGAAATGGTGAATGCACTCAGCGACAACACCAATATCAAGAATGGGACCCAACTGGAATGTCCAAACGGCCGTCTAATTCTTGTTGCTCGATTCGTCAATACCGTAACCCCCTAACAG
This sequence comes from uncultured Bifidobacterium sp., assembly GCA_964465545.1. Taxonomy (GTDB): domain Bacteria; phylum Actinomycetota; class Actinomycetes; order Nanopelagicales; family Nanopelagicaceae; genus QYPT01. The sequence goes on along the minus strand of CAYXIS010000009.1, from coordinate 10,075 downwards.
GAAATGTAGGCGCGAAACGTGCAAATTGATGCTACAACTGAGCTACTTTCTTGTCTGTAGTGATGTCAGGGTCTAGCCCTGTTTTGCCCCAATAATCAATAGATTTGTCTTCCGAATCACATAGCTCTGATGGCAGCATGGAATCACATAATGGATAGAGTGTTTTCGCAGGAAACACACAAAATCAATGGGGAGGCTTTTTGTACAGGGCAATTGAGCCCAAAAATCGCTTAGGAGCGAATACAAATGAAAACAAAAAGGATGATCAGCGTAGGTCTACTTGCTGCCGGACTCGCCTTGAGTTCAGTGGGCGCTGTAAATGCAGACACAACCACACCACCACCAACCGCCAAATCGCCAACAGCCTACGCTGCTCAACTCGCAGCCTATAAAGAGGCTCTTGTTCAATACCGTGTCACTGTCGCAGTGAATGCGATTAATTACCGAATCGCGCTTGAGAAATACCAAGCAGATTGGCAGGCTGCCCTCGCAAAGTACGAGGCGCCCTACAAAGCAGCTCTTGCTCAATATCAACCACTGCACGAAGCATGGGTTGCCAAATTAGCGCCAATCGCAGCCGCCCGAAAGGCTGCACTCGATAAAGCGGATGCCGATTTCCTGGCAGCCATTGCCAACGCCACTACTTCAGCACAGAAGATTGCTGCGCTGAACGCTCACACAACAGCAACGGCGTCAGCGATTGCTGCTTACAAGGCAGCGGTCACCGCCTTAGGAACCGCACCGGTCAGGCCGGTCAAGCCGACGGAGTTAACTAAGCCACCGCTTCCGGCGAAACCAACCGCACCTACTAAGCCAGTTGCTCCTGTTAAGCCAGGCAATTCCAACAAGTAAGTACATACTCGGAAATAATCAGGCTCCGAACTCGATATTGAGTTTGGAGCCTGATTATTTATTACGTAGTGATTACGGGGTTGCCCCGATCCAACTTCCACGTCCCGAGCAAAGGTCATAACCGACAAGGCATCCTCCGGTGTTTCCGCCCGATGTTATGTCTCGGTAGGAAATGTTGTTTGCATATACGTAAGCCGAGTTCACCTGCACGCCAGTGACTGCCGCACGCGCTGCCCACATTGGTGAAGATGCACTTGTACCTCCGACCACGAACCAACCCCATTTACCGTTGTAGCGAGTGGAGTCATAGACAGACACTCCCGACACAGGATCTGCATTGAGGGAGACGTCAGGCGTGGCGCGCTTTGTGCCACAGAGATTTTCAAAAGCGAATTGTGCACTCGTGGCAGTTTCATATGCACTGCATCCCCCTCCACCTAATGCCCAACCGGTCTCATTGTTGAATGAACCGTCAGGGTTGAAGGTGAGCGTGGTTCCGCCAACTGAAATGACGTTGGGAGAGGAGGATGGGTACTGCGCTGGCAGACCACTATCACCAGAGGAGACGAAATAGCTCACCCCTGCGGTTGAGAAGTGAGAGTCCCAACTAGTCTCCGAGGATGACTCGCTTCCACCCCAACTATTGGAAACGTACGATGCGTGAGCGGAGGCATAATCTTCCGCGGCGAATAAATCATTTGCATTAGCCGACTTGGCTTCGACAAGGAGAATCTTCGCGCCGGGGGCGATGGCATGTGCCCACTGAATATCCAAACTAATCTCAAGCGCCCAGCCTGCATTCATCCTTGGATAGGAAGTGCCTCCCGTTTGGTTTACTTTCGTAAAGCATCCGTTGGCCGTCGTACATGCAGGCAAACCGTATTGCGCTGAGAAGATGCCTAGATCTTTTTCGGCAGTTGGATCGTCATACGCATCCACAATGGCAATCGTCATCCCGGCTCCGGCAGTCAATGAAGTCGAGAAGGAATAAACCGATTTTATCTGCGCCGGACTCAATCCAGAAGGTGAAGTTGAAGCGAACGGTGAAACGTGGTCACTTTCAACGATTACACGCGAATGGCATCGCATGGCATCGGGTGTAGGCGCTCCGCACACGGGACGATGCTCGGTGCCAACGCCTGCGGCGTTCGCGCTAGTTGCAACAAGGGAACCCGTGAAGGCCAGGGCTGAGGCTGCGAGAGCCACCAGGGATTTTGAGCGCAGGGTGAGTTTCATTCAGAAATGGTACAGAGAGCAACCCGGAATCCGTGTCATCTCCTTGGGGGTCAAGATCAATGTCGCAAAAACTCTGGGCTACCCGCGTTCAATAGGGATGGCTTGCATGCCCTTTGAATCAGCGATCAAAATGATCGCATCGTCTCCACTCTTCTCGAGGGCGTCCATGACCTCATTGTGGATCCATGTTCCGACCTGGTCGTCTTTTCTTGTCCAATACTGCACCCGACCGCCAGTTAATTTGGAGACTGCACGTGAGAGTTCGGTATCTCTAGGACCGACGAGGACGACAAAGCGAGGGCCACGAAGGCCCGATGCAATTAGTTCCCTTTCAGAGCGATAGATCAACCAGTGATATCCAGCTATTGCCCCCGTCGTCACAAGGATGGCAACTGCAAATCGCATCCGACGAATTGTCTCTAATCCGAAACTTCCCTTGAAGATGTCATCAAAGAGGAAGAAGACTCCGACAAGCAACGTGACAACCGCGGCGATCCCACCAAGCCCAAACAGAATGAAGAGGTAGGCGCGTCGAGTCGGCGAGGTGTGTTCGTCGGCGGGAAACGTTGCAATGGCGGTTTGAATCCGATGCCAGAAGATCCACCACACAGGGCTACCAACGATGAGCAAAGTCGCAGCGGCCAAAAGCGCATTGGTCGCCCCACTTCCAGAAATCACCGAGCTACTGCTAAGAGCTTCCACCAGAGAGACAAGAATCATCGCCAAACCGCCTGCCGCAGCGAGCAGGCCAATTCCAGCCATCAAATACTCATAGACCCGCGTAACTTCCGTCCGAGTTGCCTTGCGATCCTCTTCGAGCATGGCGTGGTGATACCACCAGGCAATCACTCCAACGCAAACCGCACCACCTGCGCTTGGCACGTTGCGGAAATGCGTCGAAGCATCGGATGATCCAGGATCGCCCACAAGCCAGACGAGAACACTGTAAAGAACGGTGCTGGCAGAAACTACCGACACGATAAGCCCACCACCCACTCCTACGAGGAGTACGTAGACAAGCCAGAGTGGGTCCCTTTTCTCTTTGGAGTAGTTCTTAATCCAGTAGAGGTACCAAATCGGCGCGCCAACCATCAGAGTTATTGCACCTCGCAAGATCGGATCGCCATGAGACACGAAGATCGCGTCCCCTCCAAAATTCCATATTCTCTGGATCGCACCCGACACCAATTGATCGACACCCACGACAACGGTGCCCAATGCAATCAGCGAGCCAAGCACGTGATGGATGGGTGATTTCGCTAACGGGGCTGAACGCAAGTGCACCCACCAATGCGCTGCCCAAACAGCGCCCCACACGATCAATCGCGAAAGGGCAGCGCCCCGGAAATCCTGTACTCGGAAGGCCCACGAAATCATGTCGTGAAGAGCGAACATTGCCACTGCCAACGAGGTGATTGACGTGATCGTGACATAGAAGCCCCATCCAAAAGACCTTGACTCTGTCGGGTCTTCGGCGAATCGGCGGCGGGTCCAGAATGCAAGGAGAAGGTAAAGCGGAATCCCCACAACGACGAAGGAGAGATTGCGTGCCAAATCCGTCTTGTCTGCCACAACAAGGGTAGAGCGCTCAAGAACCCGCCCAAGCAGGCCTGACAAGCCCAATGCGCTGACAACTATTAATCCATAGAGAAGTAAGTACTGGAAAAAGCGTCGGACCGAATGGCCTTGCAATGCACCCTGAGCCTCACCCAATCTAATCTTTCTGATTCCAAATACGACTAAAACGATCACCACGATGGGAATAAGAAGTCCGAATGCACTCATCACTTTGTCATCACTCCGCAGTCGTACAGGGGCCAAGGCACTCCTGTGAGGCGCCATGTGGCGTCAACGTAACTGAGGCGGAAAGTATGGTCTTCGGTCCTGAAATCTCCAAGCGGGCCACCAGACGGGATTTCCACTCGTACTCGTACTTCTGCGGTGGTTCCCTCTGTGGTCGAGTCGACAAGAAGGACTCGCGCTGTCTCAACGACATAGGCCCGGTCAATGTCATCAGCGGTGCAGACGCTATTAGGCGAAAGCATCTTGGCAGCCGCCGCATTCTTTCCCGAGAGAATGGCCTTCAGGTAGACCTGAACAGAACCGGCCGGCGTTGAGCGATCAATGACCACCGCGGACTTCGTCGATGAAAGAACGGTCACTATTGCCACTGCAATGATTATTAGGCCAATCACAACGGCCAGGACTCGATTCGGATTCTTGCTCACGCTTAAACTGTATAACTACTGAACCCTAAGATCAGGCTAATAGTCGGGCTGAACTCTCATTTATTTGAGCGGGCAGTCACGCTCATCCTTGTCGTTACAATGCGTGCGTGGAACTTCAAAAAGTCATTCTCTATTACGCCTTTACTCCTCTTTCCGACCCCGAGGCCGTGCGTCTTTGGCAGAAGGCACTCTGCGAATCCCTCGGACTCAAGGGACGCATTTTGATTTCACCCCACGGCATCAACGGGACGCTCGGAGGCGATATGTCAGCGCTGAAGAAGTACGTGCGGGCGACAAAGGAGTACCCGGGATTCAAGAAGATTGACTTCAAATGGTCGGACGGCAAAGGCGATGAGTTCCCGAGGCTGAAAATCCGCGTTCGTGACGAACTTGTTGCCTTTGGCAATCCGGACGAGTTGATTGTCGATGAAAATGGAGTTGTCGGAGGCGGCATTCACCTTCGCTCTGACCAAGTTGAAGAACTAGTCGAGGAGCGCGGTGATGAAGTCGTGTTCTTTGACGGTCGAAATGCCTTTGAAGCCAAAATCGGAAGATTCAAGAACGCAATCGTCCCCGACGTCACTACAACTCGCGATTTTGTCAACGAGATTGAAAGTGGCAAGTACGACCATCTCAAAGAGAAACCCGTCGTCACCTACTGCACCGGAGGCATCCGCTGCGAAGTTCTCTCATCGGTGATGAAGAACCGGGGATTCAAAGAGGTTTACCAAATTCAAGGCGGCATTGTTCGTTATGGAAAGAAATACGGCGATCAAGGCCTCTGGGAAGGCTCTCTTTACACTTTCGATTCCCGTATGGCCCTCGACTTCAGCGACAGTACGAAAGTCATCGGAGCGTGCGAGAAATGCTCAACGCCCACAAAGCAGTTCCACAACTGCGCAAATGTTGCCTGTCACGATTTGATTCTGCTATGTGATGATTGCGCAAAAGAAAACGTCAACAGAAACTGCACCCATGGGCGCTCTCGCTTCCGTGATTCGGAGACGATCGGCTAATAACAGATCAAGGGATTGGCGTTACGAGATCCTTGTCGTAAATTGAATCCCAGACAATTGGCGCGAAGTTAAATCCGGCAATCCAGTCCGGTTGGCCGCTCACAAAATCCTGAAGATTTTTCCACTGCTTGTAGACAACTTTTACATATGCCTGTTGCTTAAGAGTGAAGCAACTCAGATTATTGAGATCGTAGGTGAACATGGCAACTTCAAAATCAACGATCTTCTTCTGAAGTAACCAGTACTCGTTGAGATGTGCGGAAGAGAAGAACCAAGACCACATGCCATTGACCGGCGCATACTGCTTCGCGAATTCCTTCTCCTTGGCTTCGGATGCCATGACTTGCTTCTTTACTTTCTGGCAGTTGACGGAAACTGACGCTGCCTGAACAGGTATCGGGGAATAAGCAACGCTAGCCAGCAGGAAGGTAAGAGCAAGCCCAAAGACGCTAAAACGCTTCATGACAGGACCTCCTGATCTCCACTTTAACCAGTCTCCCTCTCGCTGCCTAGACTGCACGCTCCGACGTAAGGAAAATGTTAGGAAACCTCCCAAAAGAGGCGAAACCAGCCACAAACATCTACGGTTAAATCCATCATGAACAAGAAGGGTGTGCTCCGGTCTGGGGCGGTCTTCAGCCACAAAAGTCGAACTTCGGCTGTGAAAACGATGGCGGTTCTGCTCGTAATACTCCCAGTGGTGAATCTAATCCTGGTTCGGTTTCGTCACAGTTTCAATCTGACGACCAACACGCTCATCCTATTAATCATCACCCTTGCGATTGCAATCAAGAGCCCTATTTGGCTGACGACCATTGGTGCAATTGAGAACTTTCTCTTCCTGAACTACTTCTTCACCCCGCCCTTTCACACATTGAAGATCAGCAACAAGGATGATCTCATTGCACTCCTCGTGTATCTCGCAACAAGCATCACAGCGTCTTTCATCCTGAACAAACTCGAGCTCCGCACCACCAAACTCAAGCGACTTTCAAAAGAGGGGCTTTTTCTCTCAAGTCTTGCAGAGAACATCATCCGGGGGCACAACTCAATTGATGAAATTCTCAACAACTCAAAGAGCACATTCGGCCTGAAAGAATTAGTTGTCGCCCGAAATGACTCATCCGGCGTTGCACCTTATATGGAAGTTATCTATGGAACCATTTCGACGATTTCACAAGAGATTGCGGACTCCAAAATTGTTTTGAACGCCGAATACTCTCTTTTGGCCAACCCTGCCATCACTGATCCAGAACTTAGAAACCTTGTCACCACCTTTGGATCACAAGTGCTCATTCTCTTGGAGCGACAAGTGCTCGAAGAGAACGAAAGGGAACTTTCAGAAATACGACAAGCAGATCAAATGCGTGTCGCATTGCTTAACGCGGTCAGCCACGACCTAAGGGGTCCGTTGGCTTCGTCAAAGGCGGCCATTTCAAGTCTGCTCAATGGCGGTATTTCGTGGACACAAGAAGAGCAAAGGGAATTACTAAATTCTGCAAATCTTTCGTTGGATCAACTCAACCATCTCATAGAGAACCTGCTGGATATGAGTCGACTTGAAGCAGGAGCGATCTTTCTCAACTGGCGTAACGTCGGCGTGGAAGACGTAGTTTCCGGGGCAATCAAGTCCCTGAAATCACAGACGGATCTCATTGAAATAAGCATTGACTCCGAACTCCCGCCTATCAAAGGTGATCCGATCCTTCTTGAACGAATAATCGGCAATCTCCTTGAAAATGCTCTCCGTTTCAATCCAAAGGGACGACCCGTAACGATCGCAGCTTTCCACGTGGAAGAGCGGATTGAGATTCGAGTCATCGACCATGGTCCAGGGATATCGAAAAGAGAGAAGGCAAATCTGTTTACTCCTTTCCAGCGCCTAGGAGATCGTGACAACTCAACGGGGGTTGGACTTGGACTAGCCATAGTCAAAGGGTTCACAGAGTTGATGAACGGGAGCATCTCTATGGAGGAGACGTACAAGGGTGGCTTAACGATGGTCGTCTCATTTCCAACTGGGGATGCGAAATGAGGAAAGACCCAGCGAAGTGCATTCTGATCGTGGATGATCACCTCGAAATCGTGCGTACTCTAGTGATGAACTTCAGGGCTCGTGGATATCGAACATTGTCGGCTGGCGACGCCACAACCGCTTCAGCGCTAGTGGCGGAAGCAAATCCCGATGCCATGATTCTGGACCTAGGCTTGCCTGACATGGATGGCGGCGACCTCATCGTGAAGATTAGGTCGTGGAGCAACCTGCCGATATTGGTTCTTTCCGGAAGAACTGAGCTTGATCGCAAGCTAAGCGCCCTGAAAGCAGGCGCAGACGACTACATTTCCAAACCATTTGAGATCGATGAAGTCATTGCCAGAGTGGAGGCGGTACTCAGGCGAGCAAAGGATTCAAGAACAGTTCCTTACTTCCAAATTGGTGATTGGAAGATCGACCTTTCTCGGCATCTAGTTGCAAAAGTCGGAGGCGCAGACTTGCACTTGACCCCCATCGAATGGCGCTTGCTTGAATACCTTCTCTCCAAGTCGGGGACTTTGGTTTCGCAGAGAGAACTTCTTCAGGCCGTCTGGGGAAATTCTTACGAAAGTGAAACCAACTACCTTCGTCTCTTCATCAGTCAATTACGAAAGAAATTGGAGCCCAATCCTCAACTCCCTGCATACATCCTGACCGAGCCGGGTATTGGATACCGCCTCATGGCCGAGACGTTGGAAGAAAGTGAAACAGATGCCTAAAGTTTGGGCGGATGAGGCTCCTGCCCCCGAGATTCTCAAAGAGCACGCGCACCTCAAGGACCCACTTTCCTACAAGGTGAAAAAAGCCCTTCTTGGCAAACCGTTGAATCGACACTCCTTGTCGCACCAGCGACTAAGCAAGGTTTTTGCGCTTGGAGTTCTTTCATCAGATTGCATCTCGTCCTCCGCATACGGAACTGAAAACATTCTCTACTACTTGCTTCCTGCCTTCGGGTTGGCAGGTTTCTCGATCCTTATGCCGATGACACTTGTTGTGCTTGCAATCTTGGTGATCGTCACGCTGTCCTATCGCGAAGTTGTGATGGTGTACACAAAGACGGGTGGATCTTATGTCGTAACACGAGAGAATTTCGGACCAGTTGTGGCACAAATTGCGGCGGTCGCTTTGATGCTCGACTATATCGTCACCGTCGCCGTTCAAACCGCAGCGGGCACTTCGGCATTAACGTCGGCGTTTCCGACTTTGTCCTCGCACACCATGGAAATTACCTTGGGTGTCATTGGCCTCCTGCTATTTGGAAATCTGAAAGGCGTCAAAGAAGCCGGGAGGGCATTTGCGGCACCAACTTATCTTTTTGTATTTTCAGTGGCACTCGTTTTCATAGTCGGAATTTGGAAACAGATCCAGGGAACTCTTGGTCACGTGGTAACCGGCGCCGGCACCATGCCCGCGGGACATTCGCAACAACTGCTCACGGCGGGTGCGATACTCGTTCTTCTTCGAGCATTCGCAAACGGCGGTTCATCTCTCACGGGACTTGAAGCAATCTCAAACGGCGTCTCCTTGTTTAAGGCACCCGAGGGCAACAATGCTCGGCGAACCACAGTCATCATGAGTTCGATTCTTGGAACACTTGTTCTCGGTGTCTCTTGGCTTGCAAAAGAAACGCACGCGTGGCCCTATGCGAATGGAACGCCAACTGTCATTTCACAAATCGCCGATGTTGTTTTCGGTCGCGGGTTAGTCGGTCATATTCTTTATCTCTTTGTGCAATTCTCAACGATGTTGATTCTCTATACCGGAGCTAACACCCCCTTCAGCGGTTTCCCGTATTTAGCAAGTTTCATCGCTGAGGATGGCTTCCTCCCCCGCCAATTGACCAAACGGGGCCACCGCCTCGTATTTTCCAATGGAATAATCCTTCTAGCCATCGCCGCCTCAAGTTTAGTCTTGGCCGTCGGCTCCAATGTAGCAAAGTTGATTGCGTTTTACGCCATCGGTGTCTTTACCGGATTCGCCATGGCGGGATTCGGAATGGCCAAACGTGCGTTCACCATGAAGGAGTCGCAATGGCGAAGAAGGTTCGCGATCAACTTCACATCGGGGTCAGTGTCTTTGTTGATCGTTATCATTTTTGGAGTCGTGAAGTTTACCGAAGGCGCATGGCTCATAGTTTTGATCTTTCCGGTCGCCACCACTGCCCTCATACGGCTCAATCGTCAATATCGAAAAGAGCAAATTGCTTTAGCAATTGACGAAGAGAGGTCTCGCGCAACCTCTATCGCGCGTCATGACGTCGCGGTACTCATCGATTCTGTGGATGTCGCAACTGTTGGTGCTATCAGATACGCAAGGAGTCTGAACCCGCACAATCTTGTTGCGGTGCATTTCGTCATTGATGACCGACATGCTCAGTCAATCTCATCAGACTGGGCGAAGAATAGGGCTCTATCTGATGTCCCGCTCGAGTTGATCGACTGTCCCGATCGCAGACTGGCGAACGCGGCGGTTGATTACGCGATCAGGGCCACTCTTAGCGAAGACGTCGAACTAACTCTCCTTTTTCCAAGACGCGCTTACTCTTTCTTCCTGGGCCGAATTCTCCATGACAGAACCGCCGAATCAATTGCTGCTCCAATCTCACAACTCGAGAGAGTAGTTGCAACCATTGTTCCGTTCGACGTGGAGAGGATAATCGCAGGAAGGCCGCTTACAAGGGCCACCAAGCTGGCACCCGTGACAACCCC
>CAYXIS010000008.1:0-32024 GCA_964465545.1 uncultured Bifidobacterium sp. | reverse complement strand
CTTGGGGACGCCGTGCCCCTGAAGATTCAGGCGCTCCAATGAATGTGGGTGAGAAAAAGGATCGCTGTGTATTTCTAATCGAGGCGTACCCTCCATTGTTAATGACGAAAATGATGGCCCGGCCTTCGATCGAAGCAAGCGTTCCAAATTCTTGTACGTTCATCTGTGCCGATCCGTCCCCAGTCACGCAGATGACTCGTTCGCTTCCAGCCGCTATGGCTCCAATGGAGGCGGGGAGGGCGTAACCCATGGAGCCAAGTCCACCGGAGACGATGTATCGCTGCCCCTCCTTTGTCAGGTAGGCCTGGCCCATGATGTAAAAGCAGAGTCCGGCATCGGTGACAATCGTGTCACCCGGTAATGATGATTCGCTGAGGACATCTGCAAACTCGTACATATTGATTTCTGACGTACTCAAATCATGTGGTTCTCGAGAAACGGCCAGATCGCGTTTGCGACCGGTATTGAGTTCGATCCACTTGCCGAATTCGCGAGGTCTCTCCGATTGAGTAGGGCAAGACCTGAGTAATTCTTGGAGTACGCTCGACACTTCGCAATCCACAAGTCTCTCTATTTCAAATGGCACATTTTTCTTAGAAACCGAGTGCTCGAAATCTACGATGAACTTCCTTGAATTTGGCGCGAAATCTGCCGGTTCGTACCCGACGGTTTGTTGTTGCAGGCTTGTGCCGATGCAGAGAAGTAAGTCCGCTTCAAAAACTGCGAGGTTCCCTGCTCGATCGCCTCTAAGGCCCGGGTGGCCAACGAAATGATGGTCGGAATAGGGGACTAGATCCTTGGCCAACTGCGTCGTTACAACTGGGACATTCAATTCATTTATGAGTTTCAGAAGTGCTTCGCGGCCTCCTCCGGTCCGCACCCCGTGTCCAGCCAGAATCAAGGGCTTCTGACTGGTTTTCAAGGCGTCATAGAATGCATCGGCAAAAGAGACACATTCGCCACATTCCGAGGGACTTGGCGAAAAAACTAGTGGTTCCTCGGCAACGCCGCATTCAGCACCCTGAACATCCATAGGAACTTCTAGGTACACCGGCCCGGGTCGGCCTCGCATTGCGGTTTGAACGAGTTCCTCGATTACCTCTTGAACGTTATCTTGCAATTGCAGAACTCGACTAGCTTTGGTTATCGGTCTCAAGATTTCGACTCCAGGTAATTCGAAAGTACCGACTTGTCGTACGCCTGGTTTCATCGCCTCAGTTACCATCTCGTTGCTCTTTGCCTGTCCCGAAATATAAAGAACAGGCGCAGAATCTAGGAAAGCGCCGGCAACTCCGGTGGTCAAATTAGTGGCCCCAGGTCCGCTCGTCACTACACACACGGCAATATCACCCTTGATCCGAGCGTAGCTTTCGGCCGCCATTGCGGCCGCTTGTTCATTGTGGAATGCCGTGTACGGGGTATCGCTAAGTCTGATTGCGTCATCAAGGTGCATTGCATTACCACCTACGACAAGAAAGTAGTGTTTCACGCCTAGCTTCGTGAGCACCCTGATGATTTCATCTGAGACTCTGTGCAAAGTCAGAATCCACCCTCTCTAAAGGCCCTGGCCTTGGTTTCTAAAGACTCTTGGAGTATCGAAGAATCGATCCCAATAACGAAATTGGAGACACCCATAGTAAGGAATTGCTTCATTGCCGAGGTGTTTGTCGCCATGGCCATGAGGGGCTTCGTAAACCTCGTTGCCGCTTTCGCCACATCTGAGCAAATTGCGAGCATCTCCGCAGATTCCGTTCCACCTTCCATTTCGAGCTCAAGAGATAGGTCGTAAACACCAAGATATATCTCGTCGACTTGTGGGTGACCGCATATCGCATCGATCAATTTGAGCGATTCCTTTGTCTCAATAATGACGCACGTGCGAATTTTCAAATTCGGAACGTCTTGAAGTCTTGCTGATTGGCCTTCTGTCAGCTGGAATATACGTGGGTGCAACCCACGTCGGCCAGTTGGAGGGAAAGACGTTGCTCGTAAAAAATATTCCAACTCGGATATCTCGCGGACTTGTGGCAGTACAAATTTTGTTACACCCAGATCTAGAAGCGACTGAATCCATGGGTCGTCGTATTTTCGTACTCTCACATAGATTTCTGCTTTCGAAAGTTTGGTAGCCTCATAAGCAGATTGGAAATCGCTGAAATCTCGGAAACCATGCTCAAGATCGATTATCAAGAAATCCAAGACATTCGCGGATACCTTTGCGATCTGTGGATCGACAATGATGTTCCAACATCCATATTTAATGGAATTCATTTTGACTACCAAATCTTCCAAGGCGCCTCGTTGCTATCCCATATCGCGTTCAATTCTAGGTATTCGCGATAGGTATCCATCGGCTGCCAAAATCCTTCATGACGATGGGCGAAGAGATTGCCGGAGGAAGCAAGATTGCGCAGTGGCTTCTCCTCAAGCGGTTCGCCTACGCTTAAATAATCGAATACGGAGGGCTCGAGAACGAAATATCCCCCATTGATCCAATCATCAACTATTGGCTTTTCATGAAATTCTTGGATCTGTCCATCACCCAGGATATCCACTACGCCGAAACGGCTGGTTGGGTGAACCGCAGAGAGGGTGGCAATTCCTGAGTGGGCGCGGTGAAATGAAACTAGAGCCTCCAGGTCGATGTTTGCGAGACCGTCTCCGTATGTACAGAGGAAGGTGCGTTCACCAACGTAATCGCGAACTTTTAGGAGTCGCTCGCCAGTCGGTGCGTCTTTTCCAGTGTCAACCAGGGTCACTTGCCAGGAATCCTCGTTGTGGGTATCCATGAAATTGGTGGGTGAATGAGATCCCAAGTTCAATGAAAGTGTGATGTTCCTCGTGTGGTAATTCAAGAAGTAGTCCCTAATGGAGTCTCCTTTATATCCAAGACAAATAATGAAGTCGTTGAATCCGAAGGAACTGAAATACTTCATGATGTGCCACAAAATTGGTCGTCCACCAATTTCCACCATCGGTTTTGGTCGGAATTCAGTTTCTTCGCGCAAACGAGTTCCCATGCCACCAGCAAGCAATACGACTGGCATCGAACCTGGCTTTTCTATCCTTGCAGTCACAATTGACCCCAATTCTTGCTTGACATAGATGCAGGACCGCCTCTTGTACACTCAGAAGGGTAGCCTTGAAATGCAATAGAATCTACGATCTCGGATCATTGACGAGATCGAATTCGAATAGGAGGGCTCATTGACAACTCCCACGAGACGTTTTCGTGTTGCCATTCTAGGAACAGGAAATATCGGAACCGATCTCCTTTATAAAGTCCGTCGAAGCAAGTCGCTTAAATGTTCTTTCTTTGTCGGTCGCCGGGAAGATTCGCCTGGACTACTTCGCGCAGAATCGCTAGGCATATCCGCCCTCCATGGTGGAATGGAAGATTTATTGAAGCACCTCGCGGATATCGATTTGGTTTTTGATGCCACATCCGCACGTGATCATGCGGAGCACGCTCCGACAATCTTGGCCAATAATTGCCACGTTATTAACCTTACGCCTGCGAGATTGGGCGATTATTACGTTCCAGAGTTGGCAGAACTCTCGGAAGTTCCGAGCGATGCTCCGCTCAACCTGAATATGATTACCTGCGGCGGTCAAACCACCATTCCGATTATCGCCGCCGTTAAAAAGGAATTTCCGCAATTGGATCGAGTGGAAATTGTTAGCACAATATCTTCATCGAGTGCCGGACCCGCTACACGTCGCAACTTGGATGAATATATTGAGAATACCGAGAACGCCATCCGTGTACTTACGGGGATTTCAAGTGCGAAAGCGATTTTGATCCTAAACCCCGCAAAACCCGAAATCGTGATGCATACAAGCATCTATTTTTCATCTACTGATCTCTCGGCAAACAGGATCGAGGAGATTGCAGAGGCCGTGACTCGAAGAATCCAGATTTACTGTCCGGGTTATTCAATGGCCGCGCAAGCGACGCAGCTGAATGACACTACGGTTCATTTGGCCGTAACTGTGATCGGTGCTGGTGACTATTTGCCCAAGTTTGCAGGCAACTTGGATATCATCAACGTGGCCGCGATAAAAGCAGCAGAAGATCTTGCTGGAACCATGGCGGCAAGATGAGCGCCATCGAATTCAAGGGCAACAAGATCATCCTTTCGGATTCCACTTTGCGAGACGGAAGTCATGCAATCAGGCACCAACTTTCTGCGGCGCATGTCGATTCTTACTGCGCCTCTGTCGACAAAGTCGGTATTGATTGGGTTGAAGTGGGACACGGCAATGGCTTGGGTGCAAGTTCCTTTCACATCGGCCTTAGCGCAACACAGGACGCAGAATTGCTTGCTGCGGCCCGCGCAAGACTGATAAACACTAAATTGAGCGTCCATGTTATGCCGGGTATAGCTTCGCTAAAGCGCGATGTCCAGCCGGCGATCGAACAAGGGGTGGATGTATTTAGAATCGGATCCCACTGTTCTGAGGCAGATACAACGTACCGATACCTGGAATATGTTCGAGACGCTGATAGGACGGCAGTCGGCGTGCTTATGATGATTCATATGCTGAGCGCAAAGGAGCTCCTTTCACAGGCGCGCGGCATGCAAGCAGCTGGAGCTCAGGCAATCATGCTCATGGATTCGGCTGGGGCGCTACGCATGGATGGTGTCGCCCACCGAGTTGCCGAATTGGTCGACCAGCTCGAGGTGCCCGTTGGAATTCACGCGCACGATAACCTTGGACTATCTGTTGCAAACTCATTGGTTGCTGTCGAATCCGGAGCGCAGATTGTGGATGCTTGCGCCGCTGGTTTCGGTGCCGGAGCCGGCAATGCCCCGATGGAAGTTTTAATTCCTTTGTTAAGGGAAAGCAATCAAACGACGGCTGATCACCATGAGTACTTTAGAGTCGTAGATGAGGCCTTGACGAAATTCATACCCGGCCCACAATCATTATCGACGGGAAGCGTGGCAACGGGACTCGCGGGTATTTTCTCTGGTTTTCTCAAGCCGATCATCGCTGAATCTAATCGTTATGGAATTGACAAATTTGACCTGATCGAAGAATTGGGTAAGCGGCGTCCGGTGGCAGGCCAGGAAGACTTGGTCATTGAAATCGCCAAGGAATTAAGCGACGAGCAGTCTTAAGGGAGTCTCCCAACCCTTACTTAATGTTGATTTTCTCGTCGACGAGAAATGGAGGACGTCGTTTAACCTCCTCATAAACCAACGCCAGGTACTCAGAGATAATTCCGAGCATCAAAAATAGGATTCCAAATAGAAGAATGATTACTGAAATAATGGTGCCGAATCCCGGGAAGGGAACACCGCGGAATATAAAGAGAATTGAAGTGGTAATTAGGCTGATCAAAGACATGATACTTAGGGTCAAACCCGTAATAGAAATCATTCTTAGCGGCGCGTAGGAGTGGGCGAGAATCGCACGCACCCCTAACCCAATTACTTTCCAGGTGTGCGCCTTACTCGTTCCTCCGTAGCGGGGAGGTCTATCGACTCGCACTCCCACACTTTTAAATCCCATCCACCCAACGAGACCGCGTATTACGCGATTTGCCTCTCGCAGACCCCTGAGAGTCTCGTAGGCTTTTTTCGATAGCAACCTAAAGTCGCTGACATTACGCGGTATCGCATCACCTGCCATCTTGTTCGCAAGCCAGTAGAAAATCTGGGAATTCATTTTTCTAATGACAGATATTCCAACTCTCTTATTGACGATGGCGAAGACATTGTCAAAGCCTTCTTCCCACTTTCTCAGAAACAGTGAGATCGCAGCGGGTGGATCTTGAAGATCAGAAGCCATGAGTATCACGGCATCGGCGGTGGCGAACTCAAGTCCGGCCGTGATTCCCGCATCCATCCCGAAATTGCGAGTGAGCTTTATGCATGAAATTCGCTTTTCGCGCTTCGATAATTCATTGATTATGGTCCAAGATGAGTCAACAGATCCGTTCTCTACCAATATCAATCTGAACTTATAGTTAACTTCGGAATCAAAGACAAGAAGGAGTTGCGATACGAATTCGCGCAAACTATCTTCTTCATTATAGACGGGCGCTATTACATCAATAGTCTTCATACGGGGAAGCCTAGTTTAGACGCCTAGCCTGCGTGCAAAATTTCGTGAAGAGTCGAAATAACAAAGTCGAGCATTGGCAGGGAGAGTCCAGGCCAGACACCAATCCAGAAGGTGTCGTTCATGACTGTGTCGGTATTAGTGAGTTCACCATGAACGCGACGAGGTGTTCCAGCAAAGGCAGGCTGGCGCAGGAGATTGCCGCCGAAGAGTAGGCGAGTTCCGATCTTCTTTTCGTTCAAGGCTTGCACGATTTCATTTCGGTTCTTGGGACTTGATTGGCGCACTGTGATGGCAAAACCGAACCAGGATGGGTCTCCGTGCTCTGTCGCTTTCGGGAGTACCAAGTATTCGGAGAGGTCAGCAAGGCCATTCTTTAAGTGACCCCAATTCCTACGGCGAAGTTCCACGAAACTCTCAAGGCGATCTAACTGAGCCAAGCCTATGGCAGCTTGAATGTCCCCAGATTTCAAGTTGTAGCCGAGATGAGAATAGATGTACTTATGGTCGTATCCTTGCGGCAATTCGCCAAGTTGCCACTCAAATCGCTTCAAACATGTGTTTTCGCATCCAGGTTCACACCAACAGTCGCGCCCCCAATCACGGATGGATTCCACGATCCGCTTGTGTGCGACTTTCTTTATCAGCACAGCGCCGCCTTCACCGGTAGTGATTTGATGGGCGGGATAAAAACTAAGCGTTGAAATGTCGCCGAAGCTACCGAGGTTCTTCCCTCTATACGTCCCACCTAGGGCATCGCAACTGTCTTCTACAAGCCAGAGGGCATGCTTCTTGGCCAACTTTTCAACTAGATCGATGTTGAAGGGATTTCCAAGTGTGTGTGCCATCATGATGGCTTTGGTCTTAGGCCCGATGGCGTCTTCGAGAGCCTGGTCGTTTGCCACATATGTCTCAAGATCAACGTCGACATAAACTGGCACTAATCCATTTTGAAGAATCGGAGTCACGGTTGTCGGGAATCCGGCCGCCACCGTAAGAACTTCGTCGCCCGGCTTCAGCGCCTTGTCACCGAGTTTTGGACTGGTCAAAGTAGTGAGCGCCACGAGATTTGCGGAAGAGCCGGAGTTCACCATAAATCCATGTCGCATACCTACGGTCTTTGCCATACGGCTTTCAAATCTCTCGGTGTACGGCCCCGAAGTTAGCCAAAAATCCAGACTTGCTTGAACCGCGGCAGTGAGTTCGGGCTCGCCGAATACCTTCCCTGAAATCGGAATTACTGACTCACCTGGAACAAAAGATTTGGGTGGGTGACGTTCCTTCATAGCTTCGGCGACTAGCTCCGCAATCATGTCATCGTGGCTTGACGTCAATTGATTTCCTATCCCACGCCATATCTATGGCTGATTATTCGTTGGTTAACGAGTGAAGCCTACTGTCTGACTAAGTTTTTTCCACGTGGCTAGGCGTATCAGTCAGCAAGGAGCCCGCTCTTGGTTTGGGTATTTACTCACGTCACGGTACTTTTGCTCACGCACCAGCCGCCTTAGCTCAGGGGTAGAGCAACGCACTCGTAATGCGTAGGTCCGGGGTTCAAATCCCCGAGGCGGCTCTCTCCTCAATTGATGGATGCCAGAAACGTCTTTCGATGAATGCGAAACTACACTCTGCCAGGAAAAGAGAAACACATAGCGAGATAGTTCTACTCAAGAACGAATGTGAGTATGCCCAAAAAACTAGATAGACCGGGTAGTGAATAAGGTACAAAGAGTAGGAGATATCACCTATGTGCCGAAGTGGTTTCTGCCATGGACTATCGTCCAAGCCGAGCATCAATAGGAAAGTGCAAACTACGCTGAGGCTGAGTACGGTAGAAAAAATACCCCTTGGAATCGTTAACTTCCCAGAGTACTGAAACAACAATGATAGAAGTGACACACTCCCAAAAAGCATGACAGCGAAATGCAAAATTCGATTCTGTATCGCGATTTGTTTCTTGAATATGAGATAAAGAAGAGTGCCAATCAGAAAGGAGCCAAGGCAATCTATTGTGTTAGTAACTACTGTCTGGGTAAGGGGTCTGAAAGCCATTTGCAAAAGGGGGATACCAATAATGATCAAAAATGTTGTGACCAAGATTTGATTCTTTCGGCTTAGTAGTAGTAGCACGTTAATGAATGCCAGACTCCAGAGGAAGTAAAATTGCATCTCGGTGGATAACGTCCATAAGTGACCAAGCGCCAATGCAGTCGTATGGTGACCATGAGGCAAGAGTCCAACGATATTACCCATGTACATGAGATATGCGGTTCCAGAAATCAGATAGTCTCGTTTATATCCATTCAATATGCCCGCGAAATTAAGAAGAACCACAAGGAATATAAGTACGCTCGCCGCTGGAAAAAGTCTTCTAATTCTCTTTAATCCAAATTCCTTCAAATTGATCTTTCCGTTTTCTTCTTTATCTCTTACGAGAATCCCTGTAATTAGGTATCCACTCGTACAGAAAAAGAGATTTACACCATAGATGCCCCAAAACTCCGGTCCGTTCATGAAATGAAAAGCAACCACAAATATTATGGCGACTCCGCGTACCATTTGAATCTGAGGGTTCCACTTGTCTGGAGCTTTAGGCATGCGCTATAGAATCACACAAAAGCTGAGGCCCAACCTTCACCACGCGCGTGTAGTAGTCATATAGTTGCTTGGAAATAGGCCCGGCGCTAACTATTGCGCGTGATACGTCTCTGTAATTTGGCGTCCTTCTGCTTAACATCCATGTCCTGGTAGAACCGAATCATCATCCATGGACAAAGGGGGCGGTATCTTTTGTCATGGTTTTGCTATGTCGGAAGAGGGATTACCATGAATGAACACATATATGCACGCCTGATAACGAGCATTGTTGGGGCACATTGCAGGCGTCAAGCGCCTCGTAATGCGTAGGTCTGGGGTTCGAATCCCCGACGCGGCTCCAGGAAAAAGTATTCAGTTAATCGACTTGACCCAATTTCTTCAAGTATGTTTGCTCGACAAAAATGCTGGATAATTCAGTGCGAGCCTCAAGACTGTAATTGCGACTTTCCAGATATTGGCGAATATTGCTCTTGCCGCTGGTAATCGAATCCTGCCACTCTTCTACACAAATCACTCGAGGACGCACATTGATCCAATCGTTTGATTGCAGAACCTCCAAGTCTGCGCCCTCGACATCGATAGATAATAACGTGGGCGAGATTGGATTCATCTCAGGAGCAAAACTCGATATTGGAACTGCGTCAAGTGCTCGCAAATGTTTGAGTCTGACACCTTCCGTTACCATCAGTCTCTCGGCAACTTGCTGCACCGTCGTCGAGTATTCATAAGGTATGAATTCCCAAAAATTGATTTTTCCGTGATTTTCCGTTACCAATGCTTCCAGAATTGAATCCTTCGACCTTAGGATGCGAAACATTTTGCAATTGTCCTTAATCGGATCGACGCAAATGCCTCTCCAGCCCCTCTTGTAAAAGGCATAAGTATTCGAGCCACAAATCGGTTGTCCCGCGCCTATGTCGATGTAGGTTCCATGGCTTTCAGGCAGCCACTTAGCCAGCAGAGCATCCTCGCCAGTCTGGCCGAAAACCTCACTTCGATGAAACAACATCCTACGTAAATTTAGGAAAAGCGAGTATAAGAAAAATAGTCTCGAATCCACTAAGTCTTTTTGGTAGTCAATCGGCAGTTTGTGAAAAATGACTCTTAATAATCTCATAGTCAATTGAATATCTTCACTGTGGGCTCCGTTTGGTCGATCAAATCCGCTCCGTACGCGCCCTAGGTGCGTCGTACAACCTTCCCGAGCCTAACCTGACCAGTAATGATCTCGCAAGAATGATAGTTGTGGCTTCCCAGTCTAGATCAGGACTTCTCGAATTCGCGGATACCTCAAAATTGCCTATCTGGAACTCCCAGAATTTGAAACGGTCACCTATAGAGTACCGACATGAAGTCACTTAAGAAGTTGCTGCTAACTGAAAGCACATTTCTGGTTGCCCTTCTGGGCGTTTTTCTAGTGCGCGTGACGTATGCACTTACTAGGAATCTTTTCGATAGCGCTCCCGATGCTCCGAATTACACAGTCGCGCCTCTAGATTTTGCTAAATATGGATTCTGGTCGAGTCACATTCAGGGCGGTCATAAATATCCTATGGGATATCCGGCGACTCTCTGGCCTATTGCCAAATTTGGTGGCTCGCACTGGGTGATGTTCGCCCAAGTATGGCAAATACTCTTATCAATATGCACGGTTTATCTTGTTTATAGAATTTCACAAATCTTCTTCGAGAACGAACTCGCCCTGATTATAGGATTTGCTTTTCTGTTGAGTCCGGCATTTACTCCCATGAGTGGCGAGGCAATGTACGAGCCGCTTCTAATGTTTGTGTTTTATCTCTATCTTTTCTTAGTATTGAAGATTCAGGAACATTCTACTAAGAATTACATTTTAGTTCTTGCAGGACTCTTTGGTGGTTACACCGCAGTTGTCCACCCTCGGGCGATTCCGTGGATTATCGTGATTCAAATAATCCTCTTTAGGAGAATTAAGCTCATGCGGGAGTTGGTCTTCTTTGCCGTCCTTCTTATTCCTGTCATGCTCTTTGCACTCCGGAACAAGATAGCTGAGGGTACCTGGGCACTCAGTAGCGCCGCAGATCCTTGGATGGGGCAACTTCGCCCAGAGAATATTGGCACGATTATCAAAACGGGTATGTGGAATGCGATCTACTTCTGGTCACCTTATTCTGGGGATGCAAAACGAGGAACGTGGATGCACAATTTCACGCTCTACCATGACATCAAAAAGATGACCCATTCGTCTACCGTTGTAATTGCGATAGCAACCGTTTTCGCCGTCGTCTCGATTGCAGCGTGGATTCTTGGAGTGTTCTTGCTCATGAAATCTAAGAAACACATCGGCAGCATTGTGCTTTACGTTCCCTTGCTTGCATGGGCAACGGACTTCTTCACATATGGTGATTCGCGCCATCGACTGGTTGTCATGCCTCTATTACTAATGGCGCAGGTTTATGCGTATGCATGGATCTATAGAAAAGTGTCACATAAGTCGAGAATTAGTGATTACGAGGGCGCTAATACTTCCACTTAGGAACTGGGTTATTCGGTGGTGAAAGAATAGTATTTGCTATGCCGCAAAAAAGGATCCTAGACCAGTTCAACAAATATAACGTAACGGGATTGTTCTTGATCTTCATTGCGTACTCACTGGGAGTATTCAAGGAGTCCTTCTGGAGCGATGATTATGCGGCGCTGATGGATAGACCAGGCTTTGTCAATCACGTATTAAAAGACGCCCGACCAACATCTGCCGGAATATTGTCCCTTGGCTTTTCACTACTAAAGGATCCCGCAAATGCATGGGTGTTACGTCTGCTTGCGCTAAATGGGCTGTTGCTAATATTTCTTCTCGTCGAGAGAAGTATCAAGAATTCTACGCATTACGTTGTTGGTGTTTTCTCTGTTGCTGTAGCTCTGTGCATCCCAAGCCTTCAGATGTACGTTCACTGGACTATTACCTGGCATTTCGTGTGGGCGGCACTGGCTGGTGTGTACTCATTTCGGTTGTGGTCCTCTGGCCAAACGTCAAGAAGGATCCTGGCCGTTCTATTTCTCATGTTTGCTCTCACCGCTTACCCACCTGCTGCGCTTTTTTACTTTTCGGTTATAGCCGTCACCAATGTCATGAATGGGTCGAAAGGGTCCAAGTTCATAGGTGAAACAATCCAGGGTCTTATCCTTTTGATAATTTCCGGAATAGTTTCCTTTCTAGGCGTTTTTACTTTCATGCAATTGGCTAACATATCTGCCAATAGCAGGGTCAGATTGGTGTCCGTCTCTCAAATCCCACATAAAGTTCTCTGGCTGCTAACTCGCCCTATTGTAATTGGACTCCGCCCCTTCACTATAGATAGTCCTGCACCACTCCTCGCCGCCGCCACTTCGTTGCCCGTTCTGGTAATTCTATTTTTTGGAATTTTGCGACAATCCCGACAACTCCAGGAGAGATTCTTGTATAGGGCGGTTGCGATAACTCTTCCGCTAGTCCTCACTCTCGTTCCTATAATCGTCACCTCTGATGATGAAATAGAATTTCGACTTCTGCCGGGATATTGCTGGGGAGTAGCCGCCATTGGCGTGTTCTACTTACTCATAGCAACCAAAAGTTTGCTGGCGAACATCAATGCGAGCAGAAGTTTGGAGAGAGGCGTTTTGCTCATGATTTCTACAATCCTGTCTCTTGTTGCCGTTGGCACTTTGAATTTGCATTACTTGCAATTCTTCTATGGTCCCTATCAGAAGAAGACTTCATTTCTTAATGAAAAGATTACTTCCTGTGTGAACGCCAGATCCATCGATAGGGTAGTAATAGTTCCTCCCGCGGAGCCATTCCCGTCCTTTCGGAGACTAGGAGTATTTTCAATGTCAACAGATCTTGCATCTCCATGGGTTCCAATACCGAATGTTGAATTACTCCTCAGGGAACGCAGGATTGTCGTCCCGGTTGTTTATCTTGGGAGTCGCCCATTCAATATGAAGGCCGCAAATACCGACTGCATGATTGATTTAGACGAATTCCGAAAATCACTGAATTAAGATCCAAGGTTGCCAATACTGAGCGCGTGATCGCAGAAGTCAGAGATTGTTTCTGATGGCCCTATTCCGCATGCTCGAAAAGCATTCTCTTTAGACCCTCCTCTAGGGAAACGGAAGGTTTGAAGCCAATCTTCGAATTTAAAAAAGTGGTATCTGGACAGCGAATCATCGTCGACCCACTAGGTGCCGGAAACTCCGAGATTTCACCCGTCCATCCCGCAAACGTCATGATCTTCTCGGCTAGATTTTTCATAGAAACCATGTCCATTGTTCCGACGTGCACAATTCTATTCAACGCGTCTGGGCTTAAGGCAATCCTTAAGGTCGCATCTATTGCGTCGGAAATGTAAATGAATGATCGTTGATTTTCGGAACCAAAAAGTTCAAAAATGCCTTTCTGGCCTCGATCTATGAAGTCTGGAATGACGTGATCCAAGCCCATATCGGGTCCATAAACATTGTGATACCGGATAATGGAGAACGGAATTTGAAATTGAGAATTGGCAGCAAAGAGCGCAATTTCGCCGGCCAATTTTGCGCCACCATAAGACCAGCGAGGATTACGTATATCTTCGAAGCCGACTCTTATTTCCTCTGGCGTTGGACAAAGTTCGGGATGACCATCTACTAAACTGGCATAAACCTCGCTAGTGCTCGTGTACACGAATTTCTTAAGCGTGGAAGAGCTTTTGTAGTGATCAATTACATTAATTGTGCTAGCACTTCCGTTGAAAAAGACATCCCATGGGATCTTATAAAAGAGCGACGTGCCATTAATTGCCGCTAAATGATAGATATAGTCCACTTCCGGCAATTCCTTACATTGCACAGAGTCAGTCAGATCAATCGCCAAAGGAAAGAAACGATCCATAGACGATTGAATGTTTCTTGAATCGGATTGGAATGACTCAAGTTTCTTAGCGACATCGATTCCGAATACGATGTTTGATGGATCTTGCAAAAGGCGACGCGTTAAATATTTACCGATGAAGCCACCGCACCCCGTGACGAGTATTCTATTTGTCGTCATCCAATTGCTTTCTCAACTAGCGAAGCGACCTGCGCGATCTCCCTTTCAAGCGGAAGAGGGTGGTTGCCAATGTACATACCGCGGTCATGTAGTCGATTTGCTTCTTTAAGCTCACCCACCACCTCATGCTCTAGGAAGTTGAGAACTGGCTGTCTTGTGAAATTGCCAGTAACAATTGGGCGACACTCCACGTTTGCAGACCTCAACGCAGAAGCCACCCTATTGCGCAAATCGCCGCTTTCGAAAATCATGGCGAACGCAAACCATGAGGAATTACCTAGTGGCCTTTGTATCTCGACTCCGGGTAGCGACCCAACAAGTTGTTCGAATACTTCCGCATTTGCCCTTCTTTGAAGGATCATTTCATCCACTTTGGCCAGTTGAACCCTTCCGATAGCTGCTTCCATCTCAAGTGGCCGAAAATTCATGCCAGGCAGAACAAATTCAAATTGGGATGTGAACCAATCTTGCTGCTCTTTAGGCCTAAACCTTGAATTCATAGGCAGTTCTCTCGACCACCCATGAGCTCTCAAAGAGACCAATATTCCATGGATGTCTTCGTTATCGGTTGTAACCCAGCCACCCTCCATGGTGTTGATGTGATGAGAGAAAAACGAACTGTGGGTACCCATTAGTCCAAATGAACCGGTGAACCCTCCTTGAAGCTCGGCTCCAAGGGATTCGCAGTTATCCTCCAAGAGAAGAATCTCTCTCTCGGCAGCATACTTCTTCAATCGCACTAAATCAGATGCCGAACCTAAAAGGTTCACAGTGAGGATTGCGATTGTATCTTCGTCGATCGCTCGCTCGACATTTTCCAAATTGAGACCAAAATGGTTTGCGTCGATATCTACGAATTTCAACTTGTAGCCTAGAAAATAGGAGGGAGTATAGGTAGTGCTCCAACTGACCGCCGGGACCACAATGTTCGGCGTTCTGGTGGTTCTCTCTCCGAGAAAGATCTTTGCGGCCGTAAGCATCAATAAGTTAGCGGAAGATCCAGAATTAACCATGACCGCAAATTTGCTTCCAAATTTCGCAGCGACTTCTGCCTCGAAAAGCTTCACTTGTTCGCCCATTGTGAATCTGTCGGACTTGACAACTTGATCTATGGCTTCAAGTTCACGATGGTCCCAGTTGGCCATTGCAAGCGGGTATGGTAAGTGATCGGAAGCGGGATTATTTTGCATCTTTAAAGGCTATCAATCTGTGTTATTCCTGACAACCATTGAGATATGTCAGCGAAAGTAGTGTCGATGGTTCGAAGCGATGCTATTTGAAGATTAGCCATAGGTGGTTGATCAGCCAAGATAAGCGACGGGTTTGTAAATTTTTCGTCCGGAACAGAAGTGATAATTGAATCGCTGTGAAATTGCGACGCAAATCGACTTACGATCTCTTGTAGAGTCATTTCATGTGAAGGGAAAAGTTCTGAGATATTGGAGAGGCGGTTCTCGCGATTTAGAGTTGTGGACACCAACCATTTGGCGACATCTCTCGCATCAGTGACATGAAATATCTCCTCAGGTGAATTGAGTACGACGTCTTCGCCTCTTAGGAGTCTTAGGAAAGTTCGGGGCAGGAAGCGATTGGGGTTGTCATCGGGCCCGATCAAGTGCGGCAAGACGACTTTATGGTAGGTCACCTGAGTCTTGTGAGAAATTTCCTCTAAATCAGATCCAAACCTATTCTTCCAGAAGACATAAGTTGGGTCTGGCAGGACCGATTTTGAGTATTGCCAAAATGTTTCAAACTGCACCCAATGAATTCTCGAATTCTCATTTCGTAATAGTGAATCTAGAATACGTCTAGGGAATTCGTAATTACCTAGTCTTGAGGTCGCCTCATCTTGTGAGTAGCGTGAACTGGCACAGTTAACCACCACGATGTTTGCGTGGGGTAGGCCTTCTCGCCCCTCGAGATTGAACTCTTCCAATTCTTTAAAATCAGGACCAAGACGAGTGAGCCTGAGGGGATCGTCCGCGTTGGTGTTTTGAGAAATCAACAAATCTTGCCCGATTTCCCCCAAGGGCATTAATTCCCTGACTATAGATTTGCCCAAGAAGCCAGTGGATCCAAGTAAAAGCAAACTCTCCATATTGATGCTTTTCCAATCATGAACAATTGTTTCGTCACCGACTAGGCTACTGGGGTGCCAGACTCATCCGAGATTGCAATCATAATCCCCGTATTTAATGAAGAAGACACTATTGCAACCGTGTTGAGAGATATTGATAACTCGTTGGAAGAGCCAGCTGTTGTTTATTTGATCGCCGATAGCGTTTCGGATCCGACAATTGCTGCGGCTGAATCCATGATGTCGACCTTGGGAATCCAAGTTGAAGTCTTGGTTCAAGTGGATGGCCGTGGTCCTGCCTTGGCAATAAAACATGGCATTAGATCTTCGACGGAAAAATTCGTGATTTTTATGACGGCGGACGATAGCGATGATGCCAGAGACATTCCAATACTAGTCCGTGAACTTAGGGGCGGTGCGGCAGTGGTTTGTGCCTCCCGCTACGCGAAAGGAGGGGAGCATATTGGCGGGCCAAGATTTAAGCACTTACTTTCTCGGCAGGCCGGACAAATTATTCATCATGTCAAAGGAATCTCCACTTGTGACGCGACAAATCTTTTTAAAGCAGTGACCAGAGATTTCCTTGAAAGCATCACCATCGAGAGTAAGTTTGGATTCACTTTGGGTCTTGAACTTGTTGCAAAGGCGAATACCAGCTCTTACTCAATTGTCGAAATACCCACGATCTGGCATGAACGCACCGTGGGTGAATCCGGTTTTAAAGTATTGAAATGGCTTCCTACCTATACATATTGGTTTATGAGACTTATCCTTTCAAAATGAGCAGCCTAAGAAGCCGGCTACCGGAAACATCGGAGGATTGAATTGAGAGGTAATCAGCAAACCAGCAGAGGTGTTGTCGCAGTAGTAGGTGGAGGAGGCCACGTCGGATTGCCTCTTGGTCTGGCACTCGCTAATAGTGGGTATGAAGTAGTTGCTTACGACACTTCCGCTTCTACCGTCGATATTATCAATGCCGGCTCAATTCCCTTTATAGAAGAGGGTGCGGAGGCCCTATTAAAGTCCACTCTTGAAGACAAGACGTTTAGCGCCTCTATCGACCCAAACTGCCTTACTCGGGCGGACACCATCATTGTTGTTATCGGAACCCCTGTAGATGAACATCTAAGCCCGGATCCGAATTCCGTTGTGAATGCCGTCAGAGAACTTCTCCCCTATTTAAATAGGTCGCAGTTGCTGATATTGCGATCTACCGTGTTCCCCGGCGTCTCCAAGCGCGTGGAGCAACTTCTAAGCGAGGAGCTCCCAGGCATGGACCTGGCCTATTGCCCTGAGAGAATCGCTGAAGGTCATGCACTTAGAGAGTTGTCTAGTTTGCCGCAAGTAATAGGTGTGAGAAGTGATGATGCGTTCAATCGTGCCGCGGAGATTTTCAATTCGCTCTCGGGAAAGACTCTTAGGACAACTCCCGAAGAGGCAGAATTAGCCAAACTCTTCACGAATGTTTGGCGATATTTGAAATTTGCGGCTGCAAATCAGTTCTTCATGATGGCCAATGATTTTGATGTTGATTATGAAAAAGTTCGTCACGCGATTTCCCATGACTACCCTCGGGCGAGCGACCTCCCTATGTCTGGATTTGCTGCCGGTCCGTGCCTGTTCAAGGACACGATGCAACTATCAGCACTTGTCCAACAAAACTTCGCTTTAGGGCATGCGGCAATGATGATAAATGAGGGCACACCTGGGTACCTCGTAAGTCGCCTTGAAAGAAAATATGAACTGTCTCAAATGACAGTTGGAATTCTTGGAATGGCCTTCAAAGCCGATGTGGATGACACCCGCAGTTCGCTAGCGTATAAACTGCGAAAGTTGCTCCTGTTTAAATGTAAGGAAGTACTTATATCTGATCCGTTTGTCCAGGATGGACGATTGATTAGTGAAGACCAACTATTAGAGAGGTCAGATATTTTGGTTATCGGGTCCCCTCATGCAAGATATAAGACTCTTGAAACTGACAAGGTGATCATTGACATTTGGGGATTAAGAAACAATGGGGTCTTGATTTAATAAGGTAGCGAATGGCGCAGCAAAAGGCTGTTTGTTCTTTAGAATCTGCTTACTTCGTACGGCTGCAATCTATGGTCACGTGCCAGTCCTTGTTGATAGGTATGATCGGAATGTTTACGGTACTTGCGTTTTCCGCACACTTCTTCACAGCCTTTTGATATTCAACTGACCAGACCGGTCCCTGGGTTCTTAAAGTAGATGGAGACCAAGAACCTATCCAAGTTAAGACAATTAGGACGAAAATCAGAGAGCTTCTGAGTGTCGGAGAACTAGCGACCTTTTCACTCTGGGTGTAGAGAAGAATCAAAATCAAGCCAAATGACGGGAATATGGCATAACGAGGCTCTGGATTAAACAAGATCCCCACAATAAACCAGTAGATGATTCCGGTCGAAAATACGGTAATCGCAGTACGTTTCAAGGAGGGGTTTCTCTTAAACCATTTGTACATCAAGATGATTAAAACGACGAGGAAAACAAGTGCGAACAAACCCCTGAGAAGTAAGTAGATCTTTGCCGAAAAATATTGGGGGAGTATAGATGGCGTGCTATCCGAGACTCCACCCCACCAAGGGAAAAAGGAGGAGCCGAATACGCGATCTAGGTAAAGGAATCCGGTTTTTGTCACCGTGCTTATCCCATTGGCCGTACGCTCCCCCAGCGCGCGTATCGCAATAAAGAGTGCTTGGCAGGCCATTCCAACGAGCCAGGCATAATCAAATAGTTTGAAATTCCTCAGTCGGTTGGTTTTCGAATCCGTCATTCTCAAGTATGCAATGAGCGGGAGGTAGAAAACCATCAAAGGAGTAGATAGTGCTGAGACGAGTACGAAGAATGAAAAAACATACGTATCGAATTTAGTGGGATTTCGAACCAGGAAAATAGGTAGGCAGGCGCTCATAAAGAAGAAATGCAAATTGGTTGTATTCGCAATAGATTCAAAATTACCTATGGGAATCAGGATCAGCGATAAGGCTAAGAAACCTCGGACGAAACGACTGGCAATGTGACCTTCTGACGCGCGGAAAACAACCCAGCAGATCCAAGTCAACATTAAACTGTTATAAAGGAAAAAAATATGAGCGGCAGAAGCAAGAGGGAATGAGGTCGCCACACGCCCCGCGGTGCGAGCAAGAACGTCTAAGTAGCCAGCGTATGGGACGAAGAAATCATGAGGGAAATGACTAGTAAGAGCCTGCTGTAGCGAAAGGGCTCCATCTTCCGCATAAATCTTCGTAAAAGCGGATGGAATTTTGAGATAAAGAAGGATTGAGATTGATACCCAAGTGATTATGACGAAGGCCAAGCCTTTTAGCTTAGACAAGGCGGTCGGCGAATTAACGTGATTTAGTTTCCTCAGATTGCTCTCCGCCATGCTCAGACTTTACCCGAGAGGCCCTCCTATAAAGGTCCACCACGACGGACATTCACCTCAGAATGATGGAGCTATTTAGAGGAATCCGAATACAATCTGCCGTTAAAGAGAGGGGAAAAGTTGCTTTTTAATACACTTCCCTTCCTTGCCTTTTTTAGTGCGGTCCTTTGCCTTTATTGGCTACTGCCCCCAAGAGCGCAAAAACCGGTCCTTCTGGTCGCCTCCTATTTTTTTTACGCTTATTGGGATTGGCGATTTCTCTTTCTGATCATTTTCGTGACTGTCGTGAATTTCTACCTTACGAGAGGGATTTCCGAAGCGGAAAATCTGAAGAAGAGAAATCTCCTCATTCTTACCGTAACCTTTAATCTCTTCGTTCTTGGAATCTTTAAGTACCTGAACTTTTTTGCCTCGTCTGTGAATTCGCTAGAAAAAGCAATTGGCTTCAAACCGAGCTTTTCCTTAAGCCATATCATCCTGCCTCTGGGAATATCTTTCTTCACCTTTAAGGCCATTTCCTATGCGGTGGATGTTTATAAGAGGGAATTGGTACCTACGAACTCAATAGTAGAACTCGGAATATTTCTTTCATATTTCCCATACATGATTTCAGGCCCAATCATGTCGGCAAAGATAATGCTCCCGCAACTAAAGGAGAGGTCAGCGAGACTTTCATCGGAGAGGGTAAGTTCTGCGCTCCTGTTAATTGCATTGGGCTTCTTCCGAAAGACTGTCATAGGAGATTTCGCAGCTCCACTTGTAAGCAGAGTATTTGGAAGCAACACGTCTTTTGACTGGAAGACATTAACCATAGGAGTCTTCGCCTTCTCTCTTCAGATATATGGTGATTTTGCCGGTTACAGCGATATGGCTAGAGGGATTTCACGGCTACTCGGAATTGAACTCATCAGAAACTTTCAAGAGCCTTATCTCTCTAGAAACATAACGGAATTCTGGCGCCATTGGCATATCTCGTTATCCAGTTGGTTCAAAAGATATTTATATATTCCACTTGGCGGGAATAGGGTCGGTTACGGACGGACCCTTGTGAATTTGATTTTCGTCATGACTGTTGCAGGTCTGTGGCACGGTGCCGCTTGGACCTTTCTCCTATGGGGATTGGTCCAAGGCATTTTGCTGGTAGGTCATAAATTGTTTACTCGGGCTGCTGGCGAAAGGGGTTTCAAAGGGCAGAACAGGTTGATTGCTCTGTTTAGCACAGGCCTTACTTTCCTCGCCGTGTCCGGTGCTTGGATCTTTTTCCGAGCGAATTCCTATCACGTCGCTATTCAAATGATTACAAGAATCCTCCATAGAAGCGGTGGACTCTTCGATCGCGTGGATTTTCTGCAGCTTGTGATGTTGGTAGTCATTTCGTTTTCACTTGATTTGTTGGTGCGGACCTATCGAAATGCCCCATTTGTTTTGGGGATTTTCACAAGTGGTTTCGCAGTCGGGATTTTGGTTTTAGTCGCACTGGTATTTCGCGCGAGCGAAATCGTCCCCTTTGTCTATTTTCAGTTTTGAGGAATTATGAGAATTATTAGATTTCTCGCCGGCTCGTTAGTGGCAATACTCTGTTTAGAAGTCATCGTTCGAATGGGTAGTCCTATCATGGGTCCGCCGCAGAACTCTTGGCAATTGCAACAACAAGCCAAAGTGATCAAATTGCAAGAAAGACCTTCTGGACTTGGTCGTGTCGACTTGGTCGTCATGGGGGACTCAACTGCAAAGGAGGGTATTGACCCAGACTTGTTAGACTCGGCAGCCGGTGGCAATTTTCATTCATTCAACGCCGCGCTCAACAGTTCGACGACATACACGATTATGAGACAGGCCCATTTGCTTTTAACTACAGCAAGACCTAGGTATCTGCTGGTTCTCATAGGAGCGAACACGTCCAGATCCTCTGATAACGATCCAACGGTAGGAATCTATAATTCTGCAGACCAAGCGATTACCAATTCTGGAATCAAGGGGTTCTTGAATCGCAATCTATTCTTGTATAAATATCGCAACAACATTCGCGATCCATTTATTCTAAATACTATCTACAGGTCCATTCGGTATCGAAGTCTTCGCGAGGGAGTGGTGTATAGAAATGTCGACACCTTAAAGTTCAATGGTGATTCGATCTTTCCCCGGTCGAGTGAGGCCTATGCAGAGGGCAAGTGGAATATTCCGACGAACTCTCCCATTGATTTGAACGCACCGTTGCCCGAGGCGACAATGAAACACTTGCAAAGTTTGTTGAAACTGTGTCAGGAGCTCCATGTAGCCTTGATTCTTGGAACTGTACCGACCTCAGTCTATGAACCAAAATATCGGAACTTGGTACCGAGCATGGCTAAGAAACTGGGAATCGGTTTTATTCAAGGGAATGACGCGACGACCTACTCAAGCGATTTCCTGGATGGCGTTCATTTAAACGCACATGGAGCTTCATTGTTCAGTCAATTTGTTGGCGAGAAGATCCGTGCGTTATACCCAGTGCCTTAGAGGATGTTCAGAGGTGTCCACGCTTCTATCGTTTTTGAACTATAAAGCAATTCTGCGCTAGGACATTATCCCCACGACTTGTCTGATCAATCGGTCGCAATCTCAGTTTGAAGCTGAGTGCGTTTAGAAACGGCAACCTCAGGAGTTGGCGAGTAAGGCGAAACCTGAGGACACCTAATTTCTGAAATGTTCTTCTGGTGTAGTCATAGTTGTCTGATTGAAGGGCAATATAGACGATGTCTCCCCCTAGCTCTCTTGCCAGATCAAAGCAGTTGAAGGAGACAGGAGACCAGGAGTGCGACTTTGAGAGAGTAAAAGTGGCCTTATGGTCTGAATTAAATATTGAAGGGAAATGTCCTTGTTCGTACAGATCCTCATCAGGAACCAAGACGACGATGAACCCGCCCGACTTGACGAGTGAGTACCATGCCTTTAAGGCCTCGCGTGGGTCTCTCATATGCTCTAGGCAGTGAGACGAAAAGACCGTGTCAAAACTGGCGGGTGGAAAATAGAGATCCAACTCTTGGGCATCACCCTGCGCTTTATCGAAAATCTCGGCATCTTTGGTGATCGGATCGACTCCAGCTCCGATATCTAGGATCCGTCCTTTAAGATAAGGACCAAGCAACTTAGAGTAATGAGAAAATGTCTTTGACGCCTCGTCCACGAATACCCTCCCGGATCAACCCAAGTTTTCAATCTTGGGAACGCTATCATTCCGTGAGATAAAAGTCCCTTGAAGCCAAATTAACGAGTGCGATTCAAGGCGGAATGTCAGAAGAAACCGGTTTGAACGGCATTGGGGGTAGAAATTGGAAAAGGCGAGAACCTTTCTGAAGAATCTCCTACTTCTTTTGGTTCCGAAACTCGGGCGAGTCAATTCCTATAAAGATTTTGACCCTCGCATCGTGGTCCTCGTCAACTGGGAAAATTTAGGCGATTTCGTATTGTTCTCCGCGGTTATTCGGGAGGTCAGGAGCAATTTCCCGAAGTCGAAATTGTTTGTGGTAGCTCAACGTGAAAATCGTGGGTTAGTCGAATTCTGCCCATATGTGGATCGTTGGATTTGGGTGAAAGGGCACCGAAAGCCCAAAAGAAATGAGGGACACGGAAAGTCGACTAGCTACCAATCGAAAATGTTCTTGACGTACTTCTTGCTGATTCTGCACGGACATCGCAAAGTCGATCTACTTCTTGGCCCTGATTGGCTACTTGTGAAGGAGCCGAACCAGTTTTCCGAGAATTTTCTTTTTAGAATTGTGAATTTCAAACGGAATCAACTGATTGATGCGGCGTCAAATCGAAGCAATAAGTACAACGATCATTGTCATCAAGTTGAGCGAATGCTTTCAATTTTGGATATGTATGGCTTGAAAGTGACAAGCCAAGACATTGAGAACTGGACCGTACCTTCGGATCAGATTTCGAAAGGTCCTGACGAGCGAGGCAATAGAGAAGAAATGCGCATTTTGATTAGTCTCGGCGCTGGTCAACTCCGAAGGAATTGGCCCCTTCCGAATGTGGTGAAACTTGCGGAATTGCTAGCAAGAGAATTTTCAAATGCGAATTTGACCATCCTTGGACCGCCCTCGTTCGATCAAGAAGAAATTGGGGTGCTTTTCTCGACCGTGAAGAATGTACAAAATTTGGTGGGCAAAACCACTCTGAGGCAGGTCTCAGAAATCATGTTGGATTCTGACCTAATGGTGAGTAACGACTCAGGTTTGGTCCATATTGCGGCATCCCTTAAATTGCCCTGCGTTGTCGTGAGTGCCCACCCGGTCAATGGAGATCCTTGGAATTTGCATTCTCCAAACCGTTATCATCCCTGGCGCACTCGATATGTGGAATTGCAGCCTGCATCCCTGCTTTCTCCTTGTATGAGCACTTGCCAGTCAGATGGCCCTCATTGCATTACGACTGTGACGCCGAATGAGGTTTTTCAAGCCTGTAAATCAATTTTGATCGATAGTTGAGTGGACATACGGCATAATGCACTCCGTGATTGAAAGGTCTATTCAAGCCAGGTACAGACAACTCCTGTCGATCAGTGATGCGCAAATGACGCTCACCAACGCATTAGCACGCAATATAGCGGCGGCCTTCAGTTCGGGGCATCGAGTGTATGCATTCGGTAATGGTGGAAGCGCTGCACAAGCACAGCACTTCACAACAGAATTGATTGGCCGTTTCAAGGGAAATCGGAAGTCTTTACCAGCTATTTCGCTTACGGCCGATACCAGCGCAGTAACCGCGATTGCAAATGACTTTGGATTTGATTCGGTTTTCTCGCGCCAGCTGGAATCATTAGCTCAACCTGGTGATGTTGTTATCGGCTTTACGACTTCAGGAACATCAGCCAACGTATTAATGGGATTGGAGGAGGCGAAGAGGAATGGCGCGTCAACTGTCCTTATATGCGGTAATAAGGGAGATTCGAAGGCACATTTAGCGGATTTAGTCCTAGAGGTCGGCGGATCAGTGACTGCCATTATTCAAGAGATTCATCTAACACTTATTCAT
This sequence comes from uncultured Bifidobacterium sp., assembly GCA_964465545.1. GTDB lineage: Bacteria > Actinomycetota > Actinomycetes > Nanopelagicales > Nanopelagicaceae > QYPT01. Next base: position 7,802 of record CAYXIS010000008.1, on the reverse strand, counting down.
ATTATCTGTGAGAATGTCGAATTCGAATTGGGTTTGGCTGAGCCAAGTGCCAAAGATTTCACTCCTCGAATAGTTCATGATTATGAAATTTTGAATATTCAGCGCCCGGCTCAAGAATCAATCGTATGGGTGAATGGTTGCTTTGACCTACTACACGAGGGGCACTTACGTCTACTAAACACTGCGTCGAAGAGCGGGAGTTTCTTAGTTGTTGGGATTAATTCGGACGAGTCTGTTAGACGATTGAAAGGTCCAAAGAGGCCCTACGTCCCGGAAGCTAGTAGAGCTCGAACCCTATTGGAGTTACCGTTCGTTGATCAAGTTGTAATTTTTTCTGGTGACGATCCTACGAACGTATTGAAGGACTTGAAACCGAACGTTGTAGTTAAGGGCCCAGAGTATAGAGATCGAGACTACCCCGAGAAGAGTTTTCTCACGGAAATCGGTTGTTCGGTTATTTGCATCGATGGTGTCGAAGGGGCGAGTTCTACACAAATAGCGGGCAGAATTCTGACAAACGATCTTTCATGAACGTGAATGTTTTTCTTGATCGAGATGGCACTTTGATTGAGGACGTTGGCTATATCGCTTCACCTGACCGCGTCCAACCCCTTCCCGGAGTCTTTGAAGGCCTCCATTTGTTGAAGCAAAACAACTACCATTTGCACGTAGTGAGCAATCAGTCTGGTTTGGCTCGAGGAAAATTTTCCAGCGAAGAATTTGATGAAGTAGAAGCGAGATTCAAACAGGTCTTTCTGGAAGAGGGCATTACCTTCGATTCGTTGAATTACTGCTTTCATTCCCCGACCGAAGGATGTACGTGTAGGAAACCAAAGTCTGGGCTATTCGAGCAGGTTAGTTCAGTGACACAGATTGATAGGCGCCTTTCAGGAATGATTGGAAATTCCGATGTCGATAGGGGTGCTGCAGATGCATTTGGGATTCCGTATTGGGATGTAAATGTATTGATTGGAGATGACTTGACGAGGAGTGCATTTGAGGCTGTCTCCTATAGTGTCATCGAGTATTTCGAGGGAGTGTTACGTGAATTGGGATAATGCGAAGGTACTAGTTTTAGGCGACGTAATGTTGGATTCATGGGTCTACACTGCCAAAACTCGTATCTCTCCAGAAGCACCGATACCCGTCGTGGAGCAGAGAGAGTATTTCGCAGAGTTAGGCGGAGCCGGCAACGCAGTTCGTCATCTCGAGAATCTTTCAAAAGGACCGCACGGTCTAGTTGGCTTCCGCGGATCCGATGCTCCTGGCCAGGAAGTTGCTAGATTGGCCGAGAGGTTGTCTAGCAAAGTTCATCTCACAGTCGACCCGCTCAGAAGAACCACGGTAAAGGAACGTTTCTTCATCGATGGATTACCTGTGTTTAGGAAAGATAGTGAAGATATTGATCAGTATTCAGACGAATTAGAGAAAGTGATGATCGAGCAGGTCGCAAACATGATTGGAGAATTCGACGCTCTGCTTTTGTCGGATTATGCAAAAGGATTATTCAGCGATACTTTGATACAAAGTGTCCTTGCAATGGCGAAAACCAACCAGATACCGGTTGTTTCTGACCCTGGATTTGGAAGAGTGGCCGCGTTTGCGGGATGTGATGTTATTAAGCCGAATTCACGGGAGTGGCAAGAGTATGTAGGGGAAGACAGGAGCGAAGATGCAGCTCTCGCTGAACTCTGTGCCGCAGGAACTGTGTGCGTTCTCGTCACACACGGCAAGAAAGGTGTGCAATTCTTAACCCCCGGTTTTCAAAGTTGGGCGTCTCCAGAGAAGGGGTTGGAAGCCCTTGACGTGACTGGAGCTGGTGATTCAGTCGCCGCGGCGATCTCGTTAATGATTGGTTCCGGGATGGAACTTAGAGAGCACCTAGAGATTTTGAACAATATTGGTGGACTTGCTGTATCTCAAAATCGAACGATTTTGCCTAAAATCTAGCGCCATGTTCCGATTAGTAACTATTCTTGGGAGGGTCGCGATGGTCGATTGGTGGGAAGTTCACAATTATGATTGACGAACACATTTGCTATTTTTGTCGGTCCCCAAAACTAAAGATTAGTCGTGGACAGAGAACCGTCCTATTTGAAAGTCAATATTTCAGGTTCATGTACTGCTCGAACTGTCGTGGCTACTCGCTCTTCCCAAAATTGAATGACGCGCAATTATTTAGTCTTTACTCCTCTGACTATGTTGACCAAAAATGCGAGATCCATGACCCCGCAGAATATACAAAGGCCGATAAGTTCTCGGATTTAGATCACTATCTAGCTAAGAAAGTGGAAGGGAATGGCCAGAAGTTCTTAGATTATGGATGCGGTGCCGATCCCGTCTCTTTCCAAATGGCGCGTAAATGCGGACTCGATCCATATGGAATGGAACTGAGCGCGGATGTCCGAGCCATCGCCGAGAGAAACACCGGCGTGAAGATGTTCTCGCGAGAGGAAATTGCGAGTCTTAATACGGAATTTGGAATCATTTTTTTGGGAGATGTTCTTGAGCACCTGATAGATCCAGTGCGCGAGCTTGAATTTTTGCGAACCAAGATAGCCCAACGAGGTTTTTTGATCGCCCAGGGTCCGCTCCAGGGTGCCAATACGTTGACGCACGCCCTAGTTCGTCTTTTTGCCTTTTTCACCCAAAATAGGACAACTGACTATCCTCCTTATCACGTGTCCTTGGCATCCTTGACCTCGATGAAAAAACTGCTAGTTGCGAGTGGCTTTACTCCTGTCTTTATAAGGACCTCAGAAGTCAACTGGCCAGCTCCCACCTTTGGCGAGCTCAGAGATGGACTTAATATCCGCAATTTTATGATTTTCACTACGAAACAAGCCGATAAATTTTTAGCAAGGATTCTTCCTAATTATGGAACCAGATATTTTCTTGCCTGCGCTCCGAATCCACAATCTCAAGGAACAACTTCTTGAGCGGAATTCATTTAGTTCACATAGTGGAGTCGTCAGATCGACACGTTTGGTTTGAGCAACTTCTGACCCTCCTTCAAAGTGATGATTTTTCACAGTCAGTCGTGACTTTGAGCCACTCAGGCGAGATCAATTCGTTCTTGCAGGGCAGATCCATCGATATTCATTCAACAAGCAGTAGAGCCAGAATTCGCGGGACAATCGAAGTATTTTGGCTAGTCCGAAAGGCAAGGCGAAAGGGACGAAAGAGCTTTCTCGTCCTACATGGCCACAAAGCTTCAATTATTGGCTCGATAGTTGCTCGTATTTTGAATTTGGATTATTCCATCATTCACCATGTCCAACCCAAATACTTTGAATTATTGAAGGAACGAGCACCTCTTCGAGCACGTTTTCACAAAACTTTGTACCGCTACTACATCCGACACGCGAAGATCATTCAATCTCTTTCCCTTGAAGTGAAGAATCATTTAATTTCACAGGGGTGCGACGCACGGAAGATCGTGTCGGTTGGCCATGGCGTGGATTTCGAGGCCTTTCAAGAGGCACTAACAGATGAGAAGAACGACATATTGTTGAAAACTGGCTTCCCCAGAGTTCTCATCGTGGCGCGCTTAGCCTGGGAGAAGAATTATCCTCTCGCGATTGATGCATTTGACCAATTGAGGAAATCCTTTCCTGATGCACAGCTTTACATAGCGGGAACCGGACCGATGGACCACGAAATCGAATCTATGATTGAGGCAAAGGGCTTGCAGGGTAGCGTCACTCTCCTCGGAAGGGTTAGTAACGTGCCTAGATTGATGAAGCAATCGGACTTGCTACTGCATCTGGCAAAGACAGAATCATATGGACAGGTTTACATCGAATCCTGCTTGGCCAATTTACCGATTTTTGCCTTTCCTACTGGCATCGCGATTGACCTTGCACAGGGCGGGGAGCCGCTAGTTCACATTCTCGAGAGCAAAGTACCCAGTGAGATGAGCAAGCAGATAGAGAAATACTTGGTCGCGCTTCGCGATAAATCCGAGGTTTCTGCAAGTCCAGGAGTGAAGTTCCGCGAACACGATCAGCGAGTAGTTTTTCAAGAGATCTCAGAATATTTGACTAGATTGGTCCCAGAATCGGATTGAGTGGCTTGAGGGAGAGTTACACTCTCACCGTGAACGCGCTCATTTCGGTAGTTATCCCCAATCACAATGGCGCTCAATTTCTGGTCGAGGCAGTTTCAAGCGTAATTGGACAAGACTACCCAGAAATCGAAATTATAGTCGTTGACGATGGATCGACCGATAATTCCATTGAACGTCTTAGGGAATTTGGCACGAAAATCAAGGTGATTGAGACGTCAAATCGCGGCGCTTCTGCAGCGCGAAATGCTGGCATCTTCGCGGCGAAGGGTGAGTATCTTGCATTCCTAGATAGTGACGATTTATGGACGGAAGACAAATTATCTCTTCAGTTCGAACTCATGCAAGGGTCCGGATTAGACCTCGTCTATTGCCACGGACAAGAGTTTGGGAGTGCTGATGGGTCAGATGTCTTCCATCAGGCAACATTCTCGGGAGACTGCTACAAGTACTTTAGGCAGTTCCCCGCGAAAGCCATAATAGATATGGGACCCAGCACTGTTCTTCTAAAGAAGTCGCTTCTGCCTATGAGTGGAGTTTTCGACAGCAGCTTTCTTGGCCCAGCTGAGGATTGGGATTTCTTTCGAAGATATTGCAAGACTGCCAAAGTTGGGTTTTGCGATCAAGTGCTTGTTCATCGAAGAAACCATTCGAGTAACGTGAGTCACCGTTCTCTTAAAGAATATTATGTTGGAAATCGAAGAGCGCTTATAAAGATGTTCGCTGAGGACGCTGACATAAGGTTTCTGGAACGGAGATTTATCTGGGTTAAGTTTCATTTCGCGACTGCTAAGTCCTTCATGAAGGGCGGTCTCGCCCTTAGCGCTTGCCGCTCGCTTTTACGCATATGCATGCCAGTTACGATTTAAGCAACAGTAGCGAAGGGACTCCTTAAGATGTGCGGCATTGCTGGAAGGATCGGTACTCATGCCGGCGACCGCGCCGTGATTAAGAGAATGACCGACTCACTCCTTCACCGTGGCCCTGATGACGAAGGTTTTTATGTTATTCCCGGCGTAGAACTTGGCGCGCGTCGTCTTTCGATAATCGATGTCCAGGGGGGACATCAGCCAATTGTCACGGAAGGCGGAGATGTTGCTGTCGCATTCAATGGCGAAATCTACAACTTTGCAGAATTGAGGAAAGAACTTATTGAAAGAGGGTGTCAGCTAAAGACCCAGGGAGACACGGAAGTCATCGCCTACCTCTATTTGCTAATGGGCGTGGATTTCATTGAGAAGTTACGAGGCATGTTCGCGATAAGTATTTGGGACGCTCAAAAGCACTCTCTAATACTTATACGCGATCGCATGGGCGAGAAACCTCTCCTTTACAGTTTGCGAGAAGACGGGGGCATTGACTTCGCATCTGAGGCGAAAGCCTTGCTTAGAGTCGGGGTGAAACGAGAGGCTGATATTCGAAGCCTAGATTTCGTACTTGCTTTCGGTTATGCGCCCCCACCTATGACTGGTTTTTCCTCAATATCCGCGCTGCCACCCAGCCATTTTCTAATCTGGACTGCGGGAAAGTCGAAGGTACAAAGGTATTGGAGGTTTGATTCGTCTAGGAAAGAAAGCTTTTCGATCATGGAAGCCGAAGATAGAGTGCACACCGCTCTTGAAGAGTCGGTTCGAATGATGATGGTCTCGGAACGTCCACTCGGGGTCTTCTTGAGCGGAGGTGTCGACTCGACGCTTGTGGCCGCTTTAGCTGCCAAGCACTCTCAGCGAAAACTGAAAACGTTCTCCATTGGATTTCGTGATCAAAGGTTTGACGAATCAAAATTTGCCCGACTGGTCGCCGACCATTTGGAAACTGACCATCATGAACTGATACTCGATCCAAATCCTGCAGCGATGTTAGACCTTCTATCTTCGACACTCGACCGGCCATTTGCGGACTCTTCAATCATTCCGACCTTTTTACTAAGTGAATTCGCTCGCTCTAAAGTGGTTGTCACTCTTGGAGGAGACGGAGGTGATGAGGCAATGGGAGGCTATTCACGATACATAATGCTTGAGCGTCGGCACGCATTCAATCGCCCCTTGCGGACTCTTTCACCGCTGTTGCCGATTTTTGAAGCACTCGGCAGGAATTCGAAATCCGGATTGTTTCCCAGATTGGAAGGCGCGATAAGACCGTATGCGAGTAAAGCGGAGCGTTACAAAGGAATGGTCTCTTTGGTTCATGACCGTGAACGGAAACGGCTATGGCAATCCGGCATCGTGGCAAGTCAAATTGGAAGCGGACCGAGTTCGTGGTTCGAAACAATTTGGGATGGGTCGCATGCCCTTGGTGCTAGAGATAGAGCGTTGGCGGTAGATATCGAAACGTATTTACCTGAGGATCTTAATTTCAAAACAGACATCGCTTCAATGGCTAACGGACTTGAATTACGCTCGCCCTACCAAGACCATAAATTCATGGAACTTTGTGGAACCATCGGTGAAGACCTCAAATTCCACAATGGAGCAACAAAGTTCATCCTCAAAGAAATAGCAAAGAGGTATGTGCCTGCGAGTGTCGTAGAAAGAGAGAAAATGGGTTTTGGAATTCCTCGCGCGAGTTGGATGAGGAATGAATTGAAATCTCACGTTGAAGACGTTCTCTTGGGTCCTATGGCTCGAAGCCGAGGATGGTTTGATCCCAATGAGGTCAGTCAACTAATTAAGTTACATGACAACGGGATCGACAAAGATAGAATCCTATGGCCTCTTCTGATCATCGAACTTTGGGCTCAAAAATGGCTGGATTAGCAGTCTCGAAAGATTTGCCAGTGAAAATTGATAGGGTGGCTGCGCTTTGCAGATACCGACATAAAGGAGCTGTGTGAACAGACCCATGGAGCGCTGGCGCGAAAGCACCTTGGCCCGTTCTGCGCGGGTGCTCTCGCAGAAGGATCGACGGAAAATTCTTATCGTCGCAATACTTCAAATATGTATGAGCGGGTTGGACTTGCTTGGTGTGTTGGTGGTTGGTCTATTAGGAGCGGTCGCTGTAAGTGGCATCGAGTCTGGAAAATCTGGCAACCGGGTGGGCGCAGTGTTGCGATTTCTTCACCTATCGAACTCTTCATTTAAGACTCAGGCCGCCGTATTGGGCGCCACCGCCGTTATTCTGCTGGTTGGGCGAACAATTCTCTCAATACTCTTTACTCGCAGAATCTTGTTCTTCTTGAGTCGGCGAGGCGCGGCCATATCTTCAAATTTGATATCTAGATTGCTTTCGCAACCTCTGCTCATGATCCAATCACGCACGACTCAGGACACCCTGTATTCGGTTACGCGCGGGGTTGAATACATTGCCTTAAACGTTTTGGCGACGTCAGTAGTATTAATTGCAGATGTCTCGCTACTTGTTGTGATGAGTATTGGTCTTTTTGTAGTGGATCCCTTGACTGCCTTGGCCACTGTCATCGTATTCTCCGTTATCGGATTTTCCCTTTATCGACTGATGCATGTAAGGGCCGGCGATCTTGGCCTAGAGTCTTCACGATTGACCATCAAAGGCAATGAGAAAATAGTCGAAGTTTTTAGTTCTTACAGGGAGTCAATCGTACGTAACCGTCGTGATTACTACGCCCGCGAGATTGGCAAATTGAGATATTCACTTGCAGACACCATGGCCGAAATCTATTTTCAGCCCTTCATAAGTAAATATGTTATTGAAACGGCGGTTGTTGTTGGCGCGCTTCTTATTGGAGGACCTTTGGCTGCGGCTCTTGGATTAACCGGTG